>JBNKZU010000021.1:0-45218 GCA_050301795.1 Thiohalomonadaceae bacterium | reverse complement strand
TTTGTCGTATCTCAAAATGCACAACCGGACCGGCACTACCTTTTATCCCCATCTCTGCAATCATTTGGCCTCTTTTAACTTCCATCCCTTTTTTTACCAATAACCGTCGATTATGACCATACGCGCTTAAAAACACGTCATTATGTCGAATAATCAATAGATTACCGTACCCCTTTAAATTATTACCGCTGTAAATTACTCTTCCATTCGCGGCTGCAAACACTTTATCACCGACTTTTCCTTTAATATCAACCCCTTTTTGTCCTTTTCTCAGGTTAAATCCTTTTAATATCTCTCCGATATATGGCCATTGCCATGTAATTCCACTGCGTTGTTGTATCGTTTGAGTCGCTTTTGGCCAGTGTTTTGGCGCTATTTTTTGGGTGGTTATCTCACTTTTTCCGGTTCTATGATCTGGCTCAGGAGGCTTGCTCGGTGGTGCCTTTTCGACCACCATTTCCGGCTCTTCTTCCACTACCGGATCGGCGTCAAGCGGAATCAGGCGATCATACGGGGGAATGATGACCAGCTCTTGATCGATATAGATCTCATAAGGGGGATCGATCTGATTCCAGATAGCAACCTCTTGAAAATCGACCCCATAGCGATTAGCAATTGAATAGAGCGTTTCACCCCGGGAGACTGAATGACGAATCAACCCATTATCATGCTCACTGACCTGAATCTGACCACAGCCATAGAGAAACAATAACATTGCTGGGATCAGGAACAGACGCATCGTTACGACTTCAGTACAAAATAGGCGATGATAATAGCGACAACCAGAATCCATCCGATGCGATCGATATAGATTCGTAGTTTTTTCTCCATCTGAACACCACCCCATTTCATCAATCCTGAGACCATGAAAAACCTTGCACCACGTCCAACGGCAGAGGCGATCACAAATGGAATGAACATCATCTGCAACACACCTGCAGATATCGTAAACAGCTTATAGGGGATCGGCGAAAAACCAGCGAGAAACACGACCCATATCCCCCACTGCTCAAACCAGAGCGTGACAGTCTCAAACCGACTCTGATAGCCCAATTCGACAATCCAAGGCTCAATATAGCCAAAGGCCAAAAAACCAATCAGATAACCGAAAATGCCACCCAACACTGAGGAGAGTGTTGTTATTGAGGCGTAGTACCACGCCTTTTGGGGCGTTGCGAGTGACATTGGCGCCAACATAACGTCGGGAGGAATAGGAAAAAATGATGACTCAGCAAAGCTAAGCAGGGTTAAATATCGAGTTGCATAACGGTGTTTTGACCACTCTAACATCCGGTCATACAACCTTGAGAAAATCTTCAATCCTATTTTACCCCTTTTAACATTGGAACAAACGAGACTCTTTCCAGAACCTCCTGTGTATACTCATCACCTTGCCTGACAATCTTTACCAGCACTTGCGCGTTTTGATCACCCACCGGTAAAACCATCACCCCACCATCTTCACGTAACTGTTTTTTTAGTTGCAGTGGAATTCCCGGAGGCGCCGCGGTAATGATTATTGAATCAAAAGGCCCGTATTCAAGCCATCCGCTATAGCCATCGCCATACTTCATCGCAACATTGTTGATATGGAGCTGTTTTAACGAGTTTCGAGCGCGTTGATAAAGCTGCTCGATTCGCTCAATGGTAAAAACCTCTTTAATCAAGGTCGATAACACCGCTGTTTGATATCCGCATCCGGTTCCAACCTCTAATATCCGGGTGGGATGACTGGCAAGCGCAATCTCAGTCATTTTGGCAACAATAAAGGGCTGCGAAATCGTCTGTCCACAACCAATCGGGAGTGCAGTATCTTCATAGGCGCGATGAGCGAGTGCCTCATCAATAAAGATATGACGAGGAACCGTCATAATGGCATTTAACACCATCTGATTCGAGATTCCCCCCTCCCGCAGCCGATCAAGCAGGCGTTCGCGTGTACGCTGAGAGGTCATACCAATCCCTTGAAACGAATGGTTAAGAATCATGCGCCACCATCTCCAGAAAGCCACTGACCAAGATCATCAATCAGTGAGTGTTTGGTCAGATCAATATGAATCGGTGTTACAGACACCTTTGAATGATTGACCGCATAAAAATCGGTGCCAAGGCCTGCATCCTGCTCACTACCACATGGCCCAACCCAATAGAACGGCTTGCCGCGAGGATCTTCCATCTTAATCACAGGCTCAGAGCGGTGACGGCTACCCAGACGGGTCGCTTCGATTCCCTCAATCCGCTCCCACGGCAGATTGGGTACGTTGACATTGAGCAGAGTGTTGGCAGGCAATGGATGCCCCTCAATCTGATCCAGAAGCTGTAAAACCACCTTTGCAGCGCTATCAAAATGGCGAGTTTCATCACCGTCATTAATCACCAGCGACACCGCAATCGCCGGATAACCGAGAAAACGCCCCTCCATCGCGGCCGCAACTGTGCCGGAATAGAGCACATCATCCCCCATATTGGCACCGGCATTAATCCCGGAAACTACCATATCGGGATCCTGCTCCAGTAATCCGGTAATCGCCAGATGCACACAGTCCGTAGGAGTGCCATCAACACGGTAATAGCCATTTTCGGTCTGGTGAACCCGAATCGGGGCATCAAGAGTCAGGGAGTTACTGGCACCGCTGCGATCCCGCTCAGGGGCGACAACGGTTACATCAGAGATATTCGAAAGGTGATCGGCCAGACAGACAATACCCGGTGCCTGATAGCCATCATCGTTACTAATTAAAATTCGCATCTTGTTGTTACAACACAATTCATTAAGGTTGCGATAATATACCAGTCCTGTTTGATATATCATCCCATCATCTACCATGAAGCCGAATTTCTGAAAAAATGTGTCCAAAACGCCACCAGAACAACGACAATGATCGGGATGAGTTCCGACGTCAGTTAAAAGACGTCACACCGCTCAAACAACATCAACAGGAACCCTGGCGGGAGAAACCGACAGCGAAACGGCTCCATCATCCACAGAGTGAACCGAATCACACCGACACCCTCTTCTCAGACGCTATAGCGGCAGATGAGCTGGACGTTAGCGATCAACTCTCATTCAGCCGTGCCGGGGTTCAACACAACGTCATGCGTAAACTAAAACGAGGACAATACCTCATGGAAGCAGAGCTAGATCTGCATCACCACACCGTTGTGGAGGCGCGTCATGCACTGGTGCATTTCCTCAAATCGGCACAACAGCGCGGCCTGCGCTACGTCCGCATTGTGCATGGCAAGGGAAACCGCTCATCAGAGAGAGAGCCCATACTGAAAAAGAAGGTGAACTACTGGCTACGACAACGTGAAGAGGTGCTCGCCTTCTGCTCGGCACTACCGCGCGATGGCGGAACCAGAGCGATCTATCTGATATTACGCAAAGGCAAAGAATCCAGGCGCTGATTCAGGCAACACTGCCCTGCCCAAAAAATTATTTGAAATAGACGCCTGAAATGATAAGTTCAGTACTCAGCCAACATCAGGGAAAAGGAGAAGAGATGAAATCAATGAGAACAATTGGCGTCATAAGTCAATATATGTGCCGTCGGCATAAGTCAATAAACGTGCCGTCGGCATAATCAAGCTATTAGGCACACATAGTGGTATCGATGGACTCGACAATCATTTCTGCAATTATCGGAGCTTTAGCGACTATTTTGGCGGCGTTGCTAGCGATTCGTTTTGCCAGAAACAAATCCGACGAAAAAGTTAAGGAAAGTGAAGAGGAATCAGATGCTTTAGATCCCTTATTGGAAGAAGTGCGAAACGGACCGTATTCACTTCGCAAAGCAACTGAAGAAGATATTCAATGGATCGCCTTAAAAACCAAAGAGCTCTACGGCAATGAAGATTCTGTACCATTGCATACGAAACTGTCTTGGTATCAGAAAAACCCTAACGGATTTTGGGTGGTAGTAAATAGTCACGGGGCATGTGTAGGGAGTTGCGAAATATTACCCATATCCGCTTCAACATTAGATTTGGTGAGAGGCGGAAAGATTCGAGAAAAAGACAAAACGCAAAAAGATATAATAGGGGTTGGAAAGGCCGAAGACAGAAGTATTCTATACTTGGAGAACTTCATGTCTGTCAACGATAGAAATCTACCAAACCAATGGGCATTCAAAGAGTGTTTAATTGGTCTTAGGAAGATAATTAGCGACTTAAACGTCAATCCAAAGAATACAAAAATATATGCAATGCCGATCAAAGAGTTCGAAACAGCATTTGGTAAAAAACGCTCTAATAGTGAGCGAATTCTAAGGGAATTGGGTTTTTATAAAATCGTCGAAAATACGGTACAGGGTTATCCGCTATATTGTGGTGACTTAGAGGCACTGCTGAAAAGGCTAAAGCCATTGAAAGGCCGTTTTAAGAAAATGAAAAATGCCTAACAAGAAAATCATGTCGCCCCTTCGGGGCTGGGACGTCGGCTTCGCCGCTGCCCCATATCATTAGCGTTATGCGTAGAAAACAATGAACGAAAAAGTACTGTCAAAGTTAAAGTTATTAGATATTTGGTTTGTTATTGCGATAACTGGATATGCCTCTTATTTATATGCCGTGATAACAGCAGTCAGTGAGTCTCGCTCTAATTACAGTGTAGGTAATACTCATATGCTTACGTTTTTTGCATTTATATCATTTTCATGCTGGCTAGCATCTAAGGTTGAGTTTGCTAGAAATAATGCAGCCAAATGGCTGGCTACCACTTTAGTCCTAAGCATTGGAGTGTTTATTTGGTATTACCCTGAAATCTATAGAAAACATACGTTAAATAACGAAACAACGCATAACAAGGCGCTCAAGCAGGGACCGCGCTAACCGCGTGGCCCCTTAGCTTAAACGTTAAGTTTCTATGAGAGAGTTATACGAAGATGCACTGAATAACATGATTAACTCGTTTGATGTTCTTGCGAGTCAATTAGGTGCGCCATCAAGGATCACAATTGATGACGAATATACTTATAGATACAAAGAGAAAAATATATATGTGGCAATGCTGTTAAAGTTGGCAAGGGTCGTTACAGGTTTGCAGGCCATATATTCGCTTAATAAGCTTGGCCTAATTCAAGAGCAGGCAGCTTTACAAAGAATTTCGGACGAGTTAAGTGAAGACATATCATATTTATCATTCGCTGTAATATTCGATGATTTCACTGAAAAGCATAAGGTTTATTTGGACGCATTCTTTGAAGAGGAAATAGAAGAAGGTAAAACAGCAATTGAGTCTTCACAGAAGCGTCCAATGGTTCTAAGAAAACATATTCAATCATATATAAACAAAGACAGAGGGGCTGGGGATGATCCTACATCAGGTAAAGAAGTGAGCAGAACTATATCTAAGGCTTACTCTGGCTACGTTCATGCGGCTGCACCTCATATTATGGAGTTATACTACGGAAATCCTCCTAAGTTTCATTTACAAGGTGCATGTTCTTCACCACTTTATGATGATCATGTTGACGACATGGTTAACTATTTTTATCGTTCAATACTGGCATTTGCTTTTTCGGCTAAAGCTTTTGGAAATGAGCAGCTTTTTCAAAAAATATTCCAGTACTCTAAGTCTTTTGCAAAGAAATCAGGGAGAGAGAACCATCTTACACCGTATACAACTTAACAAGCACCTGCACCGGAAACCCAAAAGCTCCGCTTCGCTGCGCTTTTGTTTTCCAGTGAGGTGAGCGTTAGGCAAAAGCAATGAGATACACCGCTTACAAATTTTCAGAATATGTAGAGCAGGAAATAGAGAAATTGCCAGGCGAAGTCGTGCGTACAAAAAACACTCGTGAGGCAAAAAAATTAATTGAGGAATATCGGCCACTTTCTCGACTTGCTTTATCCTTTAAGTGTCCGGGGCTAGAAGTGGAAGTGGAAACAACTGCTGAAGGAAGTGAAGCCGACGGAGTTATCTATGAACAAGGTTTTAGGGATAGTGAATTGCATGTACAAATAGCCCATAGCTACGATTATGAGGAGGCACTGCGCATGGAACTCCTTAATGAACAAGGTCATGCCCCCGGCGCAGGGCCAATTTACCGAGATAGAAAAACAAAAGAAATTAAGGCAGAGTTAACTGCAACCAATACGGATGAGCATTTCGAGCGTGTTTCTTCGGAAATAGAACGGCTATACAGCCTAAAATCAAGTAAAAACTATAAAACCAAGATGGTTTTATTAATTAGCTTCTTTGAATTTAAACTATCTGGTCTTCCTTCATGGGTTCGCCTGTATAATATGGTAAATCATACTTTTAAAGAGAGTAAGTCAAGGTTTGTTTCAGTATATTTGTTCAATGAATCAAGCAACGAAATTTATCGAATTGCCTAACAAATTGCTCCAATTGACGCATTATACCTGTTCCATATTTTGTACATGTATTAGGGCTTAGCATGAGATTTATCAGTTTTTCTGTCGCTAGGAACGAACAGGCTAAAAAATGTTCTAGATCAGGTGGTTGATGAGTTTAAGTGGTCTAAATCCCTTTTTCAGTCATCAAAGGATATCTTTCCGGGCGCTTAACCAACACAAGTAAGAAGAATCTCGTCATTCTGGCCAGGGATTGGCCGGGATCCAGTTCCAGGGATCGGAGAATCTGTATAAGTTGCCGTCCATAACTACTGGATTCCCACTTCCCAGCGGGAATAACGGTGTTTTTATTACAGGCTACTCTTATTCAAACTCCAGATTAATTTGCAACGATCAACAACTCCCGTATTACTGATGTTGCATAAGCCCCACTGACCAGTGAGAACTCCAGCCTTAGTGTGTTGCTATCCTGCTCCCAGTTTAATCCTTCGGCGAATGCTCTGAGTGCCCTGCGCTCCTGTTTTAGTCCTCGTTCCTGGAGCGACCTGCACAGCTCTGGCTCTTCTGTAAAAAGCTCCTTTTCGAGTGCCGCAACTCCTGCGCTACTCATTAGCTCACCACTGCCCCATAGTGGTCCTGTTGGGTGGCACAGGGTCAGGTCAAAGCGGTCTGGCTCTGTTTTTAACGCCTCTGGATCAATGGGGCGTTGTTTGCCGTTAAACATCGGCACATCACCATCCAGCAGTTGGTTCCAGTTTCCTGCTTCAACTCGTTTTGATAGGTGATTATTAAACAGCAGTGATCGCGCCGCAGAGATGTAGAGGCTCTTTTTGGTGCGATCCTTTACCTTGATCTCTCCGGCAAACATTCTTCGGGCATTGGTGATGTTATTGCTATGAATGCCAAAGCGCTGTTCTCCAAAGTAGTTCGGCACGCCTTGCCCCTTAACTGTTTGCAGACGTGATTCCAGCTCTGCCATATCACCAGCGAGATCACGCAGGGTCAGGATAAAACGATTGCCCTGATGCACACCGCGCTTGAGCTTACGTGGATGTCTGCCAACAGAGATTACCTTTATCTCGTCGGTTTCAAACGCCTTCCAGTCCGGCTCTGCAACCTGTGAAAGATTAACGCTAAAGGTCTGGGTGGTGAGTGCATTGCGATCTTTCAGCCCGGCATAACCCACATCGACCTGACGCACTCCGGCATATCGTGCCAATTCATCAGCGAGCCATCCGGTATTGGTGTTGCGTTTTTCAATAGTAACAAAGGCGTGCTCGCCTTCACCTTCTGGCGTGAACCCCAGCTCTTCGATAACGATAAAGTCTTCCGGGCACTGTTTGAGTGTTGCCGTTGTGGTGGGTTTGGCTGAGGCGTAAGCCCATTCAGGCAGGGGTGACGATTGATTATTCACGGCTTTGGATGATAACCACGGCATGACAGGCGATGCCTTCACCACGACCTATATATCCCAATTGCTCGGTTGTGGTCGCCTTAACATTAACTTGCTTTGTATCAATCTTGAGATCCGTTGCAATGTTGCTGCGCATTGCTTCAATGTGTGGTGCCATCTTTGGCATTTGCGCAACAATCGTTGAGTCAAGATTAGCAACAACTAGCCCTTCTTCACCCAATAGGGAAACAACGTGACGTAGAAGTGTGCGACTATCGATCCCCTTATATTTTGGATCGGTATCAGGAAAGTGCTGGCCAATATCACCAAGTCCTGCCGCTCCCAAGAGTGCATCGGCTATCGCATGGAGCAAGACATCACCATCTGAGTGTGCTGTCAGCCCATGTGTATTTGATACCTCAACCCCGCCAAGAATCATTGGTGGTTGATTATCGATTTTATGAACATCAAAGCCATGACCAATACGAATCATGCTCCTCTCTCCTCAAAGTATCGCTCTGCCATGATCAGATCCTGCGGATGGGTAATCTTAATATTATCGTCATGTCCCTCGACCATTACTGGATTCAATCCTGCAATTTCGATTGCTGAGGCTTCGTCAGTCACTAATTGATTGTTTTGAAGCGCCCGCTCAATCGACTGCTTAAGCACACCATATTTAAACATCTGTGGTGTCATTGCCCGCCATAGATTTGTTCGATCAACGGTTTCGGTAATCTCATTATTTGCATTTGTCCGTTTTACTGTATCGCTGACACGAACGCCGAGAACTCCTCCTACCTCGTGTTCGTTTAGTGTTGCGATTAAATGATCGATATCTTCTCTTCGCAAACATGGACGTGCCGCATCGTGCACAAGAACCCAATCGTTATTTGCTGCCTTTGTATCAAGAGATGTCAGCGCATTAAGAACTGAATGACTACGCTCTTCACCACCATCAACAGTGCTGAGTTTAGCGTTTTGGATTTGTAGTGAAGACCAGTGTTGATCATCAACAGAGAGCGCTATGACCACTCCTGCGATCTTCGGGTGGCTCAGAAAACAGTCAATGGTGTGCTCTAAAACCGTTTTGTTATGCAGTTTCAGATACTGTTTTGGGATCGCAGAACCCATACGACTTCCACTACCCGCAGCAGGGATCACAGCCCAAAGACGTGGTTTAGATTCACTCATGATGGATAACCGATATCACGATTATGGAACAGGGTTGGGTTGAGTAGCGTATCATTCACTCGCTTCCTTTGAAGGTACAATCTGGATAAAGGTTTCACCCTCCTGGATCATACCCAGATCATTTCTGGCTCGCTCCTCAATCGCCTCCAATCCCTCTTTCAGGTCGATAACCTCAGCTTCCAGTGCGCGATTACGTTCCAGTAATTGAGCATTCTGCTCTTTTTGTTGTTCAAGAGATTGAGAGAGTTGCCAAACTCTGATTAACCCACCGTCGCCAAACCACAATCTATATTGCAGCAAAACCAACAGTATCAGCAGTATGGCAACTACTCCTTTTTTCATTTATCCATACAAGAGACGTTACGCCCCTTTAAGATTATAAAAGGCATCTTTTCCAGGGAAGCTCGCCTTTGACTGAAGTGACGATTCGATGCGTAGGAGTCGATTGTATTTAGCAACACGATCTGAACGAGACATTGAACCGGTTTTGATCTGTCCTGCACAGGTGGCTACAGCAAGATCAGCAATCGTTGTATCTTCGGTCTCACCTGATCGATGTGAAATCACAGCGGTATAGCCCGCATCCTTAGCCATCTGGATGGCATCTAGCGTTTCGGTTAGTGTGCCGATCTGATTCAGCTTAATCAGAATCGAATTACCAATGCCTTTATCGATGCCCTCTTTAAGGATGGTGGTATTGGTCACAAACAGATCATCGCCAACAAGCTGAACCTTATGCCCTAATCGTTCGGTTAGCAGCTTCCAGCCATCCCAGTCACTCTCATCCATGCCATCTTCAATTGAGATAATTGGATAACGTTCAACCCAATCCGCAAGAAAATCGACAAACTCGGCAGATGTCAATTCTTTACCTTCTGATGCGAGAATATATTTCCCATCCTTATAGAATTCAGAACTGGCAGCATCAATCGCGATCATCACATCTTCACCAGCCGTATATCCAGCATTTGCGATTGCCTCAAGGATCACCTCAATCGCTGCTTCGTTTGAAGGAAGATCGGGCGCAAAGCCACCCTCATCGCCCACGGCTGTGTTTAATCCCATCGCTTCTAGCACCTTCTTCAGTGCATGGAAGATCTCAGCGCCATATCGAATCGCCTCGGAAACTGTTGGTGCACCCACAGGCATTATCATAAATTCCTGAAGGTCGATGCTGTTGTTTGCATGTTCGCCACCGTTAATGATATTCATCATTGGGACTGGCATATCATACTCACGACGACCAAGGCCTAATAGCTTATAGAGTGGCATGTTGTGCGACGCAGCACATGCCTTAGCACTAGCAAGTGATACTGCAAGAATAGCATTGGCACCGAGACTGCTTTTATTCTCTGTTCCATCCAAATCGATCATCGTTTGATCAATAACACGCTGCTCACTCGAATCCATTCCGATAATTGCCCGTGCAATCTTGTCATTGACGTTTGCAACTGCGTTTAATACACCTTTTCCACCATAGCGATTTGCATCGCCATCACGAAGTTCAATCGCCTCACGCGATCCGGTTGATGCACCGGAAGGAACAGCGGCTCTACCAACTGCGCCTCCAGCAAGAACAACATCAGCCTCAATAGTTGGGTTACCACGGGAATCAATGATTTCTCGTGCTGTAACTTTTACAATTTGGGTTTTTAATAATTCACTCATAATTTCCAATCACACAAACATTAATTTAAGTTATCAATTTAGTTTCTAATTACGTCAAATGCAGCTCATCAAAGCCTTGAGACTTCACCATTGAATCAATGGCCTTTAAATTAGATAGAAGCGATGGCAACAGTGATAACGGAACCATATTAGGTCCATCGCTTAATGCATTTTCTGGATCCGGGTGAGTTTCAAGAAAAAGCCCTGACACACCAACGGCAACTGCCGCTCTTGCCAATACAGGAACATATTGACGTTGACCACCTGACGATCCACCAAGTCCACCTGGCTGCTGGACTGAATGAGTTGCATCAAATACAACCGGGGCATTGGTATCGCGCATCGCAACTAATGAACGCATATCCGATACCAAAGTGTTATAACCGAATGAGACACCGCGCTCGCACACCATAATGCGTTGGTTGCCACCTTCCCGCGCTTTATCAACGACGTTATTCATATCCCAAGGCGCCAAAAACTGACCCTTTTTGATATTGACAGGCAACCCCTGAGCAGCGACATTCTGGATAAAGTTTGTTTGACGACACAAAAAGGCGGGCGTTTGTAACACATCAACAACCGAAGCCACCTCATCCAGTGGCGTATCCTCATGGACGTCGGTTAGCACCGGACAACCAAACTCCTGCTTGACTCGCTCTAATATGCGTAGCCCCTCTTCAATACCCGGCCCACGAAAGCTACTTGTAGAGGTACGGTTTGCCTTATCAAAAGATGATTTAAAAATAAATGGAATCGCAAGGTCGTCAGTGATGGTCTTAAGTCTCTCGGCACTCTCCATGATGAGTTGCTCGGACTCAATAACACACGGCCCTGCAATCACAAACAGTGGTAGTTGAACCCCGACTTTAAAACCACATAGTTCCATTAATCCTAAACTCCACGTTTTGCACGGGCAGCCATCACGAACCCACTAAATAGCGGATGTCCTTTTCGTGGTGTAGATGTAAACTCAGGATGGAACTGACAAGCAACAAACCAAGGATGATCATCCAATTCGATCACCTCCACTAAAGAGCCGTCTTCTGAAACACCTGTAAACCGCATTCCCGATTCATTCAAAACCTGGCGGTATTGATTATTGAACTCGTAGCGATGACGATGTCGCTCAATAATCGTATCTTTACCATAGAGCGCTTTAACCTTACTTGAATCACTTAAACGACAGACTTGTCCTCCTAGTCGCATCGTGCCACCAAGATCGGACTCTTTACTACGCTTTTCGACATCGCCTGTTGCGGTTGTCCACTCAGTAATCAATCCAATCACCGGATGGGGTGAGTCTGATTTAAATTCAGAGCTGTGAGCATTTTCGAGTCCGGCGACATTTCTTGCATATTCAATTACGGCCACCTGCATTCCGAGACAGATACCGAGGTATGGCACACCATTTTCTCTGGCATATCTTACTGCGGCAATCTTGCCTTCAACACCGCGCTCGCCAAAACCACCAGGAACCAGAATCGCGTCCATAGAGCTAAGTACATCAAGCCCTTCGGTTTCGAGATCTTCTGAATCAATATAGATAATCTTTACCTTAGTACGGGTATGCAACCCGGCATGAATGAGTGATTCAGAGAGTGATTTATAGGCTTCGGTTAGATCAACATACTTGCCGACCATTGCGATAGTGACCTCACCATTGGGGTTCTCAAGCGCATCAATCACTGCTCGCCACTCACCAAGATCGGCTGGAGGTACACTGAGCTTTAATTTTTCACAGACTATCTGATCAAGTTTCTGTGCATGTAAATCAACGGGGATTTTGTAGATCGTATCCACATCAATTGCAGAGATAACTGCTCGGCTTTCGACATTGGTAAACAGTGCAATCTTGCGACGCTCCTCATCCGGCAACGGATGATCTGAGCGGCAGATCAAGACATCCGGTTGAATACCGATTGAGCGCAACTCCTTTACAGAGTGCTGTGTCGGCTTGGTTTTCAACTCACCTGCTGTTGGAATGTATGGCAATAAGGTCAGGTGCATGAATAGGACATTATCGTGCCCAAGCTCTACACCCATCTGACGGATCGCTTCCAGAAACGGTAGTGACTCAATATCGCCAACGGTTCCGCCGATCTCCACCATTGCCACATCATAGCCTTCGCTACCCTTCATTACAGAGGCTTTAATCTCATCAGTGATATGAGGAATGACCTGAACAGTCCCGCCAAGGTAGTCGCCACGGCGCTCCTTTCGAATGACGGTTTCGTAGATACGTCCTGCTGTGAAGTTATTGCTCTGGCGCATTGTTGTATGCACAAAGCGTTCATAATGACCCAGATCGAGATCAGTCTCTGCACCATCCTCCGTCACATAGACCTCACCATGTTGAAATGGACTCATAGTTCCAGGATCGACATTGATATAGGGGTCAAGCTTTAAGAGAGTGACAGAGAGGCCTCTGGCCTCCAGGATTGCTGCTAATGATGCAGATGCGATTCCCTTTCCAAGGGAAGAGACCACACCGCCTGTAATAAACACATATTTAGTCATAAATAGGGCAGAAGTTGCGAGGTTTTAGTTGGTTTCAGACGGGGGTTAATTGTCCTTGTTTTGAATAACTATTTCAATGGGATAGAACCTCCATTAACCATATTTTTATGACTATTAGCGATTTATTCGAAAATAGATGATTGTCAATACTCAGTTAAGGCGATTTCGCCTGAATATGACCAGTAAAATTGGAGTCCTGGCTCATCGGCTTTTGCTTCATAGTTTGCATGACTCCAAAGTGAGGCGATCTGAACAATCTCACCATTAATCGCGATCATAGGTCGCAGATCTCGCTCCCACGGTGGACTATTCTGCTGCTGATAGAGCTTCTTGAGCCGGTGGTGGTGACCATCCTTTAGCAGTAGCGACTCTCCGCCCTTGCGCCATATCACCTCAATAGTTGATGCTTGTTTAAGATGTTTGAGGCTTAGCCCGTTGCCGATCTCTGTTTTTAACTCAAGTGTTCCGCACCCTTGAGGCAACTCAATCACAGGTTTGTCGATTCCGATTGGGTAACTTACTGGTGGTTGCGGCAATTGAGGTAGCCAATAGAGGTGATTGTGAAACCGCCGAACCTGATAATCACCAAATTGGAGTTGCGGTTGAGCATCCACCTTGGCCGCAATAACGTCATTTTTCAGAGCCTTTAGCTGCTGGCTACTTGGATAGTTACCGCTACACCGATAAACCCAATAACGAAGAAGATTATCTTGACGAGACGGCTTATGTTGTTGAATAGAATCGAGATTAATAACGGTCAGCCCACCCTCACTAGCCTGTTCAAGGTCATGTTCAGCCAGTTCATCCAGTAGCTGTGCCGCTTCTGCAAAGTGTTCTGCACTGCGAGCTAACACGCGGTTAACACCAGCCCGACGCTGCAAAAGCATCGGCATAATCTTGTGGCGGATAAAGTTGCGCTCGTGTTGATGACTCTGATTTGATGGGTCTTCAATCCACGTCAAACCGGCACGTTTCGCATACGATTCAATCATTGATCGTGTTGTCTCTAATAGCGGTCGCAGCATCTGCCCGGCTCCAATCTCTCGAAGCGAAGACATTGCGGCCAAGCCATGTACGCCTCCGCCACGGAAGGTCTGGATGAGTAGCGTTTCTGCCTGGTCATCCAAATGGTGGCCTAATAACAGTAGATCATCGCTGGTGATGACCTGGGTATAGACCTGATAGCGGGCTTCACGAGCCGCAGCTTCTAAACCTTTAGGATGTGATTGATCCACGATGACATCGTGAATCTGACACTCAATCTTGAGATTCGCGCAAAATTCTTCACACTGTTTAGCCCAAATCGCAGAATCAGGGTGGATATGATGATTCACATGAAGTGCAAGAATGGGCGGAAGTGACTCGCTTTGAGCCAGTTGGAGTAATGAATAGAGCAACACCGTTGAATCGACACCACCACTGTAGCCGACAATCCAGCGCTGTTTATTTACAAAGAGTTTTAATCGAGAGTGTAGCGACGCAGGTTCAAAGCATTGTGCCATATTCCCACCTCACTACACTTCATGGATAGACGAAATCGTTATTCGCTGTAGTTACCGAATGACAACAGGCGCTCATAGCGCTCTTTGAGCATTGTCTCTTCATCAATGTTGTCGTAATACTCAAGATTCTCAATCAGTGCTTGTTTGAGCGTTTTTGCCATCCTGGATGGATCGCGATGGGCGCCACCAAGCGGCTCAGGGATCACACGATTGATTAGCCCTAATTCAAGTAGTCGCTCAGATGTGATCCCCATCGCTTCAGCAGCATCGGAGGCTTTCTCTGCGCTCTTCCATAGAATAGAGGCACATCCTTCCGGTGAGATTACCGCGTAGGTACTGTATTTAAGCATCATCACACGATCACCCACACCGATCGCCAAGGCACCACCGGATCCGCCTTCGCCAATAACGGTACAGATAATTGGGGTTTTAAGCTTCGACATAACCAACAGGTTTCGGGCTATCGCCTCACTTTGACCACGCTCTTCAGCGCCAACACCAGGATAGGCTCCGGGAGTATCAATAAAGGTGATGATCGGCATCTTAAAACGCTCTGCCATCAGCATCAGACGCAGCGCTTTACGATAGCCCTCAGGGCGAGGCATTCCAAAGTTACGCAATACCTTCTCCTTGGTGTCGCGCCCTTTTTGATGCCCAATGACCATCACTGGACGACCATCCAAACGCGCCAGACCACCTACAATCGCCTGATCATCTTTAAAGGCTCTATCCCCGTGTAACTCCTCAAAATCGGTGAAAATCGATTCAATATAGTCGAAGGTATAGGGGCGCTGCGGATGACGCGCTAACTGTGAAATCTGCCACGCAGAGAGGTTTGAGAAGATCGATTCCGTCAGGCTCTTGCTTTTTGCCTGTAAACGGGTGATCTCTTCACCGATATTTATTTCGGAGTCATCGGTGATATAGCGAAGCTCTTCAATCTTGGCTTCAAGCTCGGCGATAGGCTGTTCAAATTCGAGAAAATTTAAATTCATGGCTCGTTTTTTTAGGTTTTCTTGGTCTGACCCGATGTAGTTGCGAATTATAGCGATTGTTATGATTCAAACAATCAACTTTTTTGTCCTGTAATCAGCTGCTGTGCTGATAGCTCATATCGGCATCATACTCTAATCTGACGCTATCCTCACCCATAAGCTGATGAATATTTTGTAAAAACTGATCACTTGGCTTCACCTTCCACTCATTGCCAAGGAGCATCGTGGCATCAGCATCTGCGCCATGATAATCGATATAAATCGGTATCAAGCCATCATTGAAGCGACTGATGAGCGCTTGCAGGTCATGATTTAGGGTGTCACTGATTCGCGATTGCTCAATCGTGACAACCACAGATTTCAGATAGTGCTCTCGGGCTGCTTCAATATCGTAAATCTCATCGGCTCGTAACTTTAGGCCGCCAGAGTACTCATCCGTACTCGCCTCTCCCTGAATCACAATGATATTGTCGCGACTTAGCATATCCCGACAACGGAGGTAGTGCTCAGGAAAGACTGCAACCTCGATTTGTGCACTTTTATCATCAATCGTGACAATCGCCATGCGATCCCCTTTTCGGGTGTTTACAGTGCGGATCTGGGTCACTAACCCTGCAATGACTACGGTTGCTTTTGCAGCCTTTAATCGATCAATTCTTGAGGTGATAAAACGGGATAACTCCGGCAAGTAGCGATCAATCGGATGTCCGGTGAGATAGAGTCCGAGCGTCTCCTTCTCGCCGAAGAGCCGGATCTCCTCATCCCACTCATCAACACAGCTATAGCTCGCTGGACTCTCTTTTAGATGCGTATCACAAAAGCCGAACATATCATCGATTCCATTGGCTTGATTTCTCAGATCCTGCTCGGCAAGTGCCAGTGCCTGTGGCAGCGATTCTGCTGTGGTTGCCCGGTTTGGAGAGATTGTATCCAAAGCTCCTGCACGATTAAGCGCCTCAAGAACCCGTCGATTCGCCTTTTTAAGGTCAATACGGCGGCAGAACTCAAATAGATCCTTATACTCCCCGTTCTGCTCACGTTCACGCACAATGCCCTCTATCGCGGCCTCTCCGACCCCTTTTATCGCGCCGAGGCCATAGACAATGCTGTTGTCCGGTAAAACCTTGAATTGGTAATCACTATGATTAACATTCGGTGGCATGACGTTTAACTCCATCGACAGACACTCATCGATGAGCGTAACCACCTTGTCGGTATTATCCATATCTGCTGAGAGTACCGCCGCCATAAATGCCGCCGGATAATGCGCCTTTAGCCAAGCCGTTTGATAGGAGACCAACGCATAAGCCGCAGAGTGCGATTTGTTAAAGCCATATCCGGCAAACTTCTCAACAAGATCGAAGATTCGCATCGCCAGTTCGCCATCGATACCGTTGTTCTCAGCCCCCGATTCAAATACCGCACGCTGTTTTGCCATCTCCTCCGGTTTCTTTTTACCCATCGCCCGACGCAACAGATCCGCTCCACCAAGCGAATAACCCGCAAGTACCTGGGCGATCTGCATCACCTGCTCTTGATAAAGAATAATGCCGTAGGTCGGCTCGAGTATCTCTTTTAAGGATTCATGCTGATATTTTTCATCTGGATAAGAGACCTTCTCGCGACCATGTTTTCGATTGATAAAGTTATCCACCATTCCTGACTGCAATGGCCCCGGTCTAAAAAGCGCGACCAAGGCGATAATCTCTTCAAAACAGTCGGGTTTCAGGCGCGAGATCAACTCCTTCATGCCACGGGACTCAAGCTGAAACACTGCTGTGGTTTTGCAAGCCTTAAGCAGCTCAAAGGTTTTGCGATCTGCAAGTGGGATCGTCGTGATATCGATCTCATCACCGAAGGCTTTTTTCACATTGGCAATCGCCCAATCGATAATGGTCAGTGTTCGCAGCCCCAAAAAGTCAAACTTCACAAGCCCGACAGACTCGACATCGTTTTTATCAAACTGGGTAACGATGCTCTGTCCACCCTCTTCACAGTAGAGCGGTGCAAAATCGGTTAACTCGGTAGGAGCGATAACCACGCCTCCGGCATGTTTACCGGCATTACGGGTGATCCCCTCAAGCTTGAGCGCCATGTTGATCAGATCCCGCACCTCCTCATCATCCTGATAGCGATCCGCAAGCATCGGTTCCTGCTCCATCGCCTTTTTAAGCGAGATGCCAACCTCAAATGGAATCAACTTTGCGATTTGGTCAACAAAACCGTAGGAGTGCCCGAGCACCCGTCCAACATCACGCACAACCGCTTTAGCCGCCATTGTGCCGTAGGTAATGATCTGCGATACCTTCTCACGACCATAATGCTCAGCAACATAATCGATTACGCGGTCACGCCCCTCCATACAGAAGTCGACATCAAAGTCGGGCATCGAGACACGTTCCGGGTTGAGGAATCGCTCGAACAGCAGGTCGTATTCAAGAGGATCGAGATCAGTAATGAGTAACGCATAGGCAACCAGGCTTCCGGCTCCAGAGCCTCGTCCAGGCCCCACGGGTATCGCATTGCGTTTTGCCCATTGGATAAAGTCGGCAACGATAAGGAAGTAGCCGGGGAATCCCATATCGATGATCACCTTCAGCTCTATTTCCAACCGCTCATCATAGGGCTTTCGTTTCTCTGCAAAATCACTGGAATTGCGATCAAACAATTTGCTGAGCCGATCTTCTAATCCTTCTCGCGAGAGTTTTCTGAAATAGTCATCAATGGTTAATCCATCCGGTATCGGGAAATCCGGGAGATAGTAGGTGCCCAAGGTCAACTCGACATTACAGCGCTTTGCGATTTCCACGCTGTTTATTAATGCCTCAGGGATATCGCTAAACAGCTCCGACATCTCTTCTGGGGTTCGCAGATACTGCTGTGCTGAGTAGTGATGGGGACGACGCGGATCGTCAAGCGTCCGCCCTTCATGAATACAGACACGCACCTCATGTGCATCAAAATCTTCACTATGGATAAAGCGCACATCATTGGTCGCAACAACTGGCACTTTAAGTTGCATTGCCAGTGAAACAGCCTCATGCAGATAGCGCTCTTCGTTCTCTCGCCCTGTTCGGGTCAACTCCAGATAATAGCTATCACCGAAATAGCGCAAATACCATGTCACCCGCTCTGCGGCTAATTCACGGTTATTTGCAAGTAAGGCACGTCCGACGTCACCGTCGCGTCCGCCAGAGAGCGCGATCAACCCCTTACTATAGTGCGACAGCCACTCATATTTGATGATCGGGATCCCTCGAACCTGACCGGAGATATACCCCTGAGAGACGATACGCGTTAGGTTTTGGTAGCCTTCCCGGTTTTTACACAACAGTACAATTCGACTGGGATTGGTTGACTCCTCATCCTCCAAATAGAGTTCAACACCTACTATCGGTTTTACACCGGTATTTCGAGTGGCGTTAAAGAACTTTACCAAACCGAAAAGATTACTCATATCGGTCAAGGCAACGGCAGGCATACCCATTTCGGCAACGGTTTTTGCTAACGGTTTGATGCGTACCAAACCATCAGAGAGGGAAAATTCAGAGTGAACATGCAGGTGGACGAACGGATAATTCATGGGGTGAAACTACAGAATTCCGAGGATATCGACAAGCACAAAAGCGTGATTATTAAAAATTTTCTGACAGGTTCATCGATTTATCGAATGGTTAGCGCTCATCAATTGAGTCAAGCATCTCCATGATTGCCCGACCATTTTTAGCGCCAAGCATAATGTCGTCGATCACACCGGATTTAATCATCACCCAGGTCGGTGTCGCTTTGATATTAAAGGCTCTGGCAACATCCATACTATTTGCAATATCGATCTTGATGATGTTCCTGCCCTCCTTCTCTAGGTTCTCAACGATTGGTGTCACCGGTTTACAGATGCCACAAGCGGCACTGGTAAAGTAGAGCACAACATTGTCCATGGCTTTAATCCGCTCGCCAATCTCGCCCCCCACCTCTGGCGCGTTCTCGCCACGATGTTTACGTGCAGAGCGATAGACCAGATACTGCATCGTAAGGATTAAAACAACAACCGAAATGACCGCTATCAATAATGGACTCATATTTATCAACTCTTAAAACCGTTAACGGCACTAATGGCGCCGTAATGCAATGGGATAACTATTAGTTGAGATCGATACCGGATGATTCAAGGTCTCTTTTTAACTGATGCAGCGATGGTTTAGACATTGTGGCACTGTGATGACCTCGGTGTAATGTAAACTCGTTGCCATTGATAATAAACACCACACTTGCTCCCTTCCCCTCCCGTATTTGTGCGCCAAGGTGGATTAACAACGATTCAACCTCATGCCAATGAATGTTGCTACTGGGATGATCACTAAATATCGCTGACAACACTTTTTGATGTTTTTTACTCATAAACAAGCCCTTGGGTGTGCATCTATTTGATGTGGTATATACTCAATATGATACATGAGCATTTTCTTCAAGAAACAGGCTTATGTTGGGTTTGGCACGGTTTTAGGTTAGAAAAATGTTAACACATACTCAACAATCTGCTTCGAGTCATCTATGAGCGACTCACCCAAAGTTGATACACCCTATATCAACACGGCTGTGGTAATTCATGGTTCGGACTCGCAAATCCTTCTTGCCAACTCCATGGCTCAACAAATACTTGGTCTATCAGAAGATCAGTTGCGTGGAAAAATGGCAATTGATCCGGTTTGGCAATTCTTTCACGAAGATGGCACCCCATTTTCACTCGACGAATACCCTGTTAATCAAGTCCTGAATCACCAACAGCCCATTAATAACGTCATCATACGCATTCAACGCCCAAAGCACTTAGGCGATATTTGGGTTCAGGTTGATGCTGAGCCGGTATTCGATCAAAACAAAAAGATCTCTGAGGTCATTGTGACCTTTGTTGACCTCAATGAACAGAAACGAATTCAGTCGATTAACCAAACCCACCTTCACTTCCTGAAAAGCTTGAATCGTGTAAATACCGCTATCGTCGGAACGAACGATCTTAAACAGATGCTCAGTAATGTACTTAAGGAGATACTTTCCATCTTTGATTGTGATCGAGCTTCGTTGGTCTATCCATGTGATCCTGATGCTGAGAGCTGGTATGTCCCTATGGAGCATACTACACCGGATTATCCGGGGTTGATGTTTGTTGGAATGAGTATGCCCATGACCCCGGAAGTCGCCAAGATGCATCGTGTATCACTTGAAACAAAACGCCCGGTTGCTTTTGGCATTGGAACAGACTTCCCTGTACCTGAAGATAACCAGGCCTTTGGCGATAAAACAGGGATTGGGATGGCGCTTTTCCTGAAAACTGATAAAGCCTGGGGGTTGTCGATAACTCAATGCTCGTATGTTCGTAACTGGACCAAAGATGAAGAACACCTGTTTGAGGAGATTGGTAGACGACTGACCGATGGTTTATCCATGCTGCAAACTCAGCAATCTTTACGTGAGAACGAACAGCATCTGTTAGAAGCCCAACGTATTGGAAAGATCGGTAACTGGTGGCACGACATGGTGACTGGCGAGATATTTTGGTCCGAAGAGTTTTTTAATATCCTCGGTATTGAGCCTCAAAAACCAACCATAGAATTGGGGCTCTCTTTAATCCATCCTGATGATAGAGCGTTGTTATCAGATGACATGAAGCGGTCTACCAATACTGCTAAAGAGTTTGAACAAGAGTTCAGAATCATCCGACCTGACGGAGAGATTCGCTGGATCCATAACCGTTGGATACGCATTGAAGATGAAAACGGCAAGGAGATCAAACGTGTCGGAACACATCAGGACATCACAGAACGGAAACAGAGCGAACACCAACTCTCATTATTGAATTTTGCGCTTAACCAGATGCATGAAGAGGCGATTCTTATCAACGAGGATGGCCAGATTATTTATGCCAATAATCAAGCATGTCATGGTCTGAAATACTCGAATGAGCAGTTGACCTCCATGAATATTTGGGAGATTGCACCTGAGATTTTGCAGGAAGAGTGGGGCGAAAGGTGGCGAGACATCCAGAAAAAAAGAACCCTGCTGTTTGATGGTGAACACATCACCAGTGACGGCAAGCGCTACCCGGTCGAGGTCAGCGTAAGTTATTTTGAGTTTCAACAACAACGTTATCTCCTTGGGCTTTCGCATAACATTGAGGAACGTAAACTGGCTGAACAAGAGATAATGCGTATTAACCGATTTTTACGCGTCTTAAGCTCATGCAATGAGTCAATGGTTCATGCAAAAGACGAGCACTCTCTCTATCAGAGCATGTGCCAAATTGTCATTGAGGAAGGAGAGTTTCCATTAGCATGGGTGGGTATTCTCGGTGAGGATCAAACCATACATATCGAAGCAGAATATGGCCAAATACCAAAAGAGCACATCGACAATAGAACCAATATCCAGATAACAAGTAAGTCACATGCCTGTAGACCTGCCATTAAAGCAATCAATTCCGGTCAAATTCAGGTGATCCAGAATTTGAAAGACGCGAACTGTAAATCATGGCAACAATGGATGAAGGATCACAACTATCGCTCAGCTATCTCACTCCCTCTCCTTTTAGAGGATGAAGTATTTGGGGTGTTGTCTATTTATTCATCAGATGCGCAAAATTTTGGGAAAGAGGTGACTGAACTCCTTTCTGAAATGGCAGGCAATATCAGTTATGGCGTTTATACCCTTAGAGCCAAGATAGAGAGAGAGAGTTTCTTAAATCAGCTTCAAAAAAGCATGGAGGCAACCATTCAGGCATTGGCAAACACGGTTGACCTACGTGATCCCTACACTGCTGGGCATCAACGTCGCGTCGCGGCATTAGCCGAAGTCATTGCAAGAGAGGTCGGTTTAGATGAGATTCAGATTCAAATGGTTTCATTAGCAGGACAAGTCCATGATATTGGCAAGATTGCTATCCCGGCCGAGATACTGAGCAAACCGGGTCGATTAAGTGATGTTGAAATGCCATTAGTCCGCACTCATGCCAACGCTGGATACGAAATACTCAAAAATGTCGATTTTCCATGGCCAATAGCTCGTATTGTAAAACAGCATCATGAGCGGATGGATGGGAGCGGTTACCCAGATGGAGTCTCAGGAGACGACATTCTTTTAGAAGCGCGCATCCTTGCCGTCGCTGATGTGGTAGAGGCGATGGTCTCACACCGCCCCTATCGTCCGGGGCTTGGTATCGATATGGCACTGGAAGAGATTCAAAATGGCCGTGGCACAAAATATGATGCACAAGTTGCTGACGCCTGCACAAAGATCTTCCGTGAAAAAGGGTTCGATTTCGAATAAAACTCATTCGGATCAGAACCAGCTAATCTTTAATCTTCACAAATTTAAAAAGGTACTACCGATGGAATCCTATGCGTATAAAGCACTAATGCAGGTGCGAGACTACGAGTGCGATATGAACGGTCATGTCAATAACAGCGTCTACCAGAACTATCTGGAACATATACGCCATGAGTACCTTAAATCGATAGGCATCGACTTTGCCGACTTCGCCCGTAGTGGTAACAACATGGTGGTGGTACGGGTTGAGCTGGACTACAAGGCACCGCTCACCAGTGGTGATGAATTTACCGTTGGGTTAAATATGCGGCAAGAGTCAAAGATCCGCTTTGCCTTCTATCAGGATATTATCCGCAACAGCGATCAAAAACTGGCACTACAGGCAAAGGTGATTGGGACGGTATTGAATAGTAGAGGAAGACCGGAGATACCGGAGGAACTGCTACAGAGAATGGCTCAACTACCTTGATTTTCATCCAGCCTTAGCAATCTTTCACTACACCAAACCCTGATAACGTGAAGTGTAGAACCATCCTTTGAATAGACAACCCGAAAGGGAGAATGAATCAGTTCACGAATATTCTCACTATCAAACTCTGGCACAATCCGCCCTATGTCAGGGTTACTGGTTAAAAGCTTGAGATGCTCGAAGATTTCAGCAATAAACCGTTCAGCGTTATGCGGTACACCCTGTGATTTGTAATATTCCCTGATAGATTCAAGATCACCCAAAGCTGAATGAGTAATCTTAACCTTCATTACTTAATTCCTAATCTTTTTTTCGCTTCAGTCAGGGAATACTCATTACCCTCTTTTACATCCATCATTCCCTGTGCAACCGCTTTATAGAAGGCTCGCTCTTCTTCAATCCTTTCATACTCTTCCAGTCCCTGAACAACGGCAACCCCCCTGCCACGACTTGTTAGCAAGACAGGTCGATGACACTCCTTGGCATGATTTACCACCTTGCCAGGATTAACCTTTAAATCGGAAAGAGGAACAATGTCTTCGGAAAACTTGATATTCATGGCACCACCAAAAGCACTATTTAACAGGTCCTTTTATAGCACCAGTTTAGAGAGCCATCAATCAACATTTAATAATGGGTTTGCTTAAATAAACAACTACCCAATTATTAAATCAATTTTCCTGATCTTGAAAACAAAAAAAGCCGCGATAATCGCGGCTTTTTCAGTTCAGGATTTTGACTCAGGCTTCTGCCTTCTTGGCGCTTGCTGCGGCCTCTTGCAGCAGTGGCTGAAGCTCACCCTTCTGGTACATCTCCATCAGGATGTCGTGACCACCAATCAACTCGCCATTAACGTAGATCTGCGGGAAGGTGGGCCAGTCGGCATAGCGTGGGAGATTCTCGAAGATCTCGGGATCTGCCAGTACATTGACATAGGCAAACTCCACTCCACAGTTTTGCATCGCCTGAGAAGCACGGCTGGAATACCCACACATCGGCATTTGCGGTGTGCCTTTCATGTAGATAACAATCGGGTTGTTCTCTACCTGCTCGCGAATTCGATCTAAAACGTCCATAGGAACCTCAATAAGTTCAAAACCAGTATATTGACAACCTAATATAGAGTCTATTGAACAGATCTCAACTAAAACACTCGGATAATGTCATTAATCAAAGTGATGGGTGTCATTTCTGGATTGCGACACCACTTTGTAGCCCGCAAACTATGTAGCCTGGATACAGCGGCAGCGAAATCCGGGAGGATGTAATTATTGATCAATTTTCCCGGAATTCGATTCTCTGCTTCCGGGCTACACCTTAAAACTCTGATCAGTGTGAGTTTGCAGCCAAAGCTCAAGTAGTGCCAGATGCCACAGCTTACTGCCTTGCAGCTTGGTGAAATGCTGGTCTGGTTCTGACAGCAGCTTGTCGACATAGCTGCGTTGGTAGATGCCGCGTTGGCGGCAGGCATCGGAGTTCAGGATATCGCGCATAAACTCCAGGAAATCACCACGCACATATTTGAGTGCAGGCATCGGGAAGTAGCCTTTTTTGCGATCGATAACGTCATCGGGAATCAATCCACGGGAGATCTGCTTAAGCACATACTTGGCATCATCCCCTTTAGGGCCGATTTTCATGTGGGGTGGCATCGACATCGCCAATTCGACCAGATCGTGATCCAGAAACGGTACCCGTGCCTCCAGCCCCCAGGCCATGGTCATGTTATCAACGCGTTTGACCGGATCATCAACGATCAGTGTTGTCACATCCAGTCTCAGAACCTTGTCGAGGTACTCCTGCGCACCCGGCTCTGCGAGTAGCCGCTCGATAGTCGCAGCGGTGTAGTTATCGCCGCGATACTCTGGGTTTAACATTGCATCAAATTCACTATCGGGACGATCAAAGTAGTGTTTTGCAAACCGCTCCAGATCTGAACCGGACTCGGACACCATTCGTGGATACCAGAAGTATCCGGCAAAGACCTCATCAGCACCTTGGCCGCTCTGAACTGCCTTGACGGTTTGGGATACCTGCTCGGAGAGCAGATAAAACGCAACTGCATCCTGTCCCACCATCGGCTCGGCCATAAAGTTGACCGCCTCGGGTAATCGTGACAAAACCTGTTCATTGGGGATGGTGTATTTGTGGTGAATGGTGTTGTACATCTCCACCACCTGATCGGAGTATTCAAACTCGCTACCCTTCTCTTCGGGTTGATCCTCAAAGCCGACAGAGAATGTTAGGATCTTTTCAGCTCCCTGCTCGGCTAACAATCCGACCAACAAGCTTGAATCGAGACCACCAGAGAGCAGTACACCTACAGGTACATCGGCAATCTCCAGACGACGTCGTACCGATTTTTTCAGTGCCTCGTGGATCGCCTCAATCCACTCCTGATCACTTCGCGGCTCTGTCGGACGCATTGCACTCAAACTCCAGTAGCGTCTTAACCGCTCCTCTCCATTGGCCTTTATCGTTAGTGTATGTCCAGGATTGAGCTTGCGTATGCCATTGAGAATGGTGTTTGGTGCGGGAATGACAGCATGAAGGGTAAACTGGTGGTGTAACCCAAGCGGATCAATGCTGCTATCAACATCCCCTGCTGACAGAAGTGCCTGGGTGTTGCTGGCAAAACGGAAATAGCCGTTACCACGGCTGTAGTAGAATGGCTTGATACCCATCCGATCACGGGCTGCAAACAGTTGCTGCCGCTGCTGATCCCATATCGCAAACGCAAACATCCCGCTTAAGCGTTCAACACACGCCTCACCCCACTGGGCATAGGCCTTGAGGATCACCTCGGTATCGCCATCGGTATTAAAGCGCTCTCCGAGGTGGATCAACTCCTGACGTAGTGCCGGATAGTTATAGATTGTTCCGTTAAAGACGATTGTGAGATGGTTTTCGCTATCGACCATCGGCTGATTGGCGCGGGGATTGAGATCGATAATCGCAAGACGACGATGCCCAAGACCTGTCTGACCGTTGATGAGCAGATCCTCATTATCTGGTCCACGACGCTCCAACCTTTGCAGCATTCGCTTGAGTGTTTGCTGTTGTGGTTGAACACCATCAAACCGAATCTCACCACAAATACCACACATCAGGAGATCTCCTCAATCGGTGCCAGTGTCGGGCGGCCATAGCCACCACCACCGGGGGTTTCAATCGTAAGCACATCGCCTACCTTAGCTTTAAATGATGCCTTTGGTGGTAGTACCTTACCGTTTAATCGATTGATTCCACATTTAGCGGGGAGCCCCTGATTAAGCCCCCAAGGCTGATGACGGCGGCGCTCGGTTAAGAGTGTAACGTCTGTGGGTGACAGAAATTGATATTCACGAATCAAACCATCTCCGCCATTTTTTAGCCCTCTCCCTCCTGATCCGTATCGGATTGAGTATTGATTCACTCGTACCGGATAGTTGATCTCCAGCACCTCTATCGGGGTGTTGAGGGTATTGGTCATGTGGGTTTGCACCGCACTCAGACCACCGCCATGCGCTCCTGCACCCATACCGCCTCCCATGGTTTCGTAATAGTCCCAACGTGAACCCTCAATGCTCCCCATGGCGAGATTATTCATTGTTCCATGACTGGCAGCCGGAATCTTATCGGGGATTGCCTGTGCCAAAGCACCGCAAATCACATCAACAACCCGAGTACTGGTTTCAACATTACCTGCCGCGACCGCAGCCGGACGCTGGGCATTTAAGAGTGATCCAACAGGTGCCTCAATCGTTATCGGACGAAACGCGCCGGCTGTTGCCGGTGTTTGTGGTGGCATCAAACAGCGAAAGACATAGAAAACCGCCGCTGCCGCAACAGAGAGTGGCGCATTAACATTGCCCTTGGTTTGCGGCGCTGTGCCAGTGAAATCAACATGTACCTTTGTGGCATTGATCGTCACCTTCGCCTGAATGGGCAGATCATAATGGCCGAGCCCATCATCATCCAGATAGTCACAAAAGCTGTATTCACCATCCGGGAAGGTGTCAATTACCGAACTTACGAGTTTCTCAGCATAATCATTGAGTGCTGATAAACCTTGTCTGTATTTCTCGAGCCCCATCTGCTCAATAAGTAAAGATAACCGTTTATTTCCAGTGTGATTGGCGCTCATTTGGGCAGTAAAGTCGCCTTCAAAGCCGATCCCGCCTCCGGTTTTTTCGATTAACGTATCCATAAATGCTTGATCAACCACACCTCGACGCATCAAATAGGTTGGAGGAATAACAACGCCCTCCTCTTCCAGACATTGGGAGATCGGCATTGAACCGGGGCTGCACCCTCCGATATTGGCATGGTGAGCACGGTTGGCGATAAAGGCGACAAGTTCATCCTGGATAAACAGTGGTGCAATGACGGTGATATCCGGTAGGTGGGTTCCTCCGAGGAAAGGATCGTTAACCACCACCATATCCCCCTGTTGCCACGTTAATGCCGAAACAATATCCGCCATCGCATAGGCCATACTGCCGAGGTGAACCGGTATATGAGCTGCCTGTGCAGCCAGTTCTCCTTTGACATCAAATATCGCACAGGAAAAATCGAGCCGATCCTTGATGTTGGTGGAGAACGCAGAGCGCTGTAGCACAACCCCCATCTCATCACAGATGGCTTCAATACGGCTGGAGAAGAGGGATAACTCGATTGGATTCATTGTTAAACTGCTGTCCCGTAATCGAACAGTATCGAGATAAAGATCGCCATCCCGAAATAGTGATTGTTCAAGAACGCCTGAAAACTTAACTGAGGATCACGATGACGAATCAAGTATTGCTGATAGAGAAAAAACAGGGACGACAATCCCAAACCGACCTGATACACAATGCCTAGATTAAAATGTTCTCCAGCCATATAGAGTGTGAGTAGTACCATCATTTGAAACAGCAGTACCATCAAACGATCATAACGACCAAACAGGATTGCAGTCGACTTAACCCCAATCTTAAGATCGTCCTCTCTATCGGTGATCGCATACATCGTATCGTAGGCCAATGCCCAAAAAACGACTGTGGCAAAGAGTATCCACGAACCACTGTCAATCACTCCGGTTTGTGCCGCAAAGGCCATTGGAACCGCCCAACCGAAGGCGATCCCCAGATAGGCTTGGGGTAGATGGGTATAGCGCTTCATAAATGGATAACTCGCCGCCAGAATCACCGCCGGAATCGATAACAAGATGGTGAGCTGATTCATAAGCAACACCAATACAAACGAGACCAAGCTAAGCACCGCAAAGACCATGACCGCCTCTTTCGGTGTAATTGTCCCTGCGGCAAGCGGGCGTAATGTTGTTCGGGAGACGTGAGGATCTATCTCACGGTCGGCATAATCATTTATCGCACAACCGGCAGAGCGCATCAGCACCACTCCGATCAGAAAGACAGTGAGTACCAGTGGTTGTGGTAATCCCTCCGCAGCGATCCATAGTGACCATAGCATCGGCCACATCACCAGATAGATGCCAATGGGTCTATCCAGTCGTACCAGGCGGGCATATTCACGAAGTCGGAAGGCAATCGAAGACATTGTATCTCTATCTATTGTCAGGTTTACGCGGACGGATAAAGTAGACCACTAAAGCAACAACGAAGATCAGAATAAAAAGCTCGATCAGTAACACCATCACTATTTACCGTTAAGGTATTGTTCGTCACTAAAGGTCATGACCCATTCAGGTTTAAACAGGATCATACCGGTTATGAGCATTCCGGTAAAAAATCCCTCTGCGAACATAAACAGTGGCACCAGCGGCAGATACTTGGAGAGAATAAACTCCCAACGGTAATCACCAAAAGCCACCATCAATAAGACATTACACATCACCACAATCCCCATCATGAATACCGCACATAAAAAGGCATTCATCAGAGAGTAGACAAAGAAGTGTTTTGGCATATATTTCACCGTCAGCTTAAGCACCAGGGTACTCAGCAATGCCGGTAGAAAGACCATAATGACGCCATTGAGCGGTATGACACTCCAGTCCCCTGCACCGCTGATAAATGTTGTGGCGATTAGCACTCCCGATAGTGCCATGCTTGCAAACTGCCAACCGAACATCAGCGTAAATAGTGTGGCACCAAGCAGGTGAAAGGTCATTCCGGCATGAATTCCTGCCTTCATGATCCATAAAAGCCCCATTAACACGCTCCATCCGATGAGGATATTCACATTCTCAATACTCGAGACCTTTTTCCAGGGGGCGGTATAGAGTGCCAAGGCCATCAAAATAAAATAGATGATTGCAAACACAGAGAGTATCTCAGTACTAAACAGTGAAGAGGTAAGATTCATAGATTATCCGGTAGCAAACATCTGCTTCTGTGTTTTTGATCGATAGCGTTTCTTTAGACAGAGATGGAAAAGCTCATACAACAACATATTCACCTGAAGCTTATCATCATGGCTTTGACCTTGCCCTGAGTCTGAATCGATTGAGGCCGGGATACGTTTAATCCCCTGAAATCCGGTAACTTCAATCACCCGTGCATCAAAATAGAGACGAAAGTTGATCACCAGATCTGGCAGATTGTCGAGAAAGGCGACCGGGCGTGACAGCTCGATATCTACGGTGTATTTGTGACGCTCGATGATATCGAAGCACACCATCTCACGACCGCGATGATCGTTGAGCGTAAACTGCTCCAGCAGAAGGATCTGTTCAGAAAAGAGTTTAAAAAAAGAGCGATAATTCTCATCGAATAGCCAGTTAATCGCATAGCGCTCGTTTAGTCGTGTAATTGTGTGACTCATAAGGAAATAGTGCAGGTTATATTCGTCGGATGCAACCGCAGGATTATATCAACAACTCAACCCTAGACTTTGCATCTTTATCGCTATCCATCTTAGGTAAACAGATAAAGAGTTGCTCTGAATTCACCTCTTGTTGTACAAGGAAATGTTTAACGCTCTCTGCCCGTCCCTTTGCTCGGCTATTCATCAGTTCTAACACACGCGCCTTAAAGTCATCTTGGCTTTCACCCCGCTCTGGCTTCATCTGTTGTTCCATCAAACTCTTTTCAGTATCGGTATAGATGCTACAAATCTTTAGCTCTAACTGACGTGATTTCAGGAGTTCTGCAATCTTGAGCAGATACTCCTCATGTGTCGGATCAATCTTGAGATTTTCAGATTCAAACACCACCGGCTCTAGCGATATTCCGGTTAGGAGATCTTTGGCGATCCCGGCCACAAACAGGATTGCACTATAGGGTTGGAGTAGTGATTTAAGATAGAAGATCGAGCCGGTTTTGAGTGTCTTGCTCAGTGCAGTGTTGATCACATCATTAATATCGATATCAGGATTATTAAGATCACCTGAAATTGGAAAGGTGAGATTAATACTATCATCATCCTTACGCAGAATATTCAGAGCAGTAGGCAGTGGCATCGAAAGTTTTTTGGAGAACTTGGCAATCTTCTCCTCGTTTGATGGCTCGAGTTCAAGTTTACGAATATCCATCTTCATCTCACCATTAATCTTGGATTGATGAATGTCAATATTGATATCCGCAAAAGCCATACCGCTACTGAGTTGATACCCTATTGCAGGCTCCAGATAGGGTGTAAAAGGTGGTAACTCTACCTGCTTAACCCTGCCTTTGGTATTCAATGCTATGGGTTGCTTTAGAGGCAAAACATCGCCGTTGAGTGCAATGTTTCCATAGTCACCGATTTGTGTCTCCAGTTTAAATAGTATCGGCTGATTTGGTGCGGCAGTATTAATATCAGCGATTTCAACCTGTTTAATTGTTGTTGCTGTATTAAATACCGGTTTGACGCTTTTATCGATGAAGCGAATGCTACTGCCCTGAGACACAGCAATGCGATTGATCACAACTGCAATTGGTTTTGATGGTTCATCCGATGACTTCTCGGTGCCATGATTTGCTGTTGATAAGATCTTTGATAGTGTTTTAATGGAACCATCTTCATTTTTTGTAATATCAAGATGCTGTCCATTAAACATAACCTGGTTGGCAGCAAGACCTTCTGCTTTGTCGAATAAAACTTGTTCAATCAACAACTGGTTTAACCGGTACAATGCGGCGTCTCGCTCTTTTAATGCAGACACATCCAGAATCTCGATAAGTGGAATATCCAGTTTTAGATCTGAAGAGAGGTCAAATTCATTAATCGTCACTGTTTTGATATCGGCTAGCGTTATTGTGTTTTGAAGATCATCAATACGGATCGCATCCATTTGAATCTGACCATTTAGCATTGATGGAGATCTCTCTGATGAATTGGTGTAGTAGAGAGTCCCATCCCATTTAAACGCATTAAAGCCGGCACTTAATCGTTGTGGCTGGTTCAATACCACCTCGGCACCTTGGATAACAATATCGCCATCAAGTCCGATATTGATTGCGCCACTTTTTGCATGACTCGCATTAAGGTTTACACCAAGGTCGACACTACCCTTGATATCGAAATCCTTGATAAGTGATTGGTATCGCTCAACCGTAAACCGATTGAGGTTAAGGTTTCCTTTTAGTGTGCGTGTTTGAGCAAAGGGTTGAGTATCTCCATGAAATGAGAGCTCTGCATCGTTAATGTGACTATTGAGAGTTAACGCTATTGCCTGTTGTGGTGCTGAGGTATTGATAGCACCAATATCAAGCTGATTGAGCACAATCTGGTGATCCCCGAAATCCCCACGATATGAGAGATGGATATTATTTAAGCTAATACCTCCAATATCGATTAACGGTAGTTTGGTTTCCTTATCATCTATATCTCTATTTGATTCAGAGGTAGGTAGAGAGATACCTGCAATCTTAAACTGTTGTCCAATCTGCTCTATCTTAATTGAGAGATTGTCGACTCGAATATCATCAATACCAATCCTGGCCGATGCAATCTTTTGCCAGCCGATATTAAGGCGTAATCTGCCAAGTGATAGTAGTGGTTCCTTCGCGCCTATAACACTAAGTCCTTCAACCGAAATCTCACCACTGAAGTAATTGATATCAATGTCATGGATCCCAGCCGCATCAAAGCCAAGGACAATCAGTTGATGGGTAACTATACGTTCCAATAGTGAGGGTAAGGCCGATAACAACAATAGCAGTGATAGAGCTATTCCTGGGATCCATTTGTGTTTATATCGCATATATTCTGGTATGCCTGTTAGGGTTTGTATCAATAGAATCTTGGTCGATTATCTCATAGATTGTTAGTAAGTAGTCATCTAGGTAAGAGCCAATGCGCCATCAAATCATTCTCTTGTTTTCACTTTTTAGTCTCAATCTCTATGCGGCTGATTACTCACAAAACAAGGTTCGCACCTACCCTGCCAATCAACTCACAGAATCAACCTATGTGATCACCGGGCCACGAGGCTACCCCTCGGTAGAGAATCAGGGATTTATGAATAACCCTGCATTTATCGTGACTGAACAAGGGGTAATAGTCATCGACCCAGGTAGCAGTGTACAGGCAGGGCGCATGGTGCTGGATCAGATCCAGAAGATTACATCAAAACCGGTTACCCATGTCTTTAATACCCATGTTCATGGTGATCACTGGCTTGGCAATCATGCGATCCATGAACAATACCCAAAGGCAATCCTGATTGGACACCCCGAGATGATTCGTAGAGCGAATGATCGTGATGCTGTGGTTTGGCTCAATTTTATGTCTCGTGTTACTGAGGGATTTACCGATGGTACTGAGGCACATATTCCGACAAAAGCTGTAACCGATTCAGAGACGGTATCGCTCAATGGCATCACCATTAATATCTATGCACCAGGCTCGGCTCATAGTGGTAGTGATATTATGATTGAGTTTGTCGAAGAGTCAGTACTGTTTACGGGTGACAATGTGTTGTACACCCGCATCGCACGAATGGGGGATGGTACATTTAAGGGTAATATCAACGCTTGTGATAAAGCGATCGCCATTAACAGTCAATACTATGTCCCCGGTCACGGACCGAGCGGCGGAGTTGAGGTGGTTAAGGCGTACCGGGACTACCTCTCAACGCTCTATAAATCTGTTGCTAAATACTATCAACAGGAGATGGCAGACTATGAGATGAAACCGAATGTGGTTGCGGATTTAAGCCAGTATAACGATTGGGTTAATTTTGAAGATGAGGTAGGACGACACATCAGTCAGGCGTTACTTGAGATTGAACAGTCTGAGTTTTAATCAATATATTTTATCGTCACTCGATTTGTCATCCGACAGAACAACTCATAGGAGATTGTACCAACGACATCAGCCACCTCCTCTGCTGGCAGTCCCTCACCCCACAGGATCACCTCATCACCAATTTTGGCCTTGGGAAGTGTCCTTAGATCAATAGTGATCATATCCATTGAAACTCTCCCAACCAATGGAACGCGTTTTCCATGGATTAATACTGGAGTGCCAGAGGGTGCATGGCGAGGATATCCATCACCATAACCTACGGCAACCACGCCAATTTTAGTTGGCTCCGTACATTGCCATGTTCCGCCATATCCGATTGCATCTCCTGTATCAAACTCATTGATTGAAATAAGCTCTGATCGAAAGGTCATTACCGGTTTTAAAAGATCTTTTTTACGTTGTTCAGTAATAAATGGAGAGGCGCCATAGATCATAATACCTGGACGAACGACATCAGCGTGTGTTTGCGGCCAACCGAGAATTCCTGCCGAGTTTGCGATTGAACGCGGCAAAGCAATGGAGGTCGTCAAAGAATCAAAGCGTTCGAGTTGCTTTAACGTCGTTGTATCTTTGAGATCATCAGCATTGGCAAGATGAGTCATAATGCCAAGCAGATTGAGACGATCGTCATTAATAATCGTCGCATAAATTTTTTCAAATTGATGAGGCTGGATTCCAAGACGGTGCATACCGCTATCGATCTTAAGCCATACATTTAAGGGCTTTGATAACTCCATTCCCTCGATCATTTCGAGTTGTGAGATGTGGTGAATCACACACGCAACTCCTTCATCAGCGCAGACGATGGCGTCATCGGCTCTAATAAAGCCTTCAAGTAGCACAATTTGCTTGTCACACCCGGCTTGAATGAGAGAGTTTGCTTCATTAATGGTTGCGACACCGAAGGCATCTGCATCCTTTAAGGTTTGGCTAACCCACTCTATTCCATGACCATATCCATCGGCCTTAACCGCCACCATCACTTGAGATTTTGGAGCATGGTTTTGAACGATCTGAAGGTTATGCTGAAGTGCCGATGCAGAAAGCGTGATTTCGGCTCGAGCCATTACTCGAAGCCTCCGTCATCTTCATAGCGACCATAAGCGAGATTATCAAAGCGGGTATACTGTCCTTGGAAGGCGAGCCTGACGGAACCGATAGGACCGTTACGCTGTTTTCCAATAATAATCTCTGCGGTTCCCTTATGTTCACTCGCCTCTTTGGTATAGACCTCATCTCGATAGATAAATACGATGACGTCAGCATCCTGCTCAATCGCTCCCGATTCTCGTAAGTCTGACATCACTGGGCGCTTATCAGTACGCTGCTCTAAACCACGATTAAGCTGTGACAGCGCAACAACTGGCACACTAAGCTCTTTAGCGAGTGATTTTAATGATCTGGAGATCTCTGAAATCTCTGTGGCACGATTCTCATTTGCACTGGAACTGCTACCGGACATTAGTTGGAGATAATCGATGACTATCATCCCCAAGCCGTGCTCTCGTTTTAAGCGTCGCGCCTTGGCACGTAATTCTGTAGGTGTTAAACCAGGCGTATCATCAATAAATATGGGTGCTTCAGAGAGCATTCCCAAAGCCGAGGTGATTCGCGGCCAGTCGTCATCGTCAAGCTTACCTGTTCGCAGACTTTGCTGATTAATGCGACCCAGTGACGAGATCATCCGCATCGCGAGCTGTTCACTCGGCATCTCAAGTGAGAATATTGCAACAGGAACCTGATATTTCACCGCAGCATTCTCGGCAATATTCATAGCAAAAGTGGTTTTACCCATCGATGGACGACCAGCCACAATAATCAGATCAGAGTTTTGCAAACCCGATGTCATCTCATCAAACTTTTCAAAGGTAGTGGCAATACCGGTGATCGGGTTATCTCGCTGAAATAACTCCTCAATACGATCGACTGCTGCGGTTAATACTGATTTGATCGGTTTGAAATCAGCCCGATTACGTGCACCCTGCTCGGCAATCTCGAAGATCTTCTTCTCTGCGTTATCCAGAAGCTCATCAACCTTGCGACCCTCAGGAATGTAGGCGCTGTCTGCAATTTCGTTAGAAATCTTGATTAACTGCCGCATCACAGAGCGTTCGCGCACAATCGCAGCATAAGATTTGATATTGGCTGCACTCGGGGTTGTTGTTACCAGTTCACCGATATAGGAGACGCCACCGGCATCATCCAGCTCGCCTGTTTTTGAGAGCCATTCAGAAAGGGTTATCGCATCAAACGGAACATTATCATCCACCATTTTGACGATGGCACGGAAGATAATCCGATGATCACGACGATAAAAATCGGCATCAGTCACAATATCGACGATTTTGTCCCACGCCTCATTATCAAGCATCAGTCCACCAAGAACAGACTGTTCCGCCTCAACCGATTGAGGTGGCACCTTCATTGAGGCGGTTGCTTTATCGCGATTAAATGGAATTGTATCAGCCATGAATTTGATGTCTTATTGATTGAGCCGTTTTCAATACCTAAGAGGATGGACATTCTAGCCTTAAATTTAACATGATGTACATTTGAAGATTGTCATCTTTCAGAATAAACCGATAGTGATGGCATAAAAAAAGGGTAATCACCTGCGGTGATTACCCTTTTTTGTGACTCAGATTTTATTCAGCAACAATCTCAAGCTTTAGCTCAGCGCTAACATCGCTCTGGAGTTGAACCTTTAAATCGTACTCACCAAGATGACGAATATGCGCTTCAGGCATCAGAATCTCGCCTTTGTCCAGCTCGACACCTGCTGCAGTTGCTGCATCAGCAACATCAGCTGCACTCACAGAGCCAAAAAGTTTACCCTCATCGCCAGCACGCATCTTAATTGTCACTGAACCAAGTTCAGCAACCTTGGCAGCACGGGCTTCAGCTTCAGCATGGAGCTCAGCAGCTTTTGCTTCAAGCTCAGCACGACGCGCTTCAAACATCTCAACATTTGCTTTGGTTGCCATAACAGCAATCCCTTTAGGGATCAGATAGTTACGACCATAACCAGATTTAACATTAACCTTGTCACCCAGATTTCCGAGTTTACGAATTTTCTCAAGCAGGATAACTTCCATCACACACCTCAATTTATTAACTTGGCCATTCATTATTAAAATGACCCTAAAATACTAAACCTTTCTGCCCTCTATATAGGCACGAATATCAAACCAGTTGTCTACCAGTGCTGCTACTGCCAGTGTTATTGCCGTTTGGGGCATCGCTATGACCATCATGCCATAAAGCAATACCAGCCAAATATGGTGCGCCTTAACACCTCTAACAACTGCATGAACAATGGCCAAACCCTGTAACATCAGAATAAAGGCGCAAATCATAAACAGACCGATCAAATAGAGCGACAGGACTCCATCGGTAACCGATGCTACTGTTATCAACAGCATTGTTATCAGCATAAATCCTTTATCAAACCTTAACTGCTGAAACTCATCCCTAAAGCCACCAGGATTGAAGAGCGTTGCCTGCCACCATCTAGCCAACAGCAAACTGCCGGTAGTCTGAACGACGAAGGCAACAGCAATCAAACCAGTCATGATTGGAGCAAGTTCGTTGCTCAGATCAGTAATCGATTTTGCCGATCCCTCAATACCTTTAAAGGCCTCAGTAAAGAGCTGAGTAAGGATATTGTTCCACCAAGCAACTGGATCATCGAGCACCATAAACAGCGCTGTCACCACCATGCAGCCTAATACTGCCGCTCTATAGAGCGCTCCTTTCAAATCAGCATGTTTACGAAGGTAAACCGCTAACGCGATAACAGGCAACCACATCAATAGCAGGAAGCCCGCTCCGATCCATGGATTGTGCATCAGTAGCATCGCCATAATCCCGGAGATAAGTGTTGCAATCGCTGCAACCTTTAACCCTGAGATAACGCCAACCCTTAAAACAACCAGTGCTACTGCAGCCGAACTGAGATATCCCAAGGGGAATATCATCAGTGACAAGATTGCAGTAACCACCGCGACCACAACCGCCTGCATCTGACCTCGCATCGTATAGGAGGCAAGAAATTGCATTATTTATACCGGGCAGTTGTCGCTAATCGTTAATTACCTGTGTGCGTCAGTGTATGGCAGTAACGCAAGAAAACGGGCACGTTTGATTGCAGTTGCCAATTGACGCTGATACTTAGCTTTTGTTCCAGTAATACGGCTAGGAACAATCTTTCCAGACTCTGTGACATAGTTCTTCAGTACGCCAAGGTCTTTGTAATCAATCTCAGCAACACCTTCAGCACTGAAACGACAGAATTTTTTACGACGAAAATAGCGAGCCATTTTCTACTCCTGAATAATCGTTAATTAACATTCGAAATATGAGGTTACTCTGCTGCTTTCTCTTCTTCAGCAGCGACTTCGGTTTCAGCTTCTGCCTCAACCTCGTTTTCATCCTCATCACTTGCAGCTTCACTCGTAAGATCCGAATCTGAATCATCATAGCGATCATCACGGTCATCTTTCGACTTGGCCATTGGAGATGGATCGGTCACAACCGTTTTAGTCGAGAGGATAAGATTACGAATAACGGCATCATTAAAGCGGAAAGCAGATTCGATCTCTTTCATCACTTCGGTGCTACATTCGACATTCATTAACACGTAATGTGCCTTATGAACCTTATTGATTGGATAGGCAAGCTGACGACGACCCCAGTCTTCAAGGCGGTGAACCTGACCACCACTGGTTTCAATCGTTGAGCGATAACGCTCGATCATTGCAGGTACCTGCTCACTCTGATCAGGATGGACCAGAAACACTATTTCGTAGTATTGCATTTAAGCTCCTTACGGTTTAAATCAGTCCGAGATCATTAGTCGTCCCGAACAAGGAGAATTACCATAGCGGTAAAAGGCGGCTATCATACTGATACAACTGGAAATTAGCAAATAAAAGTCAATATGTATGGATTATAAAGAGCACGTCTGAGGCAGCATCCGACAATATTTGCTTAAGTGTTTGATTATATAAACAATTACACATAATAAGTTACATTGTAATCAGATAATTATTTCCAATAAGCGCTAGAGCCTGTTGATCTTTCATATTCACCACTGTTGCTGCACCAAAAAGCGTCAATGACCAACGAAAATACCCTTGGGTGCAAGGCACGAAGAGTGATATATGGTTGCTCCAAATGAGCGATAAGTAACGCAGACTGGCGCGCTGCCTCTTGGCTCGCCAGCATACAACCACTATGGAAGGTGGAAGTGCTGAATATGTAGGAGCATATTTTCAGCCCGTACATCCGTGGGCATATGTGACGCTTTTGGGGACACAATCCAAAGGGAAGGGACAATTTTTCAGCCCAATGGCAAAGCCTAAAGGACGCAGGTAAGGGGCATTAGCAGAACCGGAAGCTTTATCAGTCGTTTATTTGAAATTACCAAACGGTACTCCTTCTGCCTTATTGAACGATAAAATCATCTCCGGCAGTGTCGAAGATGAAAGATCAACAGACCCTAGTTATTACCACAGTTTAATTAGATGTGTTATTGAGCAAAATAGTTTAACTGTTCTAACTGATTTTGAGTCCACTCGCTCAGAGTCCCAACAAAAGAATTGGTAAGGTGTGTTTCATCGCGAAAAACAACCACACCATTATTATATGCTGCACAAGTTTTCTCCGGACAGACTAAATGGTTTAATGATAGATAATCCAGATTTTCGAATTGTTGAGCATATCTAGCCATAAAACGATCAGAATCACTTTGTTGATCTTCATTAATCACGCTATTACATGATTTATTATTTATCATAAAACCACTATCAATCCTTCTGGAGAGACATGAGACCGGATCAAATGGTAATTGCGGTGTACTTTGTAGGTATAAAACATTCTCAGCGATTTCTGATAATTGACTGGTTACACGATAAAGACCATGTTTCCACTGATTTTCCGTTAAACCATATCCTTTTGCATTACTGAATATAAGTAACTGAGGTTTAAGATCTTTGATATATGAGATCATTTGTTGACGCCATTCGCTACAAAAAGAGAATATTTTCCCAATTCTTGGATTATAAACATCCTCATCGACTATAGGACATGATGACTTGGTAAGAACAATAAGTTTCCAGCCTTTTTGTTCAAATATCTGATGAAACATCAAAAACCACTGCATACTTATACTATCCCCAATAAGTAATGCTATATTCTTTGCGCCTTGAGCCCCATATTCACAGGGCATTATTTTATTGTTGTAGACCCAACTGTCACAGCCTTGAGAATAAACCACGGGGAGATCATTTGTGATTGAGTTGACCATCTCTTGGTTTTTATCACTGAAAACAAACCGATTATTAAAGGTCGCAAGTGAAACAATTGTCATCAACGCTACTGCAGTGTAAGAAACCAGTTTTACTTTGGGACGATATCCTGCATATATCCCTTTCCAGAATGGATATTCAATTAATCGATAATTTATTTCAGAAATGATTAAAACAATGCACAACAACAAGGCTTTATTTGCCAGACCTTCAAACATTTCTGACATTAAACCAAACATTAATACCGGCCAATGCCATAAATAGATTCCATAGGATCTGTCACCTATCCACACAAGAGAATTCATAAATATATTTTTGTTTTGCCACCTGTTAGCAGAAACAATAAATAGTGTTGCAGCAAGAGACGGTATAATAATCCACAAATTTTTGTTACTTATATTTGGTTCTAAAAAAATAGCTGTATCACATATTAATATCAATGCAGTTGGTTTCCCATATGAGTCAAACCCCTTATTGATCAACGAAAACCGATTCGAATAATCAGAATGTGAATAGACATAAGCAATCGCACCTAGTGAAAACTGCCATATCCTTGAAGGCATTAAATAAAACGACCATATTGGATTATTCTGTGACCACAGAATTGAAAAAATAATACTAATTACTACAAGAATAGATATAACAACTAATAACCCTTTATCTCCCTGATGATTGTTGGAGCCATATTGTTTAAAGATTGCTAACAAAAATAGTGGCCAAAAAAGATACAGCTGCTCTTCAACTGAAAGAGACCAAGTATGCAGAAAAAAATCATCAGATTGAAATGTTGTGAAATAATCAACGACTGAAAACAAATAATAAAAATTACTTGTCCAAGAGATGGCGAAAATAGATGAGGTTGTTTTTTCTAAATATTCAAACGGACTTAATATAAAGTATGCTATTGCGACAGTAATAATTACCATTACAAGTAAGCTTGGGTATAACCGTTGAAGACGTTTTGTATAGAATGATAGCAACCCTATATGGTCACGTTTTATATATTCACTAATCAGTTTTCCTGAAATCAGATAACCCGATATTACGAAAAAAATATCGACACCTATAAACCCACCTTTGAATGGAGGTATATCAGCATGTGCCAATACCACGAGTATAATCGCAACAGCCCTTAGAATCTGGATATCACTTCTAAACCCCTCCATCTGTTCATTCCAGATGTGTAATAAATGTGATAACTACAAATCGATGAATCGACATTGCTTAACGCTATTGACTACGCTGCCGAACGGCTTCATAAAGGGTGATTCCGGTGGCGACTGAGACATTCAGGCTCTGAACATCTCCAGCCATTGGTAAGTAGACAAGCACATCACACAGCTCCCGGCTCAGACGTCTTAATCCTTTACCTTCGGCGCCCATGACAATCGCCAAATGTCCGGTTAAATCGCAATTGTAGAGTGACTGGCTATTCTCTTCTAATGCTGTTCCGATGAGCCATACCCCTGCATCCTTTATAGTACGAAGCGTGCGCGCAAGATTTGTGACCTGAATAAATGGCACACTCTCGGCTGCTCCACTGGCAACTTTACTAACCGTGGCATTGAGACCACATGCTCGATCCTTAGGTGCAATAACCGCGTCCACCCCTGCACCATCGGCGCTACGCAGACAGGCTCCAAGGTTGTGTGGATCGGTAACGCCATCAAGAACTAATAACAGCAGTGGATGATCACTTTGTGTCAGCAACTCATCTAAATGGCTTTCACTTTTAGCTTCGGTAGAGGTCACAGTTGCGTAAACCCCCTGATGATTAGCACCACCAGAGATCTGTTCAATCTGTTCACTGGTAGTATATTGAATCGTTACGTTTTGACGTCGAGCCAAGGACTCCAGTGAATGGAGTCGTTGATCACGTCGACGCTGATCCAGCCAAAGAACCTCGATCTGCTTCGGGCGTCGTTTTAGTACACCTTCGACCGCATGAATGCCATAGATATTAGCGTTTGCCAAACTTGCGTTTCCTCTTTTTACCCGCCTTCTCTTTTGTCTCCACCAGCTCAAGATCGATCTTACGATCATCAAGATTAACGTGTGTCAATCTCACCTTAACCGAGTCCGCGAGTCTGAAAACCTTATGCGTACGTTCACCAATCATGCGGTGTTTTTCAGGATCAAAGTGATAGTAGTCATTCTCTAAAGCAGTAACGTGGATCAGTCCCTCAACAAAGATATCCTTTAGTTCCACAAATAGTCCGAAACTGGTTACGCTGGAGATCACTCCGTCAAACTCATCACCAATCCGATCAAGCATATACTCACACTTCAGCCAATCAACAGCGTCCCGTGTTGCTTCATCTGCCCTGCGCTCCGTCATAGAACAGTGCTCGCCGAGAATCACCATCTCTTCAACGCCATAATGGAAGCTATTGGCACTTTTACCCTGATGAATATGACGAATCGCCCGATGGACTAACAGGTCAGGATAACGACGTATCGGCGATGTAAAGTGAGCATAAGCGTCATAAGAAAGCCCAAAATGTCCTGCATTGACCGGACAGTATCGTGCCTGAGATAAACTTCTAAGCAATACGGTTTCAATCAGGTGTGAATCATCACGATCAACCACTTGTGATAACAATTCAGAATAGTCTGCTGCTCCTGGGTTATCACCACCTTTGAGGGAGAGACCAAATTCAGCCAGAAATGCTCTTAAAGTCGTAATCTTTTCTGATGATGGCGGCTCATGAACTCGATATAGGGTTGGCATTTTATGTTTTTGAAGATGATCCGCAGCAGCAACATTCGCCAATAACATGCACTCTTCAATCAGACGATGTGCATCATTCCGATGAACAGGGACAATATTCTCAATCTTCTTGTTTTCGCCAAAAACAAATCGGGTTTCGGTGGTGTCAAAATCGATCGCGCCGCGCTTTTTACGACGCTTCAATAACACCTTATAAAGGGCATACAACGATTCAAGATTAGGGCGTACATGATCATACTGTTTACACAACGCAGCATCCCGTTCGACAAGGATCTTCGCTACGTTGTTATAGGTCATCCGTGCATGTGAGTGCATCACAGCCGGAAAAAATTCATAGTCCTGTATCTTGCCTTTATGCGAGATCTGCATATCACAAACCATACAGAGGCGATCGACCTCAGGATTGAGTGAGCATAGAACATTTGAGAGCGATTCAGGCAGCATCGGCACAACCCGTCCGGGGAAATAGACCGAGTTTCCACGCATCCGCGCATCGGCATCAAGCGCAGTCGTTGGTTTCACATAGTGAGAAACATCGGCGATCGCGACCAGCAAACGCCAACCATCATCTGTCTTTTCAGCATAGACTGCATCATCAAAATCCATTGAATCCTCACCATCTATGGTAACCAGCGGAAGCTGACGCAGATCTATTCGCCCCTCAAGATCCTTCTGTGCAACCTCATGGGGTAGGTCTTCACATTCTGCCTCCATTAATGGTGACCACATATGAGGAATGCCATGAGTACGGATCGCAACATCAATCTCCATTCCCGGAGCCATGTGATCCCCCAGGATTTCGATGATTCGTCCACACGCTTGTTTGCGCTTTTGGGGAAACTCCTGAATCTCAACAACCACCAATTGGCCGTTTTGAGCACCGTAACGATTTGATTCAGGAATCATAATATCCTGATTGATTCGTTTGTTATCGGGCACGACAAAGTTAATACCACCTTCACTAAAAAAGTGTCCGGCAATCTGATGGTTGGAGTGTTCTAATATCTCGACAATAGCGCCCTCTTCTCTTCCACGTCGATCCGTACCAACCACACGCGCGACGACCTTATCCCCATGCAGGCAGGTTTGCATCTCACGTGCAGACAAATAGAGATCCTTTCCACCTTCATCAGGCACCAGAAATCCGAACCCATCAGGATGACCAACAACACGACCACGAACTAAATCCATCTTACTCACAAGGCCATAACCTCCTCGGCGGTTAAAGATTAACTGGCCATCCCGCTCCATCGCACGAAGACGGCGCTTTAACGCAACAATATCTTCATCAGATTCGAGATTTACTAGTGAGGCAATCGCTTTAAAAAAAAGTGGACATCCCTGCTCTTCAAGCATGGACATAATGAATTCCCGACTCGGGATCGGATTTGAGTATTTTTGCTTTTCGCGCTCAAGAAAGGGGTCAACTGGCGCTCGCTTTTTAGACATGTTAATAACCATTTACAAGTAGAAGGCTCATATTAACCTAATCAATTCCCGATAACCTTCAATAACTGAATCATAGTGTCGTCAAATAGTGACGCTATTTGTCATTAATATTTACATTAAACTCAATCAATTTTCTATCTTATTGTTTTTATTGGTATTTATTTTTTGGCACAAAATATGCTGAGTAGTTCACATAAATTAAAAGATGATGAACTATGGGGTACGACATGAGCACATATAGAGCCATATTAGTATTAGTCCTGGCATTATTAATCAATTCAAATTCATTCGCTGCTGATTTGATCGTTAACATCTACAAACCTATCTGTGATGGCGGTACCATTCAGATCGCACTTCATACCAGTGAAGACTCAATTGCACACTTTGATGATCGATTCACCAAAAACTATAACGCCTATAAAACTGAGTTTATCTCTGTAACCGCCGATGGCAAGTTGACCTATCTTTTTAAGGATATTCCTGAAGGAATATATGCTGTCTCTGCATTCCACGATCTCAATGATGATGGAGTGCTTAATCGCCAGCTATTTCCATATAGCGGCATCCCGATTGAGAGCTATGGCTTCTCGAAGAATCATTTTACAGCGATAAACACCCCTTCTTTTGAGCAAAGTGCGGTAGCGGTTTACGGGAAAACAACCGAGGTTACAATTCTTTTAAACCATAATCACTCTGTCGCCGCAGAGAAACTACAAAAGAGAGTTGCGCTTCAGCAAGATTAGAATGAGTAACGCCACAGATCTTTATGGTCTGTGGCGCCACCCTTTACTGTCACGTCAACATTTACCCATCCAACTCCTGGTTTTTTTCAGAATGCATACGCCGCTTTCTATTGCCAAAAAAGTGCCATTCATCGATTAATGAATCGATTGGGATATGGAATAAATCATAAGAAAAGCGGGTGATTGGCAATTGTTACGTAATCACGAATGTCTAGGGTCTGTTGATCTTTCATCTTCGACACTGCCGGAGACGATTTTATCGTCCAATAAGGCAGAAGGAGTGTAATTTGGTTGCTCCAAATAAACGACTGATAACGCAATTGGGCGGAAAAATCGTCCCGTCCCTTTGGGTTGCGCCCCAAAATGCGTCACCCTGTGTTACTTATCGCTCATTTGGAGCAACCAAATATCGCTCTTCGTGCCTTGCACCCAAGGGCA
>JBNKZU010000020.1:0-3049 GCA_050301795.1 Thiohalomonadaceae bacterium | reverse complement strand
TAAAAGGGCTCTGACCCCTTTAATTTAAGATTCAATTTAATTTAACTCTATGTATAATAATTCCGAGTAAATTCAGAAGACATCCAAAAGTATGATAAAACCACAATAGCATTATCTACTAATGATTCCTCAACAACGTCTGAATTGCCAAACTTTACCTCTACATTTGATGTAAAACGAAAACCTAGTGCAGTATGGTTTATAATTAAAAAGTCAGCACCATCAAACTTTACATCATACCACTCTTCTAAAAGAGGTATATTCTTACTGTTATGCTTTTTCCATTCAATATTTAAATCATTCTTTACAGAGTATATAATATTTTCTGAAAGAGTTATTTTTACTTTATATTCGATATTATTTATTTCTGTATCCCATGAACCATCTGTTTTTATAAGAGATTTATTACCTCTCATAACTGTCAGAACCCCATGTTTAATACTAAATAAATACTCACTAACATCAATACTCTCTGATAAACATAATAATTTTTTACTAAATATATTTTTATGTTTAAGTGTGATCGATTTCATAGTTTATTTTTCTATATTAGGATTTCTCAATCTCGGCCCCCTAACCTAATTAAAGGGGTCAGAGCCCTTTAGCGCTACCCGCCTTGGCACTCCCTGCATTGCACTGTAACTTTTTTCGACATTTTCTCTAAAATAGTCATTCCCCAGTGGGGTTCCACATTGACATAATTCAATACTCCCTCATCAATATATACTTTAAAAAGCACTTTGTAAGCTTTAATTGTTGAGATTACCGTTAGAAACGACTCCGACCTCTGAATGGCTATTTCGACATCATCTCAGCCATCTTTTCAGTGGTTGGATTCAGTACGATCCCTTTCTCGGTCACTATCGCATCCACCAGTTCAGCCGGAGTTACATCGAATACCGGATTCCACGCATTAGCGCCTTCTGCGGCAACTCTGGTTCCTTGCATCACCATTACTTCTGACGCATCACGGTTTTCAATCGGAATATCATCACCGCTTGCCATACTCATATCGACGGTAGAGGTTGGCGCCACAACCATGAACTTTACACCGTGGTGTCTTGCAGCAACCGCTGCACTATAGGTGCCTATCTTATTGGCTACATCGCCATTGGCCGCAATGCGATCTGAACCGACAATCACCCAGTCAATTTTACCTTGACGCATCAATGTCGCCGCTGCGCCTTCAATCAGCAGCGTCACAGGGATACTCTCCTGCACCATCTCCCAGGCGGTGAGTCTGGCGCCCTGCATCCACGGCCGGGTCTCATCGGCAAAAACCTCCTTAATCTTCCCTGCGCCAAACGCCGTACGAATAACGCCCAAGGCAGTGCCATGCCCACCGGTTGCGAGCGCACCAGCGTTACAGTGCGTTAACACGGTACTATGAGCCTTCTCAATCAAGGATGATCCTAGTTCACCCATTTTCAGGTTGGCATCAATATCCTCTTGATGAATCAATATCGCTTCACGTTCAAGTTGTGATGCCAACGATTGCTCCGAATCACAGACTTGAATCAACCGCTCCATACGCTCAAGTGCCCACATTAGATTGATTGCAGTCGGACGGGATTTTGAGAGTATTTTAATATCCTCTTTTACGGCTGATATCTGTTCCTCTCGAGCCATATGCAGATGCTGTTGAGCAGAGAGCACCACGCCATACGCCGCAGTAATACCAATCGCTGGCGCACCACGAACCACCATATCTGTAATGGCCTTTGCGACCTCGGCAGCATTGGTATAGGTATTGAAAATGATCTCTTGTGGTAGCAGACGTTGATCAAGAAGTTTGAGGCAACCATCTTCCCAAATGATCGCGCGAGTTGAGTCGTGCATCTGTGTGAGCCTTTTGAGGTGAAATGAAAAAAACGTCATTCTACCTTATCAATTCACCCTATTGTGAATACAATGAGGCAAATTTTATAAGGAACACACCATCAATGAAGCCAGCAGATTTAATTGTAAACGCACGTTGGATCATTCCTGTTGAACCTCATGCCGAGGTATTGAACGACCACAGTATTGTCGTCGATAACGGTAAGATTCTGGATATTGTGCCTACAAATCTTGTTGCGACTTACTATCAAGCTGAACAGGTGATAGATAAACGCGATCATGCACTCATTCCCGGTTTTGTGAATGCCCATACTCACGCTTCAATGTCATTGATGCGCGGCCTTGCCGACGATATGCCGCTTATGGAGTGGCTAAATGATCATATCTGGCCTGCCGAAGGAAAATGGGTCTCTCGTGAGTTTGTACGAGACGGAACCGATCTCGCCATTGCCGAAATGATTAGAGGTGGTACCACCTGTTTCAATGAGATGTACTTCTATCCTGATGATGTTGCCCGTCAATCTGAGCTTGCCGGGATTCGTGCGGTGGTGGGGCTGATTGTTATCGACTTTCCAACTGCGTGGGCAAAAAATAGTGACGAGTACATTCATAAAGGAATCGAAGTCCATGATGAGTGGCGACATAGCGAACTCATTAAAACCGCCTTTGCGCCACACGGCCCCTACACAGTTTCAGATGACCCGCTTGAAAAGGTTGCGGTCTATGCCGAAGAGATGGATATCCCCATCCACATGCATGTTCATGAAACGGTCGATGAGATAGAACAAAGCATCGAATCGTATGGTCGCCGCCCACTAAATCGACTTGATAATCTCGGGCTGCTCTCCCCTCGTCTGCTTGCGATACACATGACCCAGCTTGAAGAGGACGAGATCGAACTGGTTTCAAGCCGGGGAGCCCATGTGGTTCACTGCCCTGAGTCGAATCTAAAGCTTGCCAGTGGTTTTACGCCTGTAGACAAGTTACTACAGGCTGGCATTAACGTCGCACTGGGGACAGATGGCGCTGCGAGCAATAATGATCTTGATATGCTATCCGAGATGAAAACCGCAGCAATCCTTGCAAAAGCCGTTGCAAAAAACGCCAGTGCTGTCGCAGCAACCACTGCACTGGAGATGGCAACACTCAACGGTGCCAAGGCATTAGGGATCGACGACATCACCGGATCATTGGTTGCCGGTAAATCGGC
>JBNKZU010000019.1:0-4623 GCA_050301795.1 Thiohalomonadaceae bacterium | reverse complement strand
GTTGTCAGAGCCACAGATGTTACAGGGAATATTACTGAAGTCAGTTCAGTGCATAGCTTGATCCCAGATCCAGGATTTAGTGCAACAGGCCGTGTTATCTATCAGGATGCCGATGGTATTTATGGGTTGTCAGGTTTGAGTATATCGGCATCAGTAAATGGGCAGGTGATACAAAACCTACCATCAGTGGTTACGGTTGATGGCTACTTCACACTGGATAATCTACCGACAGTACAAGGGGATATTACCCTGAGTGTCACAGGTATCATGGGTGCGCAGGTGATTTCGATAGATGTACCAGGTATTGTTCCAGTTACGAATGCAGTAGTTAATGTAGGGGATGTAGCTTTCGAGCTTTCAGAAATTGGTTTTTATGAGATTGAGGGGGTTAATGCAAACCTGACAGATGATTCATATCTACAGGTGAATCTACCCTTTACCTTTAACTTCTACGGCGTTGATTACACCTCTATCTTTATTGGCTCAAATGGCTATGTAACCTTTGGAAGTGGTTACAGATATGGTTACTTGGAACTTTACTCAAGAGCAGCAGTGCTTGTGGCTGGTACAGATTGGAATCCAGGAGCTGGAGGTGTGGTGAAATATCAGGTGGATGCAGATAAGGTAATTATTACCTGGAGCAGAATACCAAGCTACTATTCAGGTGGGCAAAGCACCTTCCAAACAGTTCTTTATGCGAATGGCAACATCGCTATCTCCTATAACAATATCGATGATCTGGTGACATCAGCAAACTACCTGCGTTTAGGCATTTTTCCGGAACTTTGGAATTGGGTTGATGTCGCTGATCGTGTGTTTGAGGATATCATCGGAACAGAGGATATCATCACTGATGGGGCGATATTCCATTACTACTCTTCTGGAACATTTGGTCTAAATGGACGAGGTGTTTTGTTTAAGCCGATCATGGGTGGATATGTGGTTAAATCAAAACCATTAGGATCGGGAATGATGGGTGTGGATACGGATGGTGACGGTTTGTTTGATGTTAAAGAAATTCTGTTGGGACTATTGCATGACAACCCTGATAGTGACGGGGATGGGATAAGCGATTGGGATGAGGTCTATAGTAATAATGCTGGAGGATTATAATGCTTTATTGAAATGTTAAGCACGAAAAGTTGAATGGTGGTTAGAAGTCAGATTTAATGAGTATCGAATGGGACATAAATATGTCATATCTAGAGTATGTTAATAATAAAACAATAAAAAACAAAATTTACAATTTAAGTTTATCTCTTGTGTTAACAGTGTTTCTTGGAGCTTGTAGTGACAAGCCATCTGCACCAGAAGTTAAGATGATAGCAACGGTCAATAATGCTGGGATTTCGGAACAACAATTTAATGCTTATCTTAAACTGAAACGGATAAACTCTGAAGATACAGAAGCTGTAGATAAAGCTTTGGATAACTATTTATCTAAAGAAGCGCTAGCTAATGTCATTCAAAAACAGAACCTGCTTGATTACTCTGAGATAGAAGCTGAAACAAATGAGTTCAAAAAGCAGATGTTGCTATCAAGATACTTCGAAAAATTCTTGTCAGAAAAGGTTACAGAAGAAGCTGCCAGAAATTTTTATACAAGCAATATTACAAGATATCAAAAGCGTCAGGTTCATGTGGCGCACTTGCTTGTTCGTACGAATCAAAAGATGAGTGAGGCTGAGCGTCAGGCGTTGCTAACAAAAACGCATGAAGCCTATAGCAAGGCTAGAGCAGGAGAAGCATTTGATGAATTGGTAAAACAATATTCAGATGACAAGCTTTCTGCAAAAAAAGGCGGGGATTTAGGTTGGATTACTGAAGGGGCGATAGATCCTCTATTTTCGCAAACCGCATTTGGCTTGAATAGTGGTGAAATGTCAGAGCCTATATCAACACCATTCGGATTCCATATTCTTAAGGTTTTAGATGCTGCAAAGGTGGTCACTCAGCCTTATGAGGTTGTGGCTGGTGATATCCGTTATGAATTGCGTCAAAAAGCAAAGTTGGCGGAGATTCAGCGACTAAAAGAGAGCGTGAAAATTGAGAAGTATGAGATCTCAAATGACAAGAGTTAATTTCAAAATTCTCTATACATTGCTTCTACTACCTATGTTGATGATTAACGGATGTAGTAAGGAGCAGAATAGGAGTGATGAAAAGCCGAAGACTGATACATCATCAACAATTGCCTACGTTAACGGTGATCCTGTCACTAACGATGAACTTGAGTTGATGCGTTCTCGCCTTACGGTTAATGAAAACAGAATCGATTCAGGATTGGATAAAAAGATAATCGACAGCTTAATAAATAGTAGAGCTATGTCAGTTCTTGCCAAAAATGAAATGGGTAGTGATGAGCTTAATTCACTACAAACTAAAGTAGACATGTATCGCGAAGAGCTATTAGTAAAAGAGTATCTAAGAAAGCATGTTCAGCCAACACAGGTGTTAGAAAAAGAGATCGTTGACTATTACCTAAGTCATCAGGAAGAGTTTTCCGGAGGGGTAAGAAAGACATTTGAATATTTCGAAACGACAGAAGTGTTGACAGGGACAGAGCGAAAGAAGGTTCTGGATTTTTATGCGAAATTGACATCAAAAACAAATTGGAAGGAGATGTCCATGCAAAACAAACTTCATGTCAAATATCGCAAAGCTAAAGTCAGAACATCAGTGCTCGAAGACCCGCTAAAAGCATTGGTCATAAATACAAAAAAATCAGATGTTTCTTCAGTGCATATTGGCGAGCAGATTATAGTTGCTCATGTTATTGATGAAGAACAAATCCCGGCATTACCCCTAAATGATGTCCGTGCCGAAATCCGAAAAAAAATTGCACCGATTCATTTGAGAAAAGCAATTGCTCAGGCATCAGAACAGGCATTAAAACAGGTTAAGGTTACGTATCCCCATGAGGAAACTAATTAATTATTAATCGTCATGGGACAAATTGAAGTGGTTATGAGTAGATGGAAAGGAATATGAAAAAAAGGAACACGAATGTGTCATTTATTTAGTGGATTCCTTACAAAAGGCTTCTTTAAGCTAGTGCTAAAGAAAACATTTTGCGACTGCATGTTCATTACGGCGTTGGTGTTTTCTGTGGGCATTATTTTCTCAGGCACTGCGAATGCTGAGATCTTTACAGTATTTGGTAAGGAGACCATTACTCACACCACTAAAAAAGATACACATGTCACCTATAACTTTTCTATTACAAATTCTGATGCTAAATATGAGATTCATCTGACAGGAGGGGTGCTCTTAAATCGAGAAAAAGAATCAGATGACAAAAAAGATAAAGACGAGTCATCAAAATCCCATAATAAAAATGAGTTGCATGACTTAAAGGTTAAAGTCGCTATTAATAATGAGTTGGTTATCACCAAAGATGATTTCCATGAAGGTAACCGCACAGTCATAAAGCCACTGTTGTTAAAAGATAACAATACATTATCAATCACAATATCGGGTCATACAGATCAATATATAACGATTGAAATAGTTGGTGATGATAAGCCCGGATTTACTGTTTTTGGGAAAGAGACATTAACCGCGATTTCAGAAGAACCTGTTTTGTTGTCAAAAGCGTTTTCTATAAATAATCTCTCTGCTGAATATGCTATTCATGTCATAAAGATTGAAGAAGAATCTGACGATAAACATGAAGATAGAGGTGGCAAAAATAAATATTCTGAAAAAAGTGAAAAATCCAGAAAGCATTCCAAGTCAAAGGTGAACATCATTGTTAATGACGTAACTATTGTAAGTCATGAGGATTTTCATGATAGAGAGACAATGGTTACTAAAGCTCTAAACCTTAAAAAAGAAAATATTATTTCTATTACCTATACAGGAAAAGTTGATAGTAAATTAATAGTGGAAGTGGTTGGTAAAGGTGTTTTTACAGTCTATGGAAAAGAGAGAATATCACGCACAACCAAAAAACCGATAACAACAAGCGCAACATTTACTGCTGATGATCCAACAGCAAAGTATGAGCTTCGTATAAACAGCGCAAATGACGAAGATGCCGATGAAGGATCAGACGATAGAAAGAGATCCCATAAAAGCAAAGACTCATCAAAGTCAAAAATCAGTGTAGATATAAATGATGAAACCATCATTAGGTGGAATGATCTTAATGAACATCAACAGACCATTAGTAAAAGAGTTCTTTTAAGCAGCAATAATACAATTGCCTCAAAGTCTGTTGGAAAGCCAGGAAGTTATTTTGATATAGAGATCATTGGATATGACTCAGTGCCACCAGAGATAAAAGCTTTTATTGAGCCACACCCAAATACAAATGGATGGAATAACAGTACTGCAGTGGTTCGTTTTGAATGCTTTGATAAAACAAGCGGTATCGCCAGTTGCCCACAGCCAGTCACATTGACACTAGAAGGGGCAAACCAGAGCGTCAGTGGCACCGCGATAGACGTGGCAGGAAACAGCGCCAGCACCACCATTGACGTCCACATCGACCTGACCGGTGCGACGATAGTCGGCAGTATCACCCCTGCGCCCAACAGTGCTGGGTGGAACAACAGCGATGCAACAGTCAGTTTTGCCTGTGAAGATAACTTAAGTGGCGTCGCCAACTGTACCGCTCCG
>JBNKZU010000018.1:0-160643 GCA_050301795.1 Thiohalomonadaceae bacterium | reverse complement strand
ATATTGCAGGAGCAAATATCTGTCATCGGTTAACCCTGAGAAGGCACTATTCAAAGCGTTGGTTTACTAAGTAACCAGTTACCTACAGGGATTGTAGGTAAGGGGCGTGAGCAGGATGCGGAAGCTTTAGTTCCAGGCTCAGCCAGGGTGTAAACGATTTTGTTAATCGTACTCATGCACGCCAGTGAGGTGTCTAATCAAGGCGGTGTGGCTCTGGTATCCGGGTGTATAAACCGATGATAAGGGCTAAATCCAAAGATTATCTTGCATCGATTTTTGAACACTCCACCAATTGTCCAGTTGCCTACAGGGATGTAGGTAAGGGGCGAGAGCAGGAGCGGAAGCTTTAGGCTTCCAGCTCACTCCACTGCGTGACTAACTCTTTAAGAATCGTTTCTCATCAAATACCGTCTCATTGACCACCATGGATGGTGGAAATGCAGATATTGCAGGAGCAAATATCTGCCTTTAACATGAAGTAAACACAGCGTCCCAACTTGTGAGCAAAGACAGATAATGCCTTGGCTTTACTCATGCGCTTCTGTAACTTCAATAAATAGTTCTTGGCTTTATCATTTCCCTTAAGATGGAGAACAGCCGCTTCAGAGAAAGCCCACTTCAGATGTGCATTGCCAATCTTGTTACCGGAGGTTCCGTAGCTCTTACCGGCAGACTCGGCCTTGCACTTCACCAATCGGGCATAGGAGGCAAAGTTCTGGACTGTTTCAAACCTTTGAATATCACCAATTTCATAAAGAATAGTTAGAGCCAGAATTCGACCAACACCATGAATAGTTTTCAGCAAATGCAAATAGATGGGTTGATGTTCTTTTGCTTGTTGTTCGACAAACCACTCCACCTTACTGAGCTGTTTGGCGTAACTGTCAATCATTGCCAGGTCGAGATCGATATTCTTCTGTACTACCGGATCTGGAAATGCATGACTGACCTGATCTCTGGCACAAACATTTTTCAGGTGTACACCATTTGGAGGCAGGTTGTATTGACTGGTGGTATTGGAGACATGAGCTTTGAGGTTAGCACCCAAACGTACCATCTTTAACCTACGACGGAGTAGGTCACGAGTAGCCCGCATTTCCTTTGGATAGACATAGGCCAGCGGGAAGTTACCCCCACGTATCAGGTTGGCGATCTTGAATGAATCAATCCGGTCATTCTTGGCCTTGCCACCATGAATAGCTTTCATATACAAGGCATGTCCTAGAATGAATTCCACCCCAATATCTTCACAGAAGTCAGAGACCCAGTACCAGCAGTGCATGCACTCTACACCGACCACTACCTGACCGATATAGGGTTCCAAGAGGTGATTTAACTTCTCAGGGGAAGCTGAAATCTCCTTGTGTAGGCAAACCTCACCATTTTGATCTATGATGCAGACATACAATAACCGCGCATGGAGGTCGATCCCGCAATAATATGGATGTAAGTTATTATAGAATTTCATTGAGCTTTCTCCTTTTTGGTTTCGTCGCCTTCCAGTTTAGCTATTTCGCTAAACTGGGGGAGAAGGCTCAATGAGTATCAAACGCATAAACACGGACAATTTGCTACGCTGCGCTCCGCAAATTTCCGGTTATGCGAAGCGTTATAAGCAAAGGAGTATTCATGGCATTTAAGGTGTTTATCAGCTATTCGACGAAAGATTTACCAAAAGTGAATCACATTAAGAATATGCTCGAGCATTCTTCTATCGAGGTCTTTGTCGCAGAATATTCGTTACTTCCTGGTCAGCCGCTATCTGAAAAAATAATAAATGCAATTAAATCGTGCAATTTATTCATTTTGCTGTGGAGCAGCAGTGCCAGAGACTCGGAGTGGGTTCCTCAGGAAATAGGCATAGCTAAATCATCTGTAAAGACAATTCTTCCTGTGGTTTTAGAGCCAAATCTTTCGTTGCCTGGGTTTATTTCGAATTTAAAGTATTTGAACGTTTATCAAAACCCAGAAAAAGCACTTGAGTGGTTACAAACAAACGTATTTAGGCAGGCAGAGGAGCAGCAAAAGAATGAGGGGCTTGTTTGGTTAGGTATAGGGGCTGCTGTGCTATGGTTAGCCAGCAAATAGCTTATAACAAACGCAGGCAACCGGACAGTCAAAAGCGTCACGCCTTTTGTTCCAAAAGCCGCGCCACTTTTGTCTGCCGTTGCTGCGGGCGTTAGGCCCATGAAAAACAAATGAGTGACGCGAACAACCATTTCATGTCTCATCCGGAACTTCGGCCATATTTCGACGAGATATTTCCGTTGCTAGTAGCCGAGTCGGATCGTGGAGCCGTCCTTCTCGGTGTTTCAAAAATCGACGAATACCTAAAGCTTTTCTTCGAACAACTTGTGCCAGAATCAGTGTCAGGTAAAAGAAGGAAAGATATTTTTAACTATTCTGGAGCATTTGGCACCTTGTCTTCAAAGCTTGATATCGTTCTCGTATGCAGGTTGCTATCTTCTGAAATAGTTAACGCTATACATAAAATGCGCAAGATTCGTAATGATCTTGCGCACCAAACATTAGCGTTCAACCTTAAGGATTACAAACACCAAATTTATGAAGTATTTTCATTGATTGGCCCAGGAGTTGATGTCGGCATAAATAGAATGGCAGTAGAATCCATGATGGAAATCATGCTTGAGAAGCTGACTAACACAGAGCACCCTATTGAAGAAGGTAAGCCCCTCTTTGAAGGAAAGGCTGAGGCACTTGAGTATTTGTCGAAGAATGGTGAGGTGCTAAAGGTTCTTGACGAACAAAGGCCGCGCTGGGAGTTGGCTATAGGTGTGGCGATCATTTGCGGCATGATTCTTCTTTATAGAGATAAAATATTGGATAACCTTAGTGGCGATAAGACAATTCTTAGTTTGTTAAGTACTGACAAATGAGTTGTCATTCAGGCCTAACTCGGCGCTCCACCCGACCAAAAACCGCTACGCGGTTTTCGTCGAGTGAGCTAGGTCGTTATGCGTAAAAGGAGTCATGACAATGGCAAAGACAAAATTCAACAAAGGTAAGGCGTATCATGGCTCCGACGATGTCACTGAAGGAAAGCTGAAGGGTGAAACCTGCCTTACAGATTACTTCTATTTTATGTGCCCTAAGTGTGAGGGGAAGCAAATATTAAGAGTCTTGGAGTATGAAGTAAGGGTTCATGAAGAAGAAAATGAATACAACGAATTCTATAAAAAGAAAGCTACGGAAGGTTTTACGCTAGCTTTTCATCTTCACTGTGAAAACTGTGGCTTTGATGACTTCACAAAGATTTCAAATATCGGGCTTCAGCAAGGTGATATTCGTGGGCAGCAGTAAGTTGAGGCTACAGCAAAATCGCATAACACATATGTTCCGCCCCGACGTCAATAGGCATTACTAAACAATTCGGTCATCAAATCTGGTGGCCGAGTTAAATCGATTAACAAACTCGATTACTTCATCTGTCATCGTTGCTGTTAAATAGAATCGTTTACAGCAAATACCCCAAGGGTACTTCTTGCAGGTACACATATAAAGGGTCTCTTATTGAGAGGTAGGACAATGACTCCAACACACATCATTGCATTAATCGCCAGATTATTTGCGATAGCGCTATTTTTAATTGCAGTACGAGATATTTTTTTCCGTGATATCTGTCGCTGATGATCCCGTGACAACTCATAAACTTATTCCACTATATGTTGCAGGAATAGCCTCATTGTTTGCAGCAGCAATACTCTGGTTTTTTCCTTTAACCATTGCAAAAAGAATCTATCCGATAAAACAAGCAAGCGCATCACATCAAACGCTCTCCTCAAATGATCTTTATTCTTTAGGGTTTATTATTCTGGGTGCTTACCTACTTTTTTATGTTGTTTCCGATGCTATCTATTGGATAGTCTTAGTTGTTATAGGAGCTAGAGAAATACCTGGGTACACACTTATGAATATAGAGAATAAGTCTGCAATGATTACAACAGGCTTTGAATTCATCATTTCATTGTTGTTAATATTTAGAACAAAAGGGATTATATATTTCATCACCAAAAATAGGCGATAAATTATGCCTTTTGCTTATAACACGAGTTTTTTTCTAAAAGCTTATTAACTTCGGCGATATAAATACGAGCAGACTGATATGAAAAACCATATTCTTGCAATCTTTATTTCTGGCTTGTGGATGAATCTTTCTGAATTCATTCGCAATGAACTTGTGATCAAAAATATTTGGGTCGATGGCTTTAATGAAATTGGGCTTACTTTTCCATCAGCGCCGATCAATGGTGCTACCTGGGGGATATGGGCTTTTATTTTTGTTGGCGCTTTAAGTATGTTGTGCAAGAAGTTCAGTGTTATCGAAAGCACTCTAATTGCGTGGGTCATCGGATTTGTGCTGTTGTGGATTGCGATGTGGAACATGGGCGTGTTGCCAAAGCATCTGCTTTACTGGGCAATACCCTGGAGTTTTCTTGAGGTCTATATTGCGGCGCTAATCTGTACAAAATTATTAAACAGGGATCGTTTAATCCATAGCAGTTAATGGATGCAGTAAATGGTGGTTATTTTTGATGTGCAATTTCATGGTTTTAATCACTGATGAAAACCGTTAATTCAAAGAGGGTGTTGTTCAGTTTGGTGAGCGCATAATAATGATGACATGTCTGTGAATCATCAGATTGATCTTAATACGCTTCATCGTGGAGATGAGCTGCGCAGTGCTGGCGTTATTGCGCTGGATGTTCGTATATCAAAGCGCTCCCGCCGGATCTATCTTAAGGTTGGCCGCAATCGTCATATTGAGCTGGTACTACCTCAGCACCACTCTCTAAACAGTGGTATATCTTTTGTTGAGCAAAATCATCATTGGTTGCTGCGAACTTTAAGCAGGATTGTCGATATCCAGCCCACTCCTGATGAACCACCGCAAGTTATTCATTTGCGCGCGCTTAGCCGGGAGTTTGATGTGGTTTATAAAGAGAGTAGCGCAAAAACGACCCGGATAAAGGAGCAGGGTGATAGGGTTATCGTCCATGTTGGTCAGGATAATCTGTGGCGTCCGGCACTACAGCGCTGGCTTCATAAAACTGCAAAAGAGCAGCTTATCCCCTTGCTTAATCAGGTGAGTAAAAACACCGGTCTTTCGTATAACCGAGTCACGATCCGAGGACAGAATAAGCGCTGGGGTAGTTGCAGTGCTGGTGGGAATCTGAGCATTAACTATAAGCTGCTTTTTCTGGAGCCAGAGTATGTGGAGTATCTTTTTGTTCATGAGCTGTGTCATACACGGCAGATGAATCACTCAAAAAAGTACTGGTCACTGGTTGAACAATACATCCCTGACTATCATATATACGATAAAGGATTACGACGCATGATGGATAGACTTCCGGCATGGGTCTGATTTCAGTCTTAACTATCTAAGGAGAGTTTGAACAAGTGGTGCAGTCGTTCACTTCGTTCGCAATGACTGATTTATCAAACTTAATTAGATTTTCCCTAACTAAAAGTGATGTGGCTATGAATAACGATATTGAAACTGTAGAAGAGAGTATGGGGTTGGGTGAGCGCTTTATTTATATGCTTCTATTTGCGATTAGCTACAGCGTGGCCGAGATTGTTTTGTGGGTTGTTGTTGTGTTTCAGTTTTTGACTATCGCATTTATGAAAGAGCGTAATGAGCAACTCCTCAATTTTGGTCAGCAGCTTGCTACCTATATCTATCAGATTGTCCGGTTTCTCAGTTTTAACTCTGAGGAGCGACCCTTTCCTGTGGGTGAGTGGCCTAAAGGCTAAAAGCGATAATTCAGGGTTGTGATGATTTGCTGATCCTGATCTTTCACACCGATGGGTGGCTGTGAATCGAAACTCATTTGGTAACTCATCTCTACGGCAAGGGATTTTGATAGGGTTAACAGGATTGATGCATCTTCGAGCATCCGGTAGTCAGCGCTATTTTCAAGATTAGGTTGGTAATAGGTGGTGCTGCTTAGTGTCGTGAAATCGTTTAGTTGATACTCCAGCACCAGATAGCCATTCCCGCGCCAGAGATTCGCAACACCGGAATCGGTTGAGGTTGAATCGATCTCCTCTTGCAGATAGAAGGCTCCGGCACCAGCAATAACGGCGACGTTCTCTGTTTTTTCAATGAAATGATAGCGTGCACCACCGCCACCGAGGGCGCGATAGGTGAGGCGATTAAATGGACTATTCTCTGCCTGGGTAAACAGCTCCAGGTCTATCTTCTGCGTCCAGGGAAGGATTCGGCGTAGATGCACCAAAACACTTTGAGATGTTTTTACTCCGGTGGTGGTTCCATAATCTCCTTTTAGAATCAGGTAATCGGTGCTCCCCTTTTGTTGATAGGTGAACTTGGCCGCAGTTGTGAATCTTTCGGATTCGGTGTTGCCCGATTTGGTGTTTATCGATAGCTTTACCTCACCATGGAGACCCTTCTCAGGTGTTGAGGTGTGTATGCTTGATGTATTGACAATCGCATTTGAACAAATCGGCATCAATAGCAGTAGTGAAAGTATTGTTCTCATGATTAGCCTTTATCGATTCTCTGAACGTGAGACACGCAGCAATACCCAGTCGAGCCAATGATGCGGCAGAATTCGCTTAAGCGTTGCAAATAGGTATGTTGGGAAAGTGACGTAGTATCGAGCCTTGGGGCGGTTTGATTCTAATGCATGGATCGCCTTGTCCAACACTGCTTCTGGCGGAAGTGTAAATGGAGCTGCCGGCCCCTCTTTAACCAGTCTTCGCTCCATTGCGTCATAGGTTTGGCGATAGGGGCTATGCTCTTTATCGATGTGTTGTTGATACATTTTGTACGCATTGGCACGGAATCGGCTCGTCACCGGACCCGGCTCGATTAATGAGAGGGTGATCGGGGAACCGGAATTTTTAAGCTCCATTCGCATGGTGTCGGTTAGCCCTTCAAGTGCATATTTGCTGGCGTTATAAGCTCCACGAAATGGGAGTGCAATTAAGCCCAACACCGAACTGATATGAATTATGCGGCCGTGTCCTTGTTTTCGCATAACCTTCATTACATGTGATGTTAATTCGTGAGTTCCAAAAAGATTGGTTTCAAACTGGGCTCGAAGAACGTCTCTGCTCAAATCCTCGACCGCACCAGGTTGACCATAAGCACCATTATTAATCAGCGCATCTAGGGTGCCGCCAGTGAGTGATAACACATCGTTAATACATTGGAGGATGGTTTCGGTATCTGCAAGATCTAGCCGGAAGCTTTCAAACCCTTCGGAGCGTAACTTCTCTACATCCACAGTTTTACGAGCGGTGGCAAACACACGATAACCACGTTGCTTTAATCCATGTGCCAGGCAGTAACCAATACCGCTGGAACAACCGGTTATGAGGATGCTGTTTTTCTGATTCACGCCAATGACCCTGATGAACACGTGGCGCTATTATAGCGTTTTGGTGCTGTTATTACTGTGGTTCTTTTTGATGGCTTTAAGCAGTGTGTCGACTGATGAGAGCAACTGCTCCTTTAGCTTGAGAAGGTTTTCTATCTCACGCTGCATCTCGCTCACGCGTCCCTCTTTTTTAAGTGAAAGCAGAAGTCGTGCTTGATTGTGAATCTGATGATGAACCGGCTCAAGAGCCATAAACTCTGGAACCTCTTGGTATTTTTTCATGCCATGTGAGTAGAACCAGCGACCAAAAAAGCACTGTTTATGATTAATGGCAGGAATAATCGACGATGATTCAACCGCGTCGGAGAGGTAATTCAGTAACTGATTAATCCATTTCACATGGTTTTGTTGAATAAGAAGTAGAGGCGCATCAATGGTTCTCCACTCTGACGGGAGTTGGTCTTCCCATTTAAAGTTATTCTCAAAATCAGAGACCCAAGAGAGAACATCAGATTGATGTAGTGGCTCAGAAATGCCATAACCCTGAACCAGATTACAACCCATGCTTTTCAAGATGGCGCAGTGCTCCATACTTTCTGCGCCCTCTGCGATCACGTTGTAGTGGTATGCGTTTGCCAGACCGATAATGCCATCGACAAGTGAGTAGTTGTAATCACTCTCCATCATACCTTGAACGATCTGCTGCTCGATCTTAATGGTATGAACCGGTATCGATTTTACATAGGTGATCGAGGAGTAGCCGGTACCAAAATCATCAAGAATTGTAGGTATGTTCAACAGGTTTAGCTCTTCGATGATTGTTCTGACCTTGGGGTGATCTTCCAAAGTCACATCCTCAACTATTTCGAATCTGATTTGCTGTGCGTTGACTCGTGGATACTTTCTGAGCATCTCCTTGATAAACTCAATCAGATGATTATGCAGCAAATATCTGGATGAAAGATTGATATAGAGATTGGTATATAGATTCTGGTCATTCCACTGCGATAGCTGTTTAAATGACTGCTCAATAATCCAACCTTCAAACTCAATCGTAAGATCACTTTTCGAGATCTCATTGATAAATGCCGAGGGCAACAGTAATCCTTTCTTCGGGTGGTGCCAGCGTATCAGTATCTCGAAACCTGCGATTTGATGGTTGTTAAGATCGATGATTGGTTGGTAATAGAGTGCAAATTCATTCTCTTTTAATCCCAGCCTGACTTTCTCAAGTTGTTGGGAGATTCCATCAGACATATTGTCCAAAATGGTATTGTAGAGATAGTACTGATTACGCCCGGATTGTTTGGCGATATACATCGCTTGGTCGGCATGACGTAATAATATGTCAGGTGTTGAGTCATCAAGCGGGAAGATGGTGATCCCGATACTGGCAGAGATATTGATCTCATTTTCGCCAATGGTAAATGGAATATTAATCTGCCGTAAGATACGTTCAACTGCGAGCTCACACTCCTCAAAGGTAGTTATTGAGGCAAGTAGCACTGCAAATTCATCTCCGCCAATGCGTGCGACAGTATCATCCTCTCTAATCGACAGTTTTAAACGCCTTGAAATATCAATCAGCAGCTTGTCGCCTGCTTCATGACCGAGTGAATCGTTAACGGGTTTAAATCCATCAAGATCAAGATAGGCGATTGCAAGCAGATCCTTCTGGCGTTTGGTTCTGGCAAGGCTCTGTTCCAGGCGATCATAAAACAGGATGCGGTTAGGAAGCTTGGTTAGCGCATCATGGTGTGCCAGATGGTGGAGGAGTGACTCCTGCTCTTTAATATTCGTGATATCAAAGAAGATCCCAACATAGTGTTCAATCGTTCCATCAGGGGCATAAACTGCGGATATGGTGAGTAGCTCGGCATAGATCTCGCCACTCTTTTTACGGTTCCAGATTTCTCCCTTCCAGACTCCGTGGGTTTGTAGCTTTGTCCACATATCTTCATAAAAACTTGCATCCTGCTTGTGAGAGTTAAGGATGCTTGGGTTTTCTCCAATGATCTCTTCACGCTTATATCCGGTAATCGTTGTAAAAGCCTTATTCACATCAATAATGATTGCTGAGGGATCGGTGATAACAATGCCCTCATTTGCGTTCTCAAATACACTGGCTGTTCGGCGCAGATCCTGCTCGGCATGTCTTCGACGTGATATCTCGCGGACGAGGCGGTGGTTAACAAAAACAAACCTCGTCAGGCTTAGTATGATGATTATGAAGATTGTAAATATCGATAATGAATGCTCGACCCAATAGTGTTTTATCATTTCCTTGGTCGAGAGTTTTATGTTTGCATAAGGCCCCAGGCCTATCTTGAATAACAGCTCATCAATCATCCGGTAGTCACTGGAGATCGTCCAGTCATAGATGCCTGCATTTTGTGCGGCTCTACTTTGAGGGTTAATCTCAAGTAGCGCTCTTAAAACCTCAACCGCCATGTTGTTGGGTGTTCCATGCACCATAGAGAATGGCCATTCAGGGTAGAGTCGTGTGCTTAGCAGGTATGGAAAGTCTGGACGTGTGATTTGGTTTACAACCCTGATGTCCTTTATATTGATCTCACCTTTTTCCGCCATCTGTTCCAGTAAATCAGAACGGATAAAACCGACATCGCCCTCACCTCTGATAATGGCTTTTACGACCTCCTGATGCTCGTTTAACTGGACAATCTCAGCTCTTTTTTGCAGATCTATCCCTTGTTCCAGAGCTTCTCGTAGATGTACATACCAACCGCCCAGGCTGGATTTTGAGGGTATAAGAATGGTTTTGCCATCAAGATCATCGTACCGAGTAATATCATCCCGATTCGGTTGAGTAATCGCGGTTCCTCCGAAGTTACTCAGTATTCCCGCAGGTCCCCGCATTCGACGAGTCGCCATGTGGGCAATATGCCCCTCTAGCTCTAGCTCGATGTAGTTTCCTGGGTTTGTAATAACAAAATCGACATCATGGTTTCGAACGGCATTATTGAGTTCATCGTTTGTGTAGCTCAGAGGAACTAGTTGAAACTCATATTTTGGAAGACGCTCATTAAGAAAGTTAATGTGAGCCTGCCAGCTCTCAACGGCGGCTGCTTTGCCCTTATAGGCGAGCACAGCAATTCTGATGACGGCTTTTTGATCGTCATTCTCGTGAGCGGCAAAACTGTATGGTGAGAAGAATATCAACGTAGCAATAATAGCTACAGAAAATACCCGTGACTCTACTATTTTCCTCATCATTATTCCCTTAGAAGGATTGTAAGTGGCTCTGTTATCGTCAGAAAAATCCGTCTTTGTAAGTGTGCAATGCAATTACGTTTTTATTATCAATCAGTTGTCGATGTTTGCGCCACACATACGCTTCACAATAGCGACCAAATCAGAGCATCTTTGTTATTGTTAAGTCGATTAACCGTGAACAACTAGGGTTATCCGACTATTTTTATATACTTCATATTAAACTGACGTCATGATAAGTCAAAAAAAAACAGGGTGAGTCATCGTTTTTGATAATGGTGATATAAAGGTTTTTTTACCCAAGAAGCGTCAGGGCTAGGCGTCATTCACTCCTTTATCTGGTTCGGTCGTGGAATTCGTGCATTCATGCTCCCTCATCACGCCCGCATTTCATCTGAATGTGGTGTTTTGTTACTTAATCAGACGCGCTCTCAGATTCAATCCTGTTCTCTTCACGTTGTTGTAGTGCCCACATTTTGGCGTAGTGCCCATTTTTATGAAGTAGCTCAGTGTGTTGACCCAATTCGATAATCTCGCCCTGTTCCATCACCAGGATCTGATCCGCATCCACAATCGTTGATAAACGATGTGCGATAACCAAGGTTGTATGGTGTTTAGCAAGGGTCTTTAATGAGTCAAGAATGGCCTGTTCTGACTTTGAATCGAGTGATGATGTCGCTTCATCAAAGATCAGAATATGGGGGCGTTTAAGGATTGCCCGTGCAATAGCAATGCGCTGTTTTTCACCACCAGATAGCTTTAATCCACGCTCGCCGACCACGGTATCGTAACCCTGTGGTAATGCCTCGATAAAACTATGAATATTCGCCATTTGTGCCGCAGTAACAATCTCCGACTCTGTTGCTTCAGTGCGTCCATAAGCGATGTTATAGCCAATGGTATCGTTAAATAGGACGGTGTCCTGAGGTACCATCGCAATCGATCCTCGAAGGCTCGATTGAGTAACATCCCGAATATCCTGTCCATCAATGGTAATCGTGCCGCTTTCAACATCGTAAAATCGAAAAAGCAGTCGGGCGATGGTCGATTTGCCAGATCCACTTGAGCCGACAATCGCGAGTTTCTTCCCGGCAGGGATCGTAAATGAGATCCCCTTTAATATCGGTCGATCGCTATTATAGGCAAAGTGAACCTGATTAAAGGCGATATTGCCTTCAGTGATATTCAGCGGTTTAGCATCCGGGGTATCGGCAATCTCCGGGTTTTTATCAAGTAATTTAAACATCTGATCCATATCTGAAAGCGCATGCTTAACCTGACTGTAAACCACACCCAGAAAATTCAGGGGAATAAATACCTGAAGCATAAAGGCATTCACCAAAACCAGATCACCAAGTGTCATGGTTCCGGCGATCACCTCATTTGTCGCCATAAACATAACAATCGTGACGCCAATAGCAATGAGTGACCCCTGAGCCATATTGAGTCCGGACATGGATGTCTGAGATTTAACCGCAGCGTCTTCCCAGGATCTAAGGGTGGTGCTATATCGGTTATGTTCGTAGGTTTCGTTATTAAAATATTTAACCGTTTCGTAATTAATCAGGCTGTCAATGGCTATTGAGTTGGCCGCAGAATCCTCTGCATTCATTCGGTGGCGAAATTTCATGCGCCATGCGGTGATCTTGAAGGTGGTGAAGATATAGAGCACAACAGTCCCGGCCGTAATGGCGGCAAACCAGGCAGAATAGTTACTCAACAGGATAATGACCACCAGACTCAACTCAATCAGCGTCGGCAGAATACTGAAAACCATGTAGTTCAAAAGTGAGGAGGCGCTACGGGTTCCTCGTTCCATATCCCGGGAAAGCGCGCCGGTCTTGCGTTCAAGGTGATAGCGTAAAGAGAGTTGATGCAGTTGTGCCAGTGCGTTGAGTGAGAGTTGCCGCATGGTGCCGTGTCTGACTTTGGCAAATACAATATCTCTTAACTCGTTAAAGATTGAACCACCAAGACGTAACAGGCCATAGGCGCAGAGTAAGACGATTGGGAGTGCGAGTTGCTGAGTCTGCGGATGGTCGAGATAATCAACCAGTGCTTTAAGCGCAAGTGGAATTCCGACCAGTGCGATTTTTGATGAAATCAGAAAAAGCAGCGCCAGTCCGGCACGCCCACGGTAATTCCATAAAAATGGTAGCAGGGATTTGATAGTACGCAGATCGTTCCGCTGCTCTTCTGGGGCTTCAGTGTAGATTCTTCTATTTGTCATGGCCGACTAATTGTATTCGAGGTGTGTGAATAATAGGGTGCTGTAGATGAAATACAACGAAAACCCATCAATTGGATGACAAAAAGAGCGATTTTCGCTTAGTTTTCATCACCTTTTACCTCTCACCAGTTGCGTCAAGGCGCTCTGATCCGTAACATTCCCGCTTTTACCGAACAGCAGCAGGAAATGAATATGCGTAGCCACTACTGTGGTCAGTTAAATGAGTCCATGATCGACCAGGAGGTCGAGCTTTCAGGTTGGGTGCATCGTCGCCGTGATCATGGTGGTGTTATCTTTATCGATCTACGTGATCGTGAGGGTTTGGCTCAGGTTGTTTTTGATCCGGATCTTCCCGATGTTTTTGCTACTGCTGAGCGTGTGCGTAATGAATTTGTTTTACATGTCAAAGGCAAAGTGCGTCTTCGTCCCGCTGGTACTGAGAACCCCAACCTTCCTACCGGTATGGTTGAAGTGCTGGGTAAAGAGTTAACGATTCTTAATCGTTCAGAAACACCGCCATTTATGCTTGATATAGATGATGAGGATGTTGGCGAAGAGCATCGTCTTAAATATCGCTACGTTGATATACGTCGCCCGCAGATGTTGAATCGTCTGCGCCTGCGCTCAAAGATTACCAGTGCGATCCGTAACTATCTCGATGATAACGGCTTTTTAGATGTCGAAACGCCGATGTTAACCAAAGCGACGCCTGAAGGAGCACGTGATTATCTGGTGCCGAGTCGTACACATCCCGGAAGTTTCTTTGCCTTGCCTCAGTCGCCACAAATCTTTAAGCAGCTCTTAATGGTTGCTGGTGTTGACCGTTATTATCAGATTGTTCGTTGTTTCCGCGATGAGGATCTGCGTGCTGATCGTCAGCCTGAATTTACACAAATTGATATTGAAACCTCGTTCCTGGACGAGGAGCAGATCATGGGGATCACCGAAGGGATGATTCGTGATCTCTTTGCCCATGTGCTTGAAGAACAACTGCCCAATCCATTTCCACGCATCTCTTATGCTGAAGCAATGAGTCGTTTTGGCTCGGATAAGCCCGATATGCGGATTGATCTGGAACTGGTTGAGGTTTCGGATTTAATGGCGAGCGTTGAGTTTAAAGTCTTCTCTGGTCCAGCAAATGATGAGGGATCGAGAGTAGCGGCGCTGCGTCTGCCCAAAGGGTGTGAACTCACACGTAAAGAGATTGATGACTACACCAAGTTTGTTGGCATCTATGGCGCTCGTGGATTGGCGTATATAAAGGTTAATGAACTGGCGCAAGGTCGCGATGGATTACAATCACCAATCCTGAAATTCCTGCATGATGATGTGATCGCCTCCATTATGCAACGTGTAGGCGCAGAGGATGGCGATTTGGTCTTCTTCGGTGCTGATAAATCGAAGATTGTGAATGATGCCCTTGGCGCACTGCGTGAGAAACTAGGACATGATCGTGGTCTGGTTGAACATGGTTGGCGACCACTATGGGTTGTTGACTTCCCGATGTTCGAGCGTGATGAAAAGAGCAATCGCTGGACATCGCTGCACCATCCCTTTACTGCACCAGTTGATGAGGATATCGAAAAGCTCGAAACCGACCCCGAAAACTGTATGTCCCGTGCCTACGATATGGTGTTAAACGGAAGTGAGATAGGTGGTGGCTCAATCCGTATCTACCAACCAGAGATTCAGGAGAAGGTTTTCCGGGCATTGGGGATCTCTGATGAAGAGGCACAAAGCAAGTTTGGCTTCCTGCTGGATGCGCTGAAATATGGTGCACCACCTCATGGCGGCCTGGCCTTTGGTCTGGATCGTCTGGTGATGTTAATGACCGGTGCCAAATCAATTCGTGATGTGATGGCATTTCCTAAAACTCAGGCGGCCTCGTGCCTGATGACTGAAGCACCTGCCTCAGTATCACCCGAACAGTTGGTTGAGGTCGGGATACGGATTGCGAAGCCTGCAAAAGAGACAAAGTAGTGATGGCAACACCCTTAACTATTCAGGAGTATGCCTCGCTGAGTGATGATGAGTGTAATCAGCGCATTGCCAAGGCAAAGGCGACTCTTGGTGAGCGCTTGGTTATTTTAGGTCATCACTATCAACGTGATGAGGTGTTTGCCCATGCTGATTTTTCCGGTGATTCGTTAAAACTATCGCGTCAGGCGGCTGAATCAAAAGCTGAATATATCGTTTTTTGCGGTGTTCACTTTATGGCAGAAGTGGCAGATATTCTCTCCCGCCCAGATCAGATCTCAATCATCCCTGATATGGGGGCAGGTTGTTCGATGGCGGATATGGCTAATCTGGTGAATGTTGAGCGCGCCTGGAAAGAGCTTTCCACGGTTATCGACCCCGACGAAACGGTAACGCCTGTAACCTATATCAACTCGGCGGCAGATTTAAAGGCCTTTTGTGGTCGTCATGGCGGTATTGTCTGTACCTCATCCAATGCGGGCAAGGTGCTCGACTGGTCCTTCTCCCAGCGTGAAAAGATTCTATTCTTCCCGGATCAACATTTGGGGCGTAATACCGGCTATAGCATGGGTATTCCACTTGATGAGATGGTGGTTTGGGATTATGAAAAACCGATGGGTGGCTTGAGTCCTGATGCAATCAAAAAGGCGAAGATCATCCTTTGGAAAGGCTTTTGTTCAGTACATCAGATGTTTTTGCCGGAACATATTGATCAGTTTAAAGCGAAATACCCTGATGCTAAGGTGATCTCTCACCCTGAGTCCTCGTTTGAGGTGTGTCAGAAATCGGATGATATCGGTTCGACCGAATATATCATTAAGGCAATAGCGGATTCAGAGCCGGGAACACGCTGGCTGGTTGGAACCGAGCTGAATCTTGTTAACCGTTTGCACAATATGTTTAAGGATGATGGCAAGCGTATTCACTTTATGTCACCGACGGTTTGCATGTGCTCAACAATGTTTCGTATCGATCCACAACACCTTTGTTGGACATTGGAAAACCTCGTTGCAGGAAATGTGGTGAATCAGATCTCTGTTGCAGAGGATGAGAAAGCCGAAGCCAGAACAGCGCTGGAACGTATGCTTGAGGTTTCCGCTTAATGGCTAAAGCGCCGCTTTTTCGGATCACCTTTATCAATCACGATAAAGTCTATGTGCTTTATGCAAAAAAGGTCACACAGGGAGATCTTTTCGGTTTTGTCGATGTGATTGACCCGGTTTTTGGTGAAAACAGTTCGCTATTGGTCGATCCGGCGGAGGAGAAGCTTAAAACTGAGTTTGAAGGGGTTAACCGTTTTCACCTCCCCATTCAATCGGTGATCCGCATTGATGAGGTACAAAAACAGGGCACGGCAAAGATCAAGGGCATTGATGCGTCATCAACCAAGGTGACGTCGTTACCGCTAAATCGCACTTAAGCCCGAACTCTTTTTTACCCCATTCCCTAACCCAAATCAGGGAATTCCCTAATTGTGACCCTTGATTATTCAGTGCAAGGTTAAATCTCTAATCGAAGGAGATGAATCATGCGAATTATCAAACGGTTATCTGTCCTGCTATCACTGTTTTTTTTGCTATTGCCACCACTCTCAAATGCTGCTGAGGATGACGGGGTGATGCGTGTGGTCTACCACGCCGATTTTGCCGATCCACGTCGTTTTAGTGCGATGCTTACCAGCATCAATAACATGGTGAATTATTACGAAAACGAGATGATCGACTCCGATGTACGCATTGTATTTGTGGCTCATGGTATTCGCTTTGTAACCGACGACAAGTTAAACGGCACCCCCTTTGAAGAGGATCAAGCGCTATCTGAACGAAGAGATAATCTTAAGGGTCGTCTGACGTCACTTAATAATGTTAAAGGGGTTAAGCTGGAGTTGTGTGATCTTACCCGTTCACAGATCAAGCTTGATCCGGACAAGTTATATGAGGGTGTGGTAACTGTTCCATCTGGGGTTGTTGAGGTTGCCGCTTTACAGCATAAAGGCTTTGCCTATATCAAGGTTGAGTAGTTGAACCTCGGTGTAATGCCATTACGCCTTACATCTTTACACTCAGCGTAAATCCAGCCTCATTATCGACACTGCTGTCAGTCATACCTTTGACATAATAGAGCGACGAGCTCCATTTTTTTGTAAGGTTTATGGATATATAGCCCATAAGCTCTAGCTTGTTTGTTGAACTCGAGGTGCTTGGTTGTTGGTAGTCACAAAGAGCACCTATAGCACGATTGTTTCCGCTACTCATTTGTCCACCGGCGGAGACAAACCATATCGGATTTAAAGAGTATCCGGTTGGTTGTCCAAACTTTTTATAACCTATCGTCATAAACGGCATAAATCTCTTGTCGGCGTAATAGTAGTCCAACTGAACAGAGAGATCGGCCTTTCCGGTTCCGAGATGCTCTGAGCTCTTTGCAGTAGGTAACTTTAACTTGATGGTGCCATCGATGTAGTGCTGTTGATTGTTGCCTAGCCCTGGGAATTGATAGGAGTATTGTGTAACAACATCGCCCAAGCCTTTGGTTGTGGTGATAGAACCAGTTGCGGAGATAATATTGCCACTCCCATCAACCGTTGCTGAAGGGCCAGTCATTGAAATATAAGGGATCGTGATCTTCATATTCCATTCGGAGCCGAGGTATTTTATAGAGAACGGTGAGTAGACCATCGTTGTTGTCGACGGTGATCCGTAACTCCCCTCGCTCCAGTCATAGCCGGTTCCAAGAACAATCTCTGCATTTGATTGTGTACTGCACAAGAACAAAACCAGCAGAAGAATCTTAATTAATGATTTCATACGTTAACAAACAACCCCCGGTTTATAGCGGAGGAGGGGGTGGTGGAGGAAGTAAACCACCACCAGATGGTCTTGGTGGCGTTGTTTGAAGTGGCGGTGGTGCCATGTGGATCGGTGGCCGGTGAGGGCGCTCCATATCATGGCGAGGACGGGCTCCTAAATGTCTTGCCGGTGCGTTTTGATTTCTTATCTGGCGCTCTACAGGTTGACCATCAGGATTCTGCATCTTCTCGAGTAATAACATCGTTTCAGGGGTGAAGTGATTTAACTCAACACCATTGCGATGAATGGAAATAAGCGCAAAACCGCGTTGGGATGATTCTGAAACAGCAGACAAGTTTTGAGCACGAATGTGACCGTTAGCAAACCTGAACTGCTTTCTTTGAGGTGAAATCGTACCCTCTACATAGATATGCTCGACTCTGCCATTAAACGGTAGCTCAGGCTTCACCTGATAGTCGGAGATACGCAGTGAACCATCAGATAGTTCGCCTCTTAAGATGACATTATCGCCAACCGAAACATCGATACCTTTATTCTGTAATGATAGTTCTCCGATGTAGGGCTGATTCCCTCGCTCTGTGACCGTTCCCTGTAATAACCACTGGTTTTGATGCGTATCAACAGCAATATCAGTAGCTACAATCTGATCGTTCTCATTTCGGTAGCCACTGACACGAATGGTATCTCCTGGTGCAACTGTCGGCCACACACCTGGTGCGTTGTCAGCAAGAATTATCTCCTGCCCTAAGGTCTTTATCTGGTGCTGCTGATGATTAACCTCTTCCACGGGTGCGATTAGCTGATGTTCTATCGCGACATTTTGAGCGAAGACCTTTTCACCATCTTTTTGAACAACAACTTCTACCTGCTGACCGATTCGTAACGAGGTCTCATTTGCCGGAGTGTGATCCTGAGTGATCTCAGTATCTTCGTTTAACTCGATCTCAATGCCATTGACCCAGATACTGCCAAACTTGGTGATGGTGCCGATAATACCAGTGCCACCAAGTCCACGTTCGGAATCGAACAGCTTCTGTGCAATGGTTTCTAACTGTTTTCCCGTGCCGCCGAGACCTCTTTCGCCCATCTGGTTATTAAGGTAATCGTCTTGTTTACCTGTTCCGCCAAGACCTCTCTCTTTGGTCTGGTCATTAAGAAATATCTCTTGTTGTTTGCCTGTGCCGCCAAAGCCACGTTCGCCATCGTCAGCGATGCTTAGTGATAAACCAAACAGTATCAGCGCAAAAATGGTCGCGATTGAAATAGCAAAGAGTTGTCTATTTGGTTTCATCACTCTCATCTTCACGATAGAAGTAGACCCCGAATGTGAACCGCTCACAATGGTTGTCGGTTTCATCATCCTTTTTCGCCAAATCTAATGCCTCAGCATTGAGTGCACGGAGAGATTTTTGTGCCCAATTCGACGCGCTTTGTTGAAGTTTATCGACAGAGTCGGAGGATAGGCCATCAAAGAACACAGAGCGTTCCGGGTAGCTGGGACCAGTTTGGTGAATGTTGTGATCGCAGGCTGCAATATGATCCGAAGTATTTTTCCCAAGATAGTGGAGCTTCTCCTCCATATCTTTTGCCGGGAAGGTCGACTCAAGCTTTAAGTGAATTAACCCATTCTCATCAATCTCAACAAGTTCACGCTGAACCCACTCATCCAGAATAGCCCGTGGACGCACATCGCTAATCTCATTGCTAACCAACTGGTCGAAGCTGATACCACTGTTTTCATCTGTGCGTGGGAGAGGGCGAGGATTCCCATCATCATCGGTATAGGCAGGGTCGCCACTCCACACACTTAATAGACGAGAGGTTATCGAGACCTTTTTCGGTGGGCGTGTTGTGCCATCGTCCATTTCGAGTAAGCGTTTAACATCTTTTCGATGCACTCCACTGATGATGCTGATTCGACTTTGAGTACAGCGCTCACCATTACGAACAAGCGCTTGCTCGACCTCTTTGACATAGAGCTCTTTTAATAATTCGAGCAGTTGTGTGTATGAGATCCCCTGACGAACAAACAAACGCACCAGCGCCCGCAGGATTCTTCGTGCAGCGTTAAGAAAGATATTTTCTCTGTCAGTGTTCTGATTCATTTGTGTGAACTGTTTTGCCTTTTTTGTCACTTTATCCAAAGTTTAGCTTGACGTGGGAATAAATACCACATATATTTTATTCAAAGGGTGGGAAATTATCCCACTTAATAAAAATTCAGGGTTTCGTCATGGGGGATAAAAAAATGTTGAGAGTGATAGAGATGAATAAAGAGAAACTTGTGCCAGCACCTGTACAACATGTTGTCGGTGATGAAGGCGTATCCGTGATCTGCTCGATGTTATCGGAATTAAGCAGAGAGCAACTGAAGGTATTCCTGAAATCAGTAACAGGGCTTCAGCGTAAAGTTGAAAGCTCCTTTGATATGGGCGGTGACATCACGGATAGATATTTTCAGGTGCTCAATAATGTATCGGATGGTTTTTATGAGGACATCACCATTAATACTCCGATTGTAAACGGACATTAACTGTTATTAAGGAGACCATTAGATGAAACGTAAAAACCTACAACGACTTCTATTATTAATGGTTGTTATCTCAACATTCGGATGCGAAAGGTTTGAGGATTCATTAAATGCTGGCTCTTCAACAGACACATCGACAAATGAAAGCCAGCAACAAACCACGTCAATTTATGGCGTTGTCAACGGATACCGGATTGTTGATACCAACCAGAGTCTTTGTTATGACTCAATGACAGGAGTTACTGTTGCCTGTACAGGAACAGGTTATGACGCAGACTATTCCGGGAATCAACCGAGCTATACAACCAGTACCAGCGGTCAAAGTGTTACCGATAATGTGACGGGGCTTGTGTGGACGCAGTCCGCAGATACCAATAGCGATAGTGTCATAAATGTATCAGACAAAATGTCGCAAAGTAGTGCAGCGACCTACTGTAGCAATCTCTCAACGGATGGTTATGTCTGGCGTTTACCCTCAATTAAGGAGCTCTATTCATTAATCCTGTTTTCAGGTGAAGACCCGAGCAGTTATACCGGAACAGATACTACTGGTTTGAAACTGTTTATAGATAGCAGCTTTGAACGCGCTTTTGGAGATCAGGATGCGGGAGAGCGAATAATTGATGGGCAGTACGCCACTACGACCATCTACACATCCACAACCATGGGTGGAAACGCGACCATGTTTGGTGTCAATTTTGTCGATGGACGCATCAAGGGGTATCCATACAGCAATAAAGATTTTTATGTGCTCTGTGTCAGCGGGAATGAGGACTATGGATTAAACCTGTACAGCGATAACAATGATGGCACCATCAGTGATCAGGCGACAGGGCTGATGTGGCAACAGGATGATAGTCAATCGGTCGATTATGATGATGCACTTTTAACTTGTGAAACGGCATCAACAGCAGGGTATAACGACTGGCGTCTACCGAATGTTAAGGAGCTTCAAAGTATCGTTGATTACTCACGCTCACCGGACTTCACCTCAAGCGCGGCAATAGATCCCCTATTTAACACCACATCCTTTACCAATGAGGAGGGTCTTACTGACTGGGGGTATTACTGGTCATCAACAACTCACGCCAACAGCAATGGCTATGGTGACAACGGCGCCTATGTATCATTTGGCCGGGCATTGGGTTATTACACCCTCGGCAGTAGTAGCTTGGATATGGATGATGTTCACGGTGCGGGTGCACAACGTAGTAACGATAAGGTGGATGTCAGCAGTGTTGCTGGAGCTGGCAGCGCAAATATTGGCTACGGTACATTCTACTATCATGGGCCTCAAGGCGATGTGCTAAGGATCGACAATATGGTTCGATGTGTCAGAGATCTTTAGAGGTTTTTACCCCAGCACAAGGAGGTGCTTTTTTTATGTGGCTTAAACAGGCTCTAGGATTAACATGCGCGATAATGTTGTGATCTGTAAATAGTTGCCTCTGTCACTGCCAGTCGGTAGAGTTCCCCCTTTTCGCCATGAGCCACTAAGGGATAACCATGGAGTCACACAACGAAACACCCCCCGTTTCATCGATACTGTTGTTAGGGATGGCAGTTGCGATTGGGCCTTTAGCGATTGATCTCTATCTGCCAGCGTTACCTCTCATCGCAGAGAGTATGCAGACCTCCATCGACAGAGTGCAGCAGACACTGGCTGTCTTTATGATTGGATTTGCGCTCTGTCAGCTTGTATATGGCCCTCTATCTGATCGTTTTGGACGTAAGCCGGTATTACTAAGTGGTATTTTCCTCTACTCCATTATCAGTATTGTCTGTACAACGGCAACCACGGTGGAGATGTTGCAGTTTATGCGACTTCTACAGGCTTTGGGTGGTGGTGCTGCGGCCGTGGTGGTGGTTGCGATTGTTCGAGATCATTATACGGGTCGTGATGCTGCTCGCGTGATGTCGCTGGTGATGATGGTGATGGTGATGACACCACTGATTGCGCCATTAATGGGGGGCTGGTTTCTGCTTTTGTGGTCATGGCAATCACTGTTCTGGTTTATGGGATTGTTTGGGGTGCTGATATTTATCTGGGCATGGCTGAAGCTTGATGAGACATTGCTGGTCGAACAGCGTCAGCAGATCTCAATTCGTCGAATGATGCAAAATAGCAAAGAGATATTCACCCACCGTGAATCGATGGGATATGTGCTGAGTTCCTCCTTTGCCTTCGGAGCCATGTTTGCATTTATTGCCGGCTCGCCGTTTGTCTATATCGACTATTATGGCGTCTCACCAGAACACTATGGTCTGCTATTCGGCGCGAATGTAATCATGACGATCGCTCTGAACTGGATAAATAGCCGTAAAGTCAAAAAGATTGGGATTAACCCACTGGTCAGTATCGGACTGCGCATTCAGATCATCGCAACAGCACTGTTATTCCTCGTAGCGCTTACAGGGTTTGGTGGGCTATGGAGTATTGTAGTGCTGGTGATCTTCTGTACTGGGGTGGTTGGTTTGCTGGCAGCTAACACAATGGCTGCGGCACTGACACCATTTGGAGCCTTTGCTGGTTACGCCTCCGCACTGTTTGGAACGATGCGCTTTATTATTGCAGCACTGGCAATCTCCTCGGTCAGCATTCTTCATAACGGCACACCGATCCCAATGACCGCAGTGATGTTCTCATGCTCGCTATTGGCTTCTGTAATCTTTATCGTTCTGGTAAAGCCCGGACATCAAAATTAGAATAGGTATCATATATTTAACATCCAACCAACGGAGAGAATATGAATGTAGTTGTCATTGATGCGGCCAACCTTGCGGGCGAAGCTGATTTTCCGATGCTGAATCTGAAGAAGTATGGCTGGGCGCAATATCCGCAGATCCCGGAGGGTGAGGAGGAGAAGCATATCTGGCGCAGTGATGTGATCGTCTCCGCCAGAGCACCAATCACCCGTGAGATGCTCAATAAGGCCTTTAAGGTGCGGATGATCGTTGCCGCTGGGGATTCAACCGATCATATCGATCTGGAAGCTGCTAAAGAGCGTGGTATACAGGTCTCTAATGTGCCGGGAAAAGATCCCTCAAATCCTGATGATGATCGCCGTATCTGCCGCGAGGTGGTCTCTGCTATCAACGCATTGATAAAAGAGCAGGAGTACAATCGGGTCGCATAGCGGTTAACCGTTATGGGATCGCTTTTCGATCAATTTCTGATCAAACTTCGCTTTATTAATCACAAATCGCTCATGCGTTCCTTCGCTAATCAGATCCACTCCATCATGGGCTGAGACCTTAAATACCAGTCGGCGACCATCGACCTCTATCAACTCAGCCGTGGCGGTGACCTCCATTCCAGCAGGGGTTGCTGCAATATGAGAAACATTAACATGGGTGCCGACGGTTTGCTCATCAGGCCAGTCAATATGCGGTATCACTGCTTCAAGAGCAGCCCATTCCAGAAACCCGACCATGTATCCAGTGGCAAAAACCTCCGGCATCTGCTGAAACGCCTCCGATTCAGGATAGAGGCTCGGAACCATCTTTGTTGGTGGTAGTTTAAGCTTTACCTGATGAGTGATCCCGGGTTTTAGACTTGCTTTCATCTCTCATTCACTCCTGAGTTTTTGGCCTGCTTTTACGGCAAAAAGGTTAGTTTTTCTGATTCTGAAAAAATCTGATAAATATTATCTATTTTTCAGAACCATGTCTCAGAACTATGCTCTATTTATAACGAGAATATGAGCGTTATTTATATTCAAGATTAAAAGGGGTAATCGAATGGAGTCAGATAACAATCGTTTTAGATGGTACGTCATCGTGTGGCTTGGCATAGTCTTTTGTTTCCCCCCTATCATTGCTGCGATGGCTGTTAATAACCCTTCAATCACCAATATCTCATCAGATACTGATTTTACGTCGTGTAGGAATTGTATTACTCAAGATTCATCAAATAACCTACATGTTGCTGAGAAAATCGGAAGTCAATTTGAGGTCAAATCTGTCATGGATATAAGTGATATCTATAGTGAACCGACAGCGGCCTCAGGAAAACCTTCGATGTTGAGTCATCAAACGCAGCTTCAGAATCTTGCGAATGATGCATGGGAGCACGGCAAGAAGGTTTTACTATTTGATGATGATGGAAATATCGTTAAACCATACGGCATTACAGCAACCCCGCTTGAGCTTCTCTTAGGAGCTGAGTAGTTCAGGGACTTTATTAAGCTAGATATTTCAGTAATATCTGGAACTGTTTCCACAATCAACGGAGCCCTGTTGTTGGTTTTGTGGCAAGTGACAAAATACTTTTTTAAGACCTGACAACTTTGAAAAGTCCTCAATAGGTTTATTCACGATTTCCTTCATATAGAACTCTCGGTTTTTCAGAATATGGCGACTGCATTATTCAGTCAGAATGATACAATGCCGTATCGGTTCAGTTCTGGATAACGAGAGGGTTTCATGGCAGGGCATAGTAAATGGGCAAACATCAAACATCGTAAAGCCGCCCAGGACGCTAAACGCGGAAAGATCTTTACAAAACTAATTCGCGAAATCACTGTTGCAGCAAAGATTGGTGGCTCAGATCAATCAACTAATCCCAGACTTCGAGATGCGGTCAGCAAGGCATTAAGCTCCAATATGACCCGTGACACCATTGACCGTGCGATTAAACGTGGCTCAGGTGATATGGACGGAGAGAGCTACGATGAGGTGCGCTATGAAGGCTATGGGCCAGCCGGTGTTGCTGTTATGGTCGAATGTCTGACTGATAATCGTAATCGAACCGTTGCAGAAGTACGGCACGCCTTTACCAAGGCAAATGGCAATCTTGGAACAGATGGCTCTGTCTCCTACCTCTTCAGCAAAATCGGTATATTGACCTATCCGGCAGGGAGCGATGAGGATGCCATTATGGAGGCAGCACTTGAGGCGGGTGCAGAGGATGTCACAGAAAATGAGGATGGCACCATTGACGTTACGACCTCGCCTGAAGATTTTACTGAAGTGAAAGAGGCGATGGTTGCAGCCGGACTAGTACCAGAGGTTGCTGAAATTACAATGCAACCCTCAACAACCGTCGACCTTGAGCTTGAGGATGCCGAGAAGGTGATGCGACTGGTTGATCGCCTTGAAGATCTTGATGATGTTCAGAATGTCTACAACAATGCCGACTTCAGCGATGAAGTAATGGCTCAGCTAGGTTAATCAACCACACTTATGGCAAGAATTCTCGGGATAGACCCCGGATCACGCATGACGGGCTATGGCATCATCGACACTCTCGATTCCAAGAGCAGTTTTGTCGAATGCGGCACAATAAAAACTCCAGTGGGTGAGCTATCGATACGCTTAAAATCGATCTTTGAGGGTATTAGTGAACTGGTTGAACGATTTCAACCAACCGAGATCTCAATCGAGCGGGTATTTATGCATAAGAATCCCGATTCGGCATTAAAATTAGGACAGGCTAGAGGGGCTGCGATAGTCGCAGTAATGGTTCATGATATTCCGGTGCATGAATACACACCGGCAGAGATCAAAAAGTCGATCGTCGGGCGAGGCAATGCCGATAAAGGGCAGATACAACATATGGTACGTGCATTACTGAGCTTAAATCGTAACCCACAAGCAGATGCGGCAGATGCACTTGCGGTTGCGCTAACCCATTTTCATATAGGACAAACAATGCAACGAATTAAGGTCGCACATGGCTCTCGTGGAGGACGTTATCGATGATCGGTCGGCTCAATGGTGAGCTTATAGAGAAACATCCACCGTTTATGGTGATCGATGTCAACGGTGTAGGATATGAAGTTGAAGCACCGATGAGCACCTTTTATCAGCTTCCTGAAGTTGGTGAACGAATTATTCTGCAAATCCACATGGTAGTGCGTGAAGATGCACAACTACTCTATGGTTTCGCAAGCCAGCAGGAGCGATCACTGTTTCGAACCTTGATTAAGGTCAATGGCGTTGGTGCGAAACTGGCGTTAGGTATTCTTTCCGGCATTAGTAGTGACGAATTTGCACGATCAGTACTCGATAACGATACCGCCACATTAGTGAAGCTACCAGGAATCGGTAAAAAGACCGCCGAACGGCTAGTGATCGAGATGCGGGATCGACTAGCTGATTGGCAACCATCATCACTTGATGTCACTAAAACCAGTACCTCAACGAGCACCGCTGCAACAGATGCGTATCAGGATGCTGTTAGCGCGTTAATCGCACTTGGCTATAAGCCGCCAGAGGCCAGTCGATTGGTTAGCACGGTTGAGAATGGTGAGGATATGGATAGCGAGTCCCTTATTAAGGCGTCATTAAAACAGGCGATAAAACGATGATAGAGAACGAGCGTCTGATTACTGCGGATGCAGTTGAAAATGAACTTGTTCAGGATCGGGCGATACGCCCGCAAACGCTTGATGAGTATATTGGACAGATCTCTGTGCGGGAGCAGATGGGGATCTTCATCCAGGCGGCACAGCAACGAAAAGAGGCGCTTGATCATGTTCTGCTGTTCGGACCTCCAGGTCTCGGCAAGACGACACTGGCACACATTATTGGAAATGAGATGGGGGTCAATGTTCGACAGACCTCAGGGCCGGTTCTTGAGCGTCCTGGCGATCTCGCTGCATTGCTGACCAATCTTGAGCCTCACGATCTGCTTTTTGTGGATGAGATCCACCGTCTAAGTCCAATGGTGGAGGAGGTGCTCTATCCGGCGATGGAGGATTATCAGATCGATATCATGATTGGTGACGGTCCTGCGGCGCGTTCAATAAAGCTTGATTTGCCACCATTTACACTGGTAGGTGCCACCACTCGCGCCGGGATGCTGACTTCGCCACTTCGTGATCGCTTTGGCATTGTGCAACGGCTTGAGTTTTATAACGTCGAAGAGCTTCAAACAATTGTGTCACGCTCTGCGACTATTCTTGGTGTCAAAATTGATCATGAAGGTGCCCATGAGATAGCCCGCCGATCCCGTGGCACACCTCGTATTGCCAATCGCCTGTTACGTCGGGTGCGCGACTTTGCCGAGGTGAAGGGTGATGGTCTGATTACCACTGAAATCTCCGAACAAGCGCTTGATATGCTCAATGTCGATGCGCATGGTTTTGATATTTCGGATCGCAAACTATTAATGGCGATTATTCAGAAGTTCGATGGAGGTCCTGTCGGGGTGGATAATATTGCCGCAGCGATTGGTGAAGAGCGTGGCACGATCGAAGATGTGCTTGAGCCCTATTTAATCCAACAGGGTTTCTTAATGAGGACACCAAGGGGGCGTATGGCAACAAATAATGCATATCTTCATTTTGGAATGACTCCTCCGCAGAAGGCGTCTGATCGTCGTCTTAAAGAGATGGATCTATTTAATCAAGAATAATTGGTGTGACCTTTTTTAAATTCTTCCGGTCAGACACCACAATAAATAGCTTTTAACAGCTTCAACATAAAGAGATTAGCGGATGAGTCATTCATTCAATTGGCCAATAAGGGTCTATTACCAAGATACAGATAGTGGCGGCGTTGTTTATCACGCCAATTATCTCGGGTTCATGGAGCGAGCACGTACAGAGTGGCTGCGAAGCCTCGGCTTTGAGCAGGATCATATTCGTGAACAGTGGGGAGTATTGTTTGTGGTACGTTCTGCCTCGATCGAATATCTAAGTCCGGCGCGTTTTAATGATGAGTTGAATATCTACTCAACGATTTCGAGTTCTGGTAAGAGTTCGGTCAGTTTTCATCAAGTTGTCACTCGGGGGGAAGATACTGTATGTGAAGCCGATATCAGGATTGTTGCCATTGATGCACACCGTTTTAGACCGACACCATTTCCAGAACAGATCAAAGAGCGTATGGAGAATAGTTAAATATGGGTAATGAGTTATCACTTTGGGAGTTATTCAGCGAAGCGAGTCTGCTGGTAAAGCTCGTAATGAGTCTGTTAATGCTAATCTCACTGATTTCATGGGCGATGATCTTTGAAAAATGGAACACCCTTAAGAACGCTTATAAAGATGCAAAGGTGTTCGAAGGGCGATTCTGGTCTGGCATTGACCTTGTTGATCTCTATAAACAGGTGAGCAAGAAGGGTGACGATCTCGTTGGGTTGAATGCGATCTTTGCTGCCGGTTTCGGCGAGTATGCGCGGCTTCGTAAACAGAATGGTGTTGAGCCGATGTCGATTGTTGAGGGTGCCGAAAGAGCGATGCGTGTTGCTCTGAGTCGTGAAACAGAGCGGCTGGAACGATCACTCTCATTTCTTGCCACTGTCGGATCAACCAGTCCATATGTTGGTCTGTTTGGAACGGTTTGGGGAATTATGAACTCATTCCGCGCACTCGGTTCAGCTCAACATGCAACACTTTCGATGGTTGCGCCGGGGATCTCCGAGGCGCTGGTTGCGACGGCAATGGGTCTGTTTGCTGCAATACCTGCGGTTATTGCCTATAACCGTTTTGCCAGCGATCTTGAACGATTGGAGAATCGTTATGAAAACTTTAAAGAGGAGTTTTCTACGCTACTTCAACGCCAGGCTTACAACCGCTAACAGGCGCAATTCATGTCGAGAACACGCAAACACAGAAGAGTGATGGGAGAGATCAATGTTGTGCCATACATTGACGTTATGTTGGTACTGCTGGTCATCTTTATGGTTACTGCGCCAATGCTGACTCAAGGCGTTAAGGTCGAATTGCCCAATGTTGATGCCAATCCAGTTAAAAATACCGGAGATGAACCGCTTGTCGTCACAGTCGATAGTGAAGGGGATTTTTATCTCAACCTCGGTGGCGATAACCAAAAGGCGCTAAATCCCGAGTTATTACTGGTCAGGGTTGCCGCAGAGATTCGCTTGTATCCTAAAAAACCGGTCTATGTACGAGGTGATAAAACGGTTGCCTATGCGCGAGTTGTCGAAGCGATGGCCTTAATTCAAAAAGCGGGTGTACCGAGCGTGGGTCTGCTAACAACGCCGGTTGAGGAAGTCAATGCAAAGTAGTCGCCCGCTCTATTATCTGGCTTCGTTAGTCATTCATGTCGTGATTATTGTGTTGCTTAGTGTCTCGCTGACGACAAAACCGGAACTCAGGGCAATGCCATCACCAGCAAAGCCGGTCGATATTGTTAAGGCGACAGCCGTGAATGAGACCGAGGTGCTTGCAGAGATGGAGCGTCGGCGCAAACAGGAAAAACAGGACAAAAAGAGGGAGGAGATCCGGAAAAAACGGTTGGAGCGTGAAGCGAAACATGCCGAACAGAAGCGTCAGGAGGAGGAGACCCGCCTCAAGAAGTTGAAGCAAAAGGCTGAACTCGAGAAGAAAAAACGAATCGCTGAAGAGAAGAAGCTAAAAGAGCAGGCGGCAAAGGAGCAGGAACGCATCGCGAAGCTAAAACAAGAAAAAGAGCTGATTGAAAAGAAGAAGATCGAGGAGCAACAGCGTCTGATTGAAGTCGAGATGCAGCGTAAAATGGAAGAGGAGCAACTGCTTGAAAAACAGCGACAAAAGGAGATCGCTGAAGAGTTGGATCGTCAGAAGCGCGAACAGGAAGCCGCATTGAAAAAACAGATGGATGCTGAGAGCACAAGACTTGAGCAGGAGCGCAACCGACAATTACTATTAATGAAATCGCAATATGAGTCAGATATTAGAGACAAGGTGCAACGAAGTTGGCAGAAGCCACCGGGAACCAATCCAGATAGTCAATGCAGGGTATTGGTAAAACAGATCCCCGGAGGAGAAGTAGTTGATGTTAAAGTAACCGCATGTCAGGGTACGATAGCGTTCCAGCGTTCTGTGGAGAATGCGGTATTAAAGGCGTCGCCGTTGCCAACGCCTCCCGAACCTTCACTATTTGAACGTGAGATAATATTTACATTTAAACCAGAATAATGAAAAGCTTACTAAAGACACTTCTTGTTGCATTAACCCTTTTCCCTGTGCTTGCACAGGCGCGATTAACCATTGAAATTACGGGTGGTACCGAAGGTGCATTACCGATTGCTGTCGTACCTTTTGCTTGGGAAGGGGAAGGAAAAGCACCGATTGATATCAGCACTATTATAAAAACAGATCTTAGGAGTACCGCTCAGTTTATTCCGTTAAGTGAAGAGTCATTCCCATCAAAACCGAGCCAGGGGAAAGAGATCGATTTTATGCAGTGGCGTGCCACAGGGATTGATACCATTATTGTTGGCCGTCTTATTGCGGGTGAAAAAGGGGGGTATCAGGTTCAGTTTCAGTTATTTGATATCCACCGGGGAAAACAGCTCACCGGATACAGTATTCCGGCAAAAGAAGAATCATTGAGAATGGTTTCACATCAGATTAGTGATATCGTTTTTGAAAAGCTTACCGGTATTAAAGGTGCGTTTAATACCCATGTCGCCTATGTCATGGTTGAGCGTGAGGCGAAGGCAAAGCCTAAATATCTGCTCGCAGTCGCAGATTCTGATGGGCATAACGAGCAGATCGTCCTGAATTCCACTGAGCCGCTGTTATCACCTGCATGGTCGCCGGATGGAAAGCGACTCGCCTATGTAACCTTTGAAAGCGGGCGATCTCAGGTAGTGATTCAAGAGCCGGCAACAGGACAACGAGAGGTGATTGCAAAGTTTAAAGGGCTCAACAGTGCGCCAGCATGGTCACCGGATGGAAAGCGGCTTGCGCTGACATTATCTCGGGATGGCAATGCAGAGATCTATATCCTATCTTTGGATAGTCGAAAGATGACTCGGGTAACCCGTAGTTATGCGATTGATACTGAGGCGATCTGGGCACCTGATGGGGAGTCATTGGTATTCACCTCTGATCGTAGCGGTGTTCCTCAGCTTTATCATATCGGGATTGATCGAAAGAATCGTGCAATAGGTCGGGCAAAACGCTTAACCTTTGAAGGAAACTACAACGCAAGAGCAACCTATTCACCCGATGGAAAACGTCTTGCGTTTGTCCACGGTGATCGTGGAAATTATCGAATTGCCGTTCTGGAACTTGAGTCTGGTACCATGCGGGTTATTACACAGAGCAGATTAGATGAGTCTCCGAGTTTTTCGGCAAATGGAGTCATGATTATTTTTGCAACAGAGATGAATAATAAGGGTATCCTTGAAGCCGTCTCAGTTGATGGCAGAGCGCATCAACGTCTTAAGTTGAATCGAGGCGATGTGCGAGAGCCTGCGTTTTCCCCCTATCTGAACTAAACCAATGGAGGTTTAACATGTTTCGTAAAATTGTCGCTATTGGAGCAGTGGTACTACTCATTGCCCTTCAAGGATGTGCTGGTGGAGAGACCAAGCCGGATGAGGGTGCAGCATCAGAGGTTACAGAGGCTGATCGCGCTGCAACTGAGGCCGCAGCAGCAGAAGAGGCTGCAGCAGCAGAAGCCAGAGCGGCTGAAATGCAAGCCACTCACTTTGAAGGCCAGCCGATCACAGAAGCGATGGAAGACCCTAACAGTAATCTCTCAAAACGGGTTTTCTATTTCGGCTTTGATTTAAGCACCATTGAAGAAGAGGATAAAGAGATTCTGGCAACACATGCGAAATTTCTTGCAGAGAAGCCGAATGTCTCCGTCGTGATCGAAGGACATGCCGATGAGCGTGGTTCACGTGAGTACAACCTGGCTCTCGGCGAGCGTCGTGCCAAGGCTGTTGAGCGCATGATTCAGATGATGGGGGCGACCAAAGAGCAGGTTCAACTCATCAGTTTCGGCGAAGAGCGTCCGGTTGCACTCGGTCATGATGAGGAATCATGGCGCTTGAATCGTCGCGTTGAGCTGATCTACTCAGGGTATTAATCATGAAACGGTTACAGGTTCTAATCGTTCTCTGTCTGATTGGTTTGCCGTTTTCGTCAATCAATGCAGAAGAGTCGCTTGAGCAACGAGTGGCAGGTCTTGAGCGCAAGCTTGCGAATCAGACCATTCTTGATATGCTCGATCTCGTTGATGCACTTCAAAGAGAGATTCAAGAGCTTAGAGGGCTTACTGAAGAGCAAGCCAATGAGCTGGAAATGCTGAAAAAACGTCAGCGTGAACTCTATCTTGATATTGACAGACGGCTCTCTAGTGTTGAACGAGAAGGCCCTGTAACCGTGACAACATTGCCTACAGATAATGGCGGTAACTTAACAGGTTCGCCAACAACTGAGGGTGCTGCCCCAGTCGATCAGGCAACCGCAAATGCCCTGAATAATGAGCGCCTTGCCTATCAAGCCGCATTCAACCAATTACGAGAGCTGCGTTATGACCAGGCAATCGAGTCATTCAACGAATTTCTAAAACAATATCCTTCAGGTAAGTATGCACATATCGCCCAATATTGGGTTGGTGAGGCGAACTATGCTCGACGGGAGTTTAAAAAAGCTGCGAATGACTATCAGCGATTAATCAGCAAGTTCCCGAATAGTCCTAAAGCGATTGAATCAAAACTCAAGATTGGCTACTGCTATTATGAACTTGAAGATTACGACAATTCATTAAAGCAACTTGAGAAACTGGTCGAAGATCATCCGAATACCACAGAGGCAGGACAGGCACAAAAACTGATTAAGAAGATACGAGTATCTGAATCACGTTAATGTCTGCAAAACGAAACAGCGCTGAAGAGAATCGACTTCGGATCACTGAGATATTCTACTCAATACAGGGTGAGGCCAATTCATCGGGTTGGCCTACCGTGTTTATTCGTCTAACAGGATGCCCATTGCGCTGTGGTTATTGTGACACTGCTCATGCTTTTAGTGGTGGTGAGTGGAAAACGATTGAGGCGATCCTGCATCAGGTGACCCATTACCAAACAGAGTATGTGTGTGTTACCGGTGGTGAACCATTGGCGCAAAAGGGTGTGCATCAACTCCTTAGCGCATTGTGTGACGGGGGATATAAGGTTTCATTGGAGACCTCAGGCGCATTACCCATAGAAAATGTCGATACTCGCGTTGAGGTGGTGATGGATCTAAAAACGCCATCATCAGGTGAGCAGAACCAAAACTGCTATGACAATATCAAACGACTCAAGCCGGGAGATCAGGTTAAATTTGTGATCTGTGATCGTGAAGATTATGAGTGGTCAAAGGCAACGGTTGATCGTTATCGATTACGCCATAAATGCCAGGTGCTGTTCTCATCAGCCTATCAAGAGGTCTCACCTGTTCAGCTAGCCGAGTGGATCATTGCTGATCAGCTCGAGGTAAGATTTCAACTTCAACTTCATAAGGTGCTTTGGGGGAATGAGCAGGGCAGGTAAGTATGAATAATCAACAGGCCAATAAAAGAGCCGTTGTTTTGGTCTCTGGTGGATTAGACTCTGCCACCACTCTTGCGATTGCAAAGCTTAAGGGCTACGACTGTTATGCGCTTAGCTTCGATTATTCTCAACGTCATCGTTGTGAGTTGGAGGCGGCCAATCGGATTGCCAACCATCTTGGTGTGGTTGAGCACAAAACCCTGAAGCTCGATTTAAGACAATTTGGCGGCTCCGCCCTTACCGACAACTTAATTGATGTGCCTGAACACGGTGGGGCGGGAATACCTGTGACCTATGTTCCAGCACGCAATACCATCTTTTTGTCATTGGCACTTGGCTGGGCAGAGGTGCTAGATGCCAGAGATATCTTTATTGGCGTTAATGCTGTTGATTACTCAGGCTATCCCGATTGTCGTCCGGAGTTTATTAAAGCCTTTGAACACACCGCAAATCTTGCCACAAAGACGGGTGTTGAAGGGGGGAAGTTTCACATCAACGCACCTCTTATAGATATGAGCAAGGCTGACATTATTAAAACCGGTGTTGAACTCGGCGTAGATTACCGTTTGACCATCTCATGCTATAACCCTTCATCGGAGGGAGCTGCCTGCGGCCATTGTGACTCATGTCGTTTGCGGGCTGAGGGCTTTAGTGCGGCCGGGATTGACGATCCTACAAACTATCAAAAATAGCGCACCATTTATATCATGTATGGGTGGAAATAATTCTTTAATGGGCTTAGTTAATGTTGATGAGCTAACCTAGCCTCATAACAATACACAAAGCGTACCAGTAGAATACACCGAGAGGTATTTCAATGATTTTCAGTGATTTTATATCGGCTCATGCCGCGTTACTTTGGGGAACCTTTGCCATCGCCGTCGTCATGGGTGCAGTGGTGAATAAGAGCAATTTTTGCACCATGGGCGCGGTTTCTGACCTTGTGAATATGGGGGATAACGGACGTATGCGCGCGTGGTTTCTTGCTGCGGCGATTGCGATCCTCGGGGTAACTCTACTCGAAAGTATCGGCATGGCGAATCCGAATGAATCATTCCCACCCTATCGAGGGAGTACCATCGTCTGGTTTGAGAATATCCTCGGCGGACTACTCTTTGGCATCGGGATGACCCTGGCCAGTGGTTGTGGTAACAAAACGCTTATCCGAATTGGCGGTGGCAATATTAAGTCAATCTTTGTTTTGATTATTATTTCTGTGATCGCCTACTTTATGGTGAATCCATTTCCAGATAGCGATCAAACACTGATGTCGTTACTCTTTATTGACTGGACACGTCCACTATCGCTATCACTCACGACAAAACAAGATCTGGCCTCAGTCTTCGGTCTTGATTCGATACGTCTCTGGGTCGGGCTTGTGGTCGGTCTTTTAATCGCGGTTTATGCGCTACGTTCAACAGAACTGCGTGGCAGTTTCGACAATTTACTCGGAGGCATTGTTGTCGGGTTGTGTGTTGTTGCTTTTTGGTATGTCTCAAGCACCGTAACAGTCTATATTGAGACAGAAGAGACCAATTATTCACTCTCAGGATACTATGAAGAGTGGGATATGATCGCAGATTCAGATAAAGGAAAGCCTGCTGCAGGTCGTCCATTAAACCCACAATCCTTCACCTTTATTAATCCGATGGGTCAGGCCGGTGGCTACCTTGCTTCCGGTTTTAATAGTAAGCTTTTAACCGCAGGTTTGATGGCGCTTTTTGGTGTCATTGCCGGTTCATTCCTCTGGTCGATCCTCACGAAAAGTTTTCGTATTGAATGGTTTAATTCGGTTAGCGATGTAGTTAACCATGTTATCGGTGCCGTTTTGATGGGCTTTGGCGGTGTCCTGGCGATGGGCTGCACGATTGGCCAAGGCATCACCGGTGTCTCTACTCTCGCAATTGGATCCTTCATTACACTATTGTCGATCATCTTCGGAAGTGCCTTAACGATGAAGATCAACTACTACAAACTTGTGTATGAAGATGAGGCAACCTTTTTTAAAGCGCTGGTTGCTGCACTGTGCGACATGAAAATGCTGCCAAATGGAATGCGTAAGCTCGAAGCTGTTTAACGCCCACGCTATATCGATTTCGAAAGATAGCGGCTCCCTGTTTTAACGACGCTGTTTGTATGCACGATTAATGGGGAAAAAGGGGAAGTTTCCCCTTGCGATTTTCTGAAAGAAATGTAAGATATGCGCCTCTTTGGGTCGTTAGCTCAGTCGGTAGAGCAGTTGACTTTTAATCAATTGGTCGGGCGTTCGAATCGCCCACGACCCACCAAAAATGAAAAGGCTGAATCTTCGGGTTCGGCCTTTTTTTATTTATCCGCTAGAGAGAGATAGCGGTTAAACTAATTCACTCGATCCATTCACACGATACATCGTGATAACAGGTAACCGATGGCACTGCATAATCTCAAAAGCGTTTCACTTCATTATGGAACACAAGCTCTACTTGATCGGGTTAATCTTCAAATCGATCCGGGCGAACGGATTGCGCTGGTTGGTCGTAATGGCACCGGTAAATCGACGCTATTAAAGATTATTGTCTCTGAGATCGATGTCGATGATGGAGAGATCCTTCGCCAGGATGCGCTACGTGTTGCAAGGTTGGATCAGGAGGTGCCGGAACATACTGAAGGCACAGTGTTTGATGTGATCGCCTCTGGCTCTGGTGAACTCGGACGACTCATTGCCGAATACCACCATATCAGTCAGCAGTTGATGGATGACCATCAACTGATGGATAAGCTCGAAAAGGTGCAGCATCAACTGGAGAGCCAAAATGGGTGGGAGCTTAATCAGCGTGTTGAGGCGATGGTCTCACGTCTTCAACTTCCGGCAGATAAACCCTTTACAGAGTTATCGGGTGGCTACCGTCGTCGAGTATTACTGGGGCGGGCACTGGTTAGTGAACCGGATCTGCTGTTGTTGGATGAGCCAACCAACCATCTTGATATCGACTCGATCAGTTGGTTGGAGAGTTTCCTGAGCAATTGGAATGGCACGCTGCTCTTTATTACCCATGATCGTCAGTTTCTGCAACGACTCGCGACCCGAATCATTGAACTGGATCGAGGCATTCTCACCTCATGGCCGGGTGACTACCAAACCTATCTTAAAAAGAAGGAAGAGGCGCTGGCGATTGAATCAGAGCAGAATGCCTTATTTGATAAGCGACTCGCTCAGGAAGAGGCATGGATTCGTCAGGGGATTAAGGCAAGAAGAACCCGTAATGAAGGCCGTGTACGTGCTCTGAAGGCGATGCGTGAAGAGCGTCGCGCAAGACGCGAGCGCAGCGGCAAGGTTAAGCTCGCTTTAGAGAAGGGTACACATTCAGGCAAGATTGTGATTGAGGCTGATAACATCAGCTATCAATATGAAGATAGTGATCTGTTTAGTGGTTTTTCAACCATGATTATGCGCGGAGATCGTATCGGCATTATCGGGCCGAATGGTGTTGGTAAAAGTACATTGATAAAAGTACTGCTTGGTGAGCTATCACCCCAACAAGGTCAGGTTAAGCTTGGCACGAAACTGGATATTGCCTATTTTGATCAACATCGGGCGCAGTTGGATGGTAACGAGACTGTGTTTGATAACCTTGCAGAAGGTCGTGATCACGTCACTATTAACGGTAATAGTCGTCATGTGATGAGTTATTTGAGTGATTTTCTGTTTTCACCCGACAGAGTCAGATCTCCGGTTCGCTCTCTCTCTGGTGGTGAGCGAAATCGCCTCTTGCTTGCAAAGCTGTTTACCAAGCCTGCTAACTTTCTTGTGCTTGATGAACCGACCAATGACCTAGACATTGAGACATTAGAGCTGCTAGAAGAGTTGCTACTCAATTATGAAGGCACCTTAATCGTGGTTAGCCATGATCGGGTGTTTTTAAATAATGTGGTCACCAGCACGATTGTTTTTGAGGATGGAACCGTGAATGAATATGTCGGTGGATACGATGACTGGGTGGCACAAAGAAGAGAGCCGCAAGTAGTGGCTAAACCAGCCGCATTAACTCAGCTAGCGACTAAACCATCACCAAACCCACAAAAAAAGCGAAAACTCGGGTTTAAAGAACAGCATGAACTCAAACAGCTTCCAGAAACCATCGAGTCACTTGAGACCAAGCTTGATGAGTTACAGCAGCAAATGACATCGCCTGACTTTTATAAACAGGACAAAGATGTGATCGCAACAGTAAATAGAGCGATTGCCGAGCTACAGCAACAACTGGATCAAAGCTATCAACGCTGGGAGATGCTGGAGGCCATCGAAAAGGGTGCCCATTAAAAAAAACTATCTCATGACCGATAGGGGTGTTCTTTGATAAGATTTTTCAGGCATTATGATTTAATCAGGGAGATGACTTAACAGACCCTAGACACTCCCTGGCCAATTATGCTTTTAGCCTTTTGTCGGAAATACCAAAGAATATTGGCTATGCTTTTGATGGTTTAATCAACAATTTGATGTCGAGGTAGAGATGACTGTCCCTGAAGTGACTAGCGGTTTGCAGTTTCGTGAAAGTGTCGACAAGATGGTGGATCGTGCGATCTGCGTTCTTAAACTTGACGAAAATATTGGTGCCGCTATTAAGGCGTGCACATCGGTTCTACAGGTCACCTTTCCCGTCGACATTGATGGAAAGCTGGAGATCTTTACTGGTTGGCGCGCAGTTCATAGTATTCATAAACTGCCATCTAAGGGGGGGATCAGATATGCCCCGATGGTTGACCAGCAGGACACTGAGGCGTTAGCTGCACTCATGACCTACAAATGCGCCATTGTTGATGTTCCGTTTGGTGGTTCTAAAGGTGGTTTACACATCGATCCGACAAACTATACCCGAGATCAACTTCAACGAATAACCCGTCGTTTTGCCAGTGAGTTAATTAAAAAAGGCTTTTTAAGCCCTGCGAGTAACGTTCCAGCTCCCGATGTTGGAACAGGTCAACGCGAGATGGCCTGGATAGTTGATACCTACAAACATCTTCATCCAGAGGATATCAACCATAGCGCTTGTGTTACCGGAAAACCGGTAGAGGATGGCGGAATATTTGGCCGTGTTGAGGCAACTGGTCGCGGTGTTCAATATGCGCTTCAGGAGTTTTTCCGCCACCCTGCCGAAGTGAAGGCAGCAGGATTTGACGGTGATCTCATGGGTAAAACGGTCATCATTCAGGGGCTTGGCAATGTTGGCTATCATGCGGCTAAATTTCTAAGTGAGGAGGATGGTTGCACGATAATCGCGATCATCGAACGAGATGGTGCACTCTACTGTGAATCCGGTCTGAATGTTGAAGAGATCTATCAACATAAGCTACTGGACAAAGGGTTAGCCGACTATCAAACCGAAGGTGTTGAGTATATCGAGGATGGTGCGTCGGTTCTTGAGTATGAGTGCGACATTCTTATTCCTGCCGCAATGGAAGGTGTGATTAATACCGAGAATGCTGATCGCATTAAAGCAAAAATGATCGCCGAGGCCGCAAATGGACCAGTAACCTATGAGGCCGATGCGATCCTGCACAATAACGGCAAAACAATCCTCCCCGATGCTTATATGAATGCCGGTGGTGTGATTGTCTCGTACTTTGAATGGATCAGAAACCAAACACATATCCGCTTTGGACGCATGGAGCGACGCTATGATGAGCGTCGAGGCAAGATGATCATTGATGCCATTGAAGGGATTTCAGGTTCACAGGTACAGGATGTCTTTAGACGAGATCTGATTCATGGTGCAGATGAGTTGGAGTTGGTGCGCTCAGGTTTAGACGACAGCATGAGATTGGCGCTGCAAGATATTATTCAGGTAAAGAATCAATATGATGAGATCACCGATTATCGAACCGCAGCCTACGTCATTGCGCTGAAGAAAATCGCGCGTTCTTACTTCGATGTCGGCATCTATTAAACTTTCAAATCCTCATTTCGAACGCAGGTACTGAATATATTCCATATCATCAATCAGAATATGATCAACCAGAGTTGTTCGAATTGAGAGCGCGATTCCGATCCACTCTTTGCTGAAATGGCTGTGAGAGATATGCTCCATAGCAATGGAAATCTGTTTGAGTAACTCCTGATGTTTCCTTGCATGCTCACCAGCTTTTGGGTAGTTATCTTGAGAGAAAAAGTTCTCCTCGGAGACAAAGTGTGTTTTAGTGTCAGAAAGTGCGCGGTTTAGTATCTCAACTATTTCACTCTTCTCTTTATGATCTATCAGTGCACGATTAAGCTCTTTCACCTGAGAGATAAAATGCCGATGTTCGTTATCGATAAGTGTGTTGCCGGTGCTGAGATCCTCAGACCATTCGATAGGGCGAGTTTCTAGGTTCATAACAATTCTCCCGAATATTACTGTGGAAGCATGTCCATATAAACCCTGTATAACTCAGTTCTCCTTGTGTTTAATCAGTGGTGCCAATAACACTTTAGCTAACAAATCTAATCTATTTATAATAATCGCAGCCTCTTCCATATAAAGTATAGACGTTAACAGGAAAAACGAAACAAACCCTTCACCACTTATCACCTCCTGTAACTTCATGCCCCTCCTTTAAAAAGAGAGAGCGATAAAGATAAAACTCTCCCTCCTGTCCTCGCTATTTTAAAAGGGTGTTATGTGGTATCTGGTGATCACTACAACGGGATTACACACCTTGTTCTCAGAAGTGTGTCTTGTGCCATGATTCGAGTCACCCAGGGAGGCGTTACGCTGAGTATCAATGCATCTTTTATGAATACTTAAGTGGTTTTATCAGATTATCCAGACCATTGATCTTTATCTCTAATGTCAGAGCCATCAATCTTCCCAGATCACCATCTGGAAAACCTCGATTAGCAAACCATAGAAGATAGGGTTCAGGAAGATCAATCAACAGACGATCTTTGTATTTGCCGAAAGGCATCTTCATACGGGCGATCTTCAGTAGATCAGTTTTATTAAACATGGCTGTTCATTTGTATTGAGAATCAAGGATAATAGCGCCCCAACACCAATATGACTATAAGGGTTTAAACAGTGCCAAAGGCGAGCGAATTAAAAAAAGGGATGGTTATCGAGATTAACGGTGATCCCTATGCGGTAAAGAGTGTGGATGCTAAAAGCCCATCCTCACGCGGAGCATCAACACTCTACAAGGTGCGTTTTACCAACCTTAAAACCGGACAGAAGCTGGATGAATCCTTTAAAGGTGAGATCGTTCTCAAGGCGGCAGACTGCATCCGTACACAGGTTCAGTACTCCTATCAGGATGGAGATAACTATGTCTTTATGAATATGGATGATTACACTCAATACTCACTCAATGCTGAGGTTCTTGATGAGCAAGTCGGGTATCTTACCGATGGACTTGAGGGGATAATCGCGCTGATTATGGATGGCATTCTGTTAGGGATCGAATTACCAACGTCGGTAACCCTGATGGTTGTGGATACCGCTCCGGGCATAAAAGGTGCATCCGCATCAGCACGAACCAAACCGGCTAGACTATCGACTGGTATCGAGGTTCAGGTTCCGGAGTATCTAGAATCGGGAGAGATGATTAAGGTCAACACCGTAACCGGCAAGTTTGTCTCACGCGCATAATCGACAATCTCATGCTGCATATATCATCCAATGTTTCAATTCCCGATAAAGAGATCGTGCTGAGTGCTATCCGAGCTCAAGGTGCGGGCGGGCAGCATGTCAATAAGGTTTCCACTGCGATTCATCTGCGGTTTGATATTGAGAAATCATCACTACCTGTTTTTTATAAAGAAAGATTACTGGCGCTGAACAATCAGAACATAACCAACGACGGTGAGATCATCATAAAGTCACAACGCTATCGCAGTCAGGAGATGAACCGAAGCGATGCGTTGCAAAAGCTAAAGCGAATCATTCAGTCAGTGGCAGTCACTCGCAAAAAGCGAATTGCAACCAAACCTAGTCAGGCTTCTCATAAACGACGCTTAGAGCATAAGAGTAAAAGAGGGGCATTAAAAAGACTCAGGGGCAGGGTTGATGATTAATCACCATAGCATTTCAAACCGCATCGCTTGCCATGGTGTTATGACGATTCTGGCTAACTCATCACCCACCTTGTGTTCGATGAGTGCAAAGGCCATATCGTTGAGCAGGGATATGGCAACATCTCTTGAGTTGCAAGGTTATACTGGTGAAGCAGCAATCTTATGTGAAATAGTGGGTGCTCCACGCAATATTCTAATCCCGGTAACACGGGTGAATGGTTAATTAAAGAGTCTCAAATGGATACATCATTACTAAATAAACTGGGATGGAATGAGTGGTTTGATCATCAATCTATCGAATGTGAGTCACAACATACATTTGCGCGAGTGATAACAGTTGATCGTGACCAGTATACTCTTTCCAACGCTGAAGACGTTTATGCAGCTCGACTATCAGGAAGATTTATCTATCAGCATGAATCATCAGATGAACATCCCTGTGTTGGTGATTGGGTTTGTGTAAGCAAAACCGAACATGATGATTACGGTGTAATTCACCAAGTGTTAAAAAGACAAAGCCATCTTCGTCGCAAGGCGGTGGGTGAGTCGGTTGATGTTCAAATGATCTCTTCAAATATTGATGTGGTGATCATTGTGCAGTCGTGTCACTACGACTTTAACATTAAACGCTTGGAGCGCTATTTGGTTATGGTCAGGGAGGGGGGAGCGACACCGGTTATCCTGTTGACTAAAACAGATCTGATCACCCCTCAAGAGTTAGATGACCTAATCGATAGAATCAAGCAATCAGGGATCTCCGAAGCGATAATCCCCATAAGCAATATCAGTGGTGATGGTGTGGATAGTGTTAAGGCACTACTACAACCGACAAAGACCTATACCATTGTCGGATCATCGGGGGTTGGTAAAAGCACACTGATCAATCGTCTGATGGGAGAGGAGCAGCTCGAAACCAAGCATGTCAGCGATTCAGGAGAGGGTAGACATACCACGGTTCGACGTCAGCTTATGATCCTGAAAAACGGTGCGATTGTGATTGATAATCCCGGAATGAGGGAGTTCGGCGTGCTCGACGTCGAAGATGGGATTACGGCTAGTTATTCCGATATCTCGTCTCTCGCATCGCAATGTCGGTTTAGTGATTGCTCTCATTCGAATGAGCCGGGTTGTGCAGTATTAAAGGCGATTGATGATGGTGAAATTGATATCGAACACTACCACAACTTTATTAAGCTCAGGTCAGAGTCAGATTTTTATCAGATGTCCTATGCTGAGAAACGTCAGAAGGATAAGGATTTTGGGAAATATATAAAAAATGCAAAGAAGGATCTTAGAAAAAGATAGCGATATGCCACTAATTTTAATAAGAAGACGGTATAGTCTCGTTATGACATATATTAATGCTGGATAATCGAATGAATGATGAGATTAATTATAAAAATAACCCGTTGCATGGCGTTGGTCTAAAACGATTACTAACAGAGATCGTTGATCATTATGGTTTTGAGCTTCTCTATGCCTATCTAAACATCAACTGTTTTAAGAGTAACCCCAGCATCGAATCCAGTCTTAAATTCATTAAAAAGACCGACTGGGCACGAGAAAAGATCGAGGCATTTTATCTTTATCAATTTAAGAACCTGCCGAAACCCTCGGCGGATCAACTACAGTTATCACCACGTGATCGCATCATCCCCGAAGCACAAACACCTGGAGAGCCGGCAGTGTTAAGTCTGGAAGATGCCGAGCAACAACGTGAAAAGCGCGAGAAGAGAGCAACAGAGTTTGATCTTCGTGCCACTAATCGTCCAAAGCAGAATAAACCAAAGAGCGTAACACGCGACAAGCAACCCAAAAGTCATCGTGAAAAACGTCCTCAAAGCAAAAGCGCGACCGAAACACAGGCGCCGTCAGATTTAAGTACCCCGGAGCCACTTAATCCGTGGGCAACAGCCAAGATCAAACACAAGAACTAAAACCGTTTGTTATCCAAACAGAGGTAACGGCAAGACCCTTGGCGATGTTGGTAAATCATTGCGCCCGACGAGATGCAATATTGGAACTGGGTTATAGATGAGCCGTATCTGGTTGTTCATGCTCTATCAATCTATCAGCTAATCAAGCTAAATCAATGATCTTGTTGGATAAAATCCCGAATAACCTTGTATTTCTGTCAAATTGAAATGTGAGTTACACTTGGAAAATATTGCGTTCAAAGATGTGGTTAAACTCGCATTTTTGTTGAAAACAGGCTAATAAAGTATCAGGAAATATTAATTTATTACTCTGGATGGCTGATGGAGTGAATGATGAAAACGGGAATTTCTATAAGAGACGAGATACTTAACTCTCTCTCAATAAAAAAACCTGACCTGCAGCGGCTGCGGGAAGGTGACTTTGATCTTTCAACAAAACATATCCAAAGTTGGATAGGTTCCCTCCCGATGGGAGACAGCGCAGAATTGATGCGGACGTGCTATCGCGTACTAAATTTTGTCAATCACTATGATTATCCTGTCGTGCAACGTCACGAATTCCTGGAGGCTCTGCACGATAAAATCATTCCAGCAATGGCCTCAATGCAGCACCTGCTTGCCGTTGAAGGCTATCCAGTAAACGAGCGTAGTTATCGCGTTGCATTATTGCTTAACCGAATGTATTCACAGTTGATTATCGGATACCGGATCTTAATACATAGCAGTAAAGCAGAGTGTTGGCAGAGTCGGTTAATTAAGCGGCGCATGCTTGCCAAATTCTATTTTCGAATCTTTGAATACCTAGGCGAGAGTGCATGTGTTTTTCGTTTGTTGCAGATGCCATACCCGCAAGATCTTTGGCTCTATACCTATCATGTCTATAACAAGTCTATTGAATTCAAATGTCTCAGTTACGAATTTAAGGATACTCTCTTCACCAAAGCTATCTCGGTAGAGCAGCTTTTTACGCGAATACTTTTCTTTTCTCTGCTCTCTCCGGGAAGCTTCCGTCGGGATCTGCTCAAATCGATTCATGAACTGCTGCTGGATTGGGGTGGATCAATCAAACTCGAAAAAGAGCCAAACCCTTTAAGTTCGGTCAAAGCGATACCTTTGCGATTTGAGAGCGGCAGACCGCCGACTGCCATGAACGATGAAGAGAATCGCCAATATAAAGGACAGACGATATACCTGAACGTCAATAGTTTGTTTAACAACATCGAACGATACGCAACTGGAAACACAACAGGCATTGCCCGCATCAATGAGAAGCTTAAGCTGCCACTCGATACACTGTTTATGATCAAAAACCAGCTTGAAGCATTAACCGGGATCCGTGAAGAGCGCAAAGAGGGCACAAGTAAATACTTAATAACCATCGGTTTCCTTGCTATCCATCAAGCTATAAAAGGCGACTGGCGCGACAAAAAGAGACGAGCTGAGATAGCCACTAAAAATGAGATAATTCAAGAACAAAAAATGCGCGAAAAGGAGCTCGAAGAAGAGGTGGAGCAAGCCTGCGCGACGAGTGTTCCCGGATTAGAACATACAAGAAGTGAACTTGATGTCTGGAGTATGAGTTTTCAGGGTGATCTAAAGGTACAAAAGGCCGCACTTGAAGAAGCTAAACAGAAACTTCACTGGAGCGACCATAGCCATGATGTTTCGATTGATCCACTTCGTGCAAGAGAGGTCAATGTGAGCGATGGCGGCTTCTGTATCTCCCTTTCAGAGCCGAAATCACAACGCTTTAGGGTTGGTGAGTTGCTTGGTGTTTTAAAGCAAGGTGAAGGTGGATGGCGATTAGGGGAGGTTCGATGGCTCCGTAATAGTAACGATGGCAAATGGATACTTGGGATTAAACAGATTGGAGTGAAGTGCGTTCCTCTGCATCTTGTTGTGCAAAGTGGCTCAACCGAATGGAGTAAACCGATAAACAGCATACTGGCATTAGAGGATGATGGCGGTGTGTTGATGTATGTACCGCATTTCCCTGGACTCAATAAAAAGAGTATCGCAATCTATTTTGATGGCGATTTATTGCCGATAGAGTTAGGAAATCGTATTCGCTCAAACACCGCGTTCGAAGCCTATCGCTTTATATCGGTTTCAGATCTGTATGAAAATGTTTCACAAACCTTTGATATTTTAGCAAGCGTTTTACGTTCAGCTGAGCCAGCATTCGAATCTTATGATGGTGTTTGGGTCAACACACAACATAGTCTTAATAAGTCCTTCGGAACATAATTCATCTTTAGCTCAGAGCTGGAGTCGAACCCTGTTGCAAACCGCCAGAGATAGGTTTTAGTAAAACTATTTTGGTGACAAGTGCGTTCTATCAGGTTCCGACTAATACCCGTTGTGCATCGAGCCTGATCGTTGCGCTACTCAATGCCTGTTGTAGTGCCTTAAGTTGATCTTTAAAGAAGGTGATCTCTTCTTCCCGAATCGTTGGATTGATCTTGCTCAGCGCCTCAAGGCGGCTGATCTCATCCTGTAGCTGCATCGTTCCCGATGTTTGTGCTTTTTGAATAATCACTTCTGATTGTTTGTTGGCGATCGCTTCACAAAAATGAACCATCTGCTTCAGTGGCTCTTTATAACTATTAATCACTGCGGCGGAGGTCTCTTTATTGACTGGAGTCGTTGAGTATGAGGCCTCTTCCAAAGGGAGTCTTTCGCTATAGTCCCGTCCTTTAGGATCAACTACAACACGTATCATCATTGATGGAAGATAGCGGCTGGTATGTAGCGAGCGCTTTGCCGCAGTTTCGACAATAAATATCGTCTCAAGCAGTAGGGTGCCAGGTTTTACGTTATCATGCTTGATAGCACTTAAGGTGCTATTGCCGATCTCATTGGATAACACCATCTCCATTGATGATGTGATCATCGGGTGTTCCCAGTTGATAAATGCAATATCCTCATTTGCCAGAGCTGTTGCCCTGTCGGTGGTGATGGTCATTCCCTCTTCATTCAGTTCAGGGAAGTGGTGCTGCATCGATTCACTTGGACGAATAATCATGCTCTTGGTGCTGTGGAGTTCACTATCGATACCGTAGCAGTCGAATAGCGTCTCCAAATACTCGTCGATCTGCTGATCATCATCCTCGGCAGATGCAGCAGCAACTAATCGGTTTGCAAGTGCAGTACGACAGGAGTTGTACTCCAGAAGCAGATCGCGGCCATTTTGCATCTCATCCAGATATTGCTTATGAATGTTTGCGGTGGTTTTAATTAGCCCCTCCAACTCTTCACTACCCGTATCCATTTGATGCAGTGATTCAAGCAGTTCATCCCGTACCTGTGTGAAGACCATCTGCCCTGCTGGTGTAGTCTGTTCAAAGGCGTTTAATCCATTTTGATACCACTCGGTCATGATCTGCTGTGGACTACTTTCAAGATAGGGGATATGGATCTGTATGGTTTCATTTTGTCCTATTCGGTCAAGGCGGCCAATGCGTTGCTCCAGCAGATCAGGATTTAGTGGTAGATCAAACATCACCAGATGGTGTGCAAACTGGAAATTTCGCCCCTCACTACCTATCTCGGAACAGATCAGGATTTGAGCGCCAAACTCCATATCGGCAAACCATGCCGCTGCTCGATCACGCTCAATGAGGGACATGCCCTCGTGAAACATCGATGCCTGTATACCGGCACGTGCCTTCAATGTTTGAGCCAAATCTATCGCGGTTGAGGCACTTGAACTAATGATTAACACCTTATGCGGATACAGATCTTTGACCTTCTCTTCAAGCCATTTAACACGCGGGTCAAAGGCATCCCAGTCGGGCATGGCAACATCGGCTTGATGTTCATATAGACGTTCTGGAGAGAGTAGTGCCTGAGGGTCGTTTATTGCGCTGTTGCTGAAATTGTCTAATGCCGTTCTATACTGTTGTGGTAACGGTAGGGCATAGGTGTTGAGCATACGCTTTGGAAAGCCCTTAATCGCAGAGCGTGTGTTGCGAAAGAGTACACGACCGGTGCCATGTCGATCGAGCAGATGGGTAATGATCGACTCGCGCTGAACATCGTCCAGATGAGCGTTTTGATTGAGTGCGTTAATCAGATCCTCATTCTCACTACTAGAGAGGTATCCCTGAATAGTGCTGATCTGCTCACTCGAAAGATGACCGCCAGCAATCAACTGTTCGACAATAATGGCTATCGGTTCGTAGCTCTTCTCCTCTTTTAGAAACTGTTCAAAGTCAGGGAAGCGATCAGGATCCAAAAGTCGCAGACGTGCAAAATGACTCTCTTTGCCTAGCTGTTCTGGTGTGGCTGTAAGCAGCAGAACGCCAGAGATAGAGTTTGCGAGACTTTCAATGGCCTGGTACTGCGGGCTGGCTTGCCCAGGAGACCATAATAGATGGTGAGCCTCATCAACGACGAGCAGATCCCATCCTGCAGTTAATACCTGCTGATGGCGATGTGCGTGATTAACCAGTGATTCGAGTGAAACAATAATCAACTGCTCTGCCTGAAACGGGTTTTCGAGTTCACTGCTCTGTTCCACAGCGACACATCGCTCCTCATCAAAGAGGCTAAAGCTGAGATTAAAGCGACGCAACATCTCGACAATCCATTGATGAATCAGGCTCTCCGGTACCACAATCAACACGCGCTGCGCCTGCTCTGTGAGGATCTGACGATGCAGGATCAGTCCGGCCTCAATGGTTTTTCCCAAACCTACCTCATCAGCAAGCAGGACTCGCGGAGCAAATCGTTTTGAAACCTCGTGAGCAATATAGAGTTGATGCGGAATTTGTGCGGTGCGTGCACCAATCAATCCATAGAGAGGAGATTGCTGAACCCTGCTGAGATGCGTGAGAGTTTGTGTACGCAGGTTAAACCATTTGTCATGATCAAGCTGACCATTAAAGAGCCGATCCGTCGGGCGGTTGAGATGGATATGGTGATCCAGCTCTGCCTCTGGTAAAGCATCTTCAGTGCCATCTTCACGATGGCCGAAGTAGGTGATAATGCCGTCCGATTCGTGCAGTCGTTCTACCCTTAGCTTCCAGCCCTCGTATGAGGTAATGAGGTCACCGATGGCAAAAGTGATGCGGGTGAGTGGCGCAGTTTGTTGAGAGTAGGTTCTGGTTTCAGTCGTCGATTCATAATGAACGGTGACGGTTCGCATGTCAGATTTAATAATGGTGCCAAGACCCATTTTGAGTTCAGCATCACTGATAACGCGCTGACCGGGAATAAAACGATTCAACAGATGATCACCTTTCTAGTGTTTCGGGGTATTTTGCTGCTGTGAGTTGATCTCCTGCACCAGCACATAAGGCGCAGAGACCACAGCCCAGAATATAGCGTTGTCTTCATTCCAGTGAATGGCGTCATCATCAGTTGCCTTGGCAACCTCGCCACTGGTAAGCCACTTTTCAACGGCCTGACGATCATCTCGCGCAAACCTTAGCGCAACCTCAATGAGATCGATATTTTCATCAACCTTAATTACAACGCCTCGTGCAAAGTGGCGCGCGAGTTCGGCCCACTCCAGCTTTCCGGTTTCATTATTCAGGCTGACACGAAGTTCGTCATCCGTGAGGTCATCTTTACTGTTGGGTAGATCCGGTTGAGTCATGATAATACGGTTTATTAAAAAACGGGGCGCTATTCTAACGTAATAATGTGGCAATTGGGGAGTGAAAGCCGCCGGAGTCGATATGACTCCGGTATACCCATCCAATCATGTGATTACGGTGGGCTGTTCACGTCCGCTTTTTTCGGTAAGTGCGATTAACTGATTGGCCACTTCAATCAACGGAGCAAGGTATTGCTGGGTATCAATCTGGTGTTTATCCGGATCGGATTCATACTGTTCAATATAGATTCGCAGAGTCGCACCCACTGTCCCCGTCCCTGATAGACGGTAGATGATACGGGAACCATCGCTAAATCCAATCCGTAATCCCTGATTAGTGCTCACGCTATTATCGATCGGATCGGTGTAGCTGAAGTTATCGGCATAACTGACCTCAAGTCCGGCAAGTGTCGTTCGAACCAGTTCAGGCAGCCTGCTTTCCAGCGAATCCATCATCTCTTTGGCGATGACCGCATCGATCGACTCATAGTCATGACGGGTGTAGTAGTTGCGACCAAACTGTTTCCAGTGCATCGTTACCAACGACTCAACGGAAACCTTTTTTACCGCGAGAATATTTAGCCACGCGAGCACCGCCCACAGTCCATCCTTTTCACGGACATGACTCGAACCAGTGCCGAAACTCTCCTCTCCACACATTGTAATTCGGCCATCGTCCAGGAGATTGCCAAAGAACTTCCAACCTGTTGGTGTTTCGAAGCAATCGACCCCCAATTGATCTGCAACCCTGTCAGCAGCGGCGCTGGTTGGCATCGAGCGTGCAATCCCGGCAATGCCATCACGGTAGGCGGGAATAAGTGTGGCGTTGGCGGCGATCACTGCAAGTGAATCGGATGGGGTAACAAAGAAGTTGTTTCCAAGCACCATATTTCGATCCCCATCCCCGTCGGATGCGGCACCAAAATCGGGAGCGTTATCGCTAAACATCTCGACAACCAGATCCTTAGCATAGGTAAGGTTGGGATCAGGATGACCACCTCCAAAATCTTCCAGTGGTGTTCCATTGATGACAGTACCTGAGGCTGCTCCAAGTGCCTGTTCAAAAATGGCCGTGGCATAAGGGCCTGTGATCGCATGCATGGCATCAAAGCGCATCGTAAACCCACGGTTAAACATCGCTTTTATGGCATCAAAGTCAAAAAGATCGGCCATTAGCTCGATATAGTCATCTACGGGACTAATGACATCGATAATGGTATCGCCGATAAAACTGGTGCCACGGCTGTCGAGATCAACCCCGTCACACTCAACTATCTTGTAGCTGGTGATGGCCTGGGTGTTTTTGTAGATCGCTTCTGTGACCGATTCTGATGCAGGGCCGCCATTGGCGCTGTTAAATTTAATACCGAAGTCGCCATCGGGGCCACCGGGGTTATGACTGGCTGAGAGGATAATGCCACCCTGGGTCTCATATTTACGAATAACAGCAGAGGCTGCCGGAGTTGAGAGCAGGCCGCCTTGACCGACAATCACCTTAGCGACACCATTGGCAGCGGCCATTTTTAAAATAATCTGTATCGCTTCGCGGTTGTAGTAACGGCCATCACCACCAACCACCAGAATCCCACTTTTCAGGTCGGGACGTGTATCAAAGATCGATTGGACAAAGTTTTCCAGGTAGTTTGGTGTTTGAAACCTGGTGACAGTTTTTCTAAGCCCTGATGTTCCGGGACGTTGATCATCAAAAGGGGTTGTTGTAATGGTTTCAATTTCCATGACTGCCTTCATACCTCGTCATCTAAGTCTTAAGTGTTTGCACACTATTATGCCCGAAGCTTTTAGTGATTACTGCATCAGAACGGGTGAAATCGGCTATTGAAAGGTCTAAAAATACCCCCACTTGTCCGATTCATCCCAACTATTAGATTGACGGAGATACAACAGGCTATGACGGTAGACGCTCAAAAAGAGACACTTGGATTTGAAACTGAAGTAAAGCAGTTACTCCATTTGATGATTCACTCACTCTACTCAAATAAGGAGATTTTCCTGCGTGAGCTGGTTTCAAACGCTTCTGATGCGTGCGATAAATTACGCTTTGAAGCGCTTTCTGACGATGCCCTGTACGAGGGTGACAGTACAAACCTCAAGATAAAGATCGAATTCGACAAAGAGGCAAAGACCGTTACTATCCGTGATAACGGAATTGGTATGAGCCGTGATGAGGTGGTTGAAAACCTCGGTACCATTGCTCGATCCGGCACCAAGGCCTTTATGGAGCAGCTTAGCGGAGATCAACAAAAAGATGCCCATCTGATTGGCCAATTTGGTGTTGGTTTCTACTCCTCATTTATTGTTGCGGATAAGGTGACCGTCAAAACTCGTCGTGCAGGCCTAACCGCAGAGCATGGTGTGCAGTGGACATCAGGTGGTGAAGGTGACTACACCCTGGAGAATATAGAGAAGGCCGATCGTGGTACCGAGATCACTCTGCATCTTCGTGAGGATGCGAGCGAGTTCATCGATGGATGGCGTTTGCGTTCAATTATTCGCAAATACTCCGATCACATCACACTACCGATTGTGATGGAAAAAGAGGAGATGCCATCAAAGGATGATAAAGAGAAGGATGAAACGGTGATACCCGAAGAGGAGACCGTCAATAAAGCCTCGGCGCTGTGGGTGCGTCCCAAGAGTGAGATCAGCGAAGAGGAGTACAACGAATTTTATAAGCATGTCAGTCACGACTTTGAAGATCCGCTTGTCCACAGCCATAACCGGGTTGAAGGAAAACTGGAATATACCTCGCTGCTCTATATCCCAAAACGTGCACCGTTTGATCTCTGGGATCGCGAACGTCAGCATGGCATCAAGCTGTATGTTAAGCGTGTCTTCATTATGGATGACGCTGAACATCTGATGCCGAACTATCTGCGATTTGTGCGTGGAGTTATCGATTCGAGCGATCTGCCACTGAATGTTTCACGTGAGATTCTGCAACACAATCGTGCGATCGACTCGATGAAAAGCGGCTCAGTGAAGAAGGTATTAGGTATGCTGGAGTCGTTGGCAAAGAGTGAGCCGGAAAAATATAGAGAGTTCTGGGAGCAGTTCGGCAAGGTGATCAAAGAGGGGCCAGGAGAGGACTTTGCCAACAAAGATCAGATCGCCAAGCTACTACGTTTTGCTTCAACCCATAACGACACTGCTGAGCAATCGGTCTCACTCGCCGATTATGTCGAGCGTATGAAAGATGGCCAAGAGGCGATCTACTACATAACCGCAGACAGCTTTGCCGCAGCCAAGAACAGTCCGCATCTTGAGATCTTCCGCAAGAAAGGAATCGAGGTTTTGCTGATGCATGAGCGTGTTGATGAATGGCTCACCTCATCCTTAACCGAGTTTGATGGTAAGCCATTGAAGTCTGTTGCCAAGGGTGAGCTTGATCTCGGTAACATGGAAGATGAAGAGGAGAAAAAACAGAAGGAAGAGGTCGCGAAGGATTTTGAAGATCTCATCAAAAAAGTGACCGAAGCCTTGGGTGAAAAGGTTAAAGAGGTGCGTATAACGCATCGTTTGACCTCATCTCCAGCCTGTTTGGTAACGAATGAGGATGAGATGAGCGCCAATCTGGAGCGCATCCTTAAACAGGTTGGGCAGAGTGCACCAGAGATCAAACCGATTATGGAGCTAAACCCAGAGCATCCATTGGTTGTGAAGCTCAAAACAGAAGAGGGCGAACGCTTTAATGATCTAACCTCGATTCTGTTTGATCAGGCACTCCTCGCAGAGGGTGGACAGTTGGATGATCCGGCCGCGTTTGTGAGTAAGCTGAATCATATGTTGCTGGAGATGAGCGTTTAATATCACTAACCTTAGCACTTATCTTTTGCGCCATAATCTCGCTATTTTCGTACTCGAGTGGTCATCGATTAACGATCTGCACCCACCGCGTGCGAAAATGGTGAATTCTGAAGCAAAATTTAAACACTCAGAATGGTTATATAGCCTGAAATTATTCATGTGAGGTATTGAGATGCCGAGTTACGATTATCGCTGTCCGGCAAATGGGCAGATTGTTGAGGTTCAACATAAAATGAGTGAAAAACTTACCACTTGGGGTGAGGTGTGCGAGTGTGCCGGAATTGATAGCGGCGATACCCCTGCGGATAGTCCGGTCGAGCGTATGATGACGGCCGGAAATATCGTCAGCAGTGGCAATATGGGTAGTGGAACGCCACCGACCTGTCCATCAGGTGGTTGTGGCTCAGGGATGTGTGGACTCTCATAATCAATCGACTACTAAAAACCCGTCATTGACGGGTTTTTTTTGGCTCTCTATTTCAATAGAAGCTAAACTCACACAATGATTAAACAAGATAGTGAAAGATGAGATTTGATAAAAAATTCAAGGCGTGGGGACACTGCTACGATTGCCATTTTGAGGGAATGCTGACCTACACGCACATCATTGGCGAGGATTATAGTGACAGCTCGGCGATGGGGGTGATGCTCAGGCAGTCCTGTCCCGCCTGTGAAACCGAAGACAATGCACTGATCCCCAATGACTACTATGAGGAGATGTTACAGGGAGTTGTTGATAAAGATGAGTGATGAACACCACGTTCGTCTTGATAAATGGTTATGGGCGGCTCGTTTCTTTAAGCACCGTAATCTGGCGCAGGAGGCCATTGCCGGAGGTCATGTTCATCTCAATGGTCGTCGAGTCAAACCGGCTCATGTAATTAAAATCGGCGACACCCTTGAGATCACCAAAGCAAATACCACCTTTACAATTACCGTTAAAGATCTTGCAGACAAGCGTGGTTCTGCGACACAAGCTGCGCTTCTTTATCTAGAGTCAGAGGAGAGCATAAAAAAACGTGAACAGAGTGCTGAAATGAGAAAGCTTTTAGAGGCATCGTCACCACGCCCTGCCAAAAGGCCGGATAAAAAGCAGCGCCGACATATCATCCGTTTTAAACAATAACCATGAGCCACGCCACTCTCTATTATGTCCACGATCCAATGTGCAGTTGGTGTTATGCCTACCGCCCGGTGTTTGAGCGTTTGCAGGAGTCACTTCCTGATAGTGTCAGGATTATCCGGTTAGTCGGTGGTCTGGCTCCCGACAGTGATGAGCCGATGCCGCTCTCATTTCAACAACATCTTCAAAAGATTTGGCAGCATATCGAAAAAAGGGTTCCCGGCATCTGGTTTAATTACGATTTTTGGACACAATGCCAGCCAAAACGAAGTACCTATCCAGCCTGTCGAGCGGTCATTGCTGCATCAATGTTAGGCAATACGACCATGACAGCCTCGATTCAGGATGGCTATTACCAACAGGCAAGAAATCCATCCGATGAAAAAACACTGATCGAAATTGCAGTTGAGCAGGGAATGGAGCGACAAACATTTGCCACCCTCTTAAGCAGTGAACAGGTTGAGACCGAGCTTCAAGCACAAATCTCAAAAGCCCGTGCCATCGGGGTAGACTCATTTCCAAGCCTGGTGCTTGAAAGCGGAACATCGCGTTGGCCGATAGCGGTTGATTATCATCATCATGAGCCGACACTTGAGCTGATTAAATCGTTGCTGTGACGTTACAAAAAACGACAACTGATTGATTGGCGGTTGAAATATCAGAAGATATCCGTATATTAGAAAATACTTATTTGTGGTTAAGTCTACAATGCCGTTCTGACAAATGCTCGGTTAAACGCTTGGTCACTCAATGACAAACCTTTTATTTTAGGAGTAGAGATAATGGCAACTGTAGAGCTAACAAAAGATAACTTTGATGAGATCATCAGCAAAAACGATTTTGTGATTGTTGATTTCTGGGCACCTTGGTGTGGCCCATGTAAACAGTTTGGTCCTGTTTTTGAGGAGGTCTCAGAAAAGAATGAGGGGATTGTCTTTGCAAAGGTGAACACCGAAGCAGAGCAGGAGCTTGCAGGACATTTCCAGATCCGCTCAATCCCGACACTGATGATCTTCAGAGAGCAGATCGTCATCTATGCACAACCAGGTGCACTAATGGGCGGTCAGTTCGAACAGTTGATTACTCAGGCTAAAGACCTTGATATGGATGACGTGCGCAAGCAGATCGCTGAGCAGCAGAATCAGCAAGAGGCTACACAGGGAGAAGCCTAACCCTCCTTCAATCCATGACACTCAATGGGCATACACCCATTGAGTTGCCATGGTCGGGATATGATCCCATCGCCCGAATTGGCATTGCTTATACTCAGATTCTGGAATATAGGCTATTATTTCCTGAAAGTGTGACTGGAAAAGGCAATGACACTGATCAGGAAGTGGTTTAAGCAGTTCCCTCTAAAACAGGTTCTCATCGGTTCAGGTATCGCTGTTGCGGTGCCTTCACTCATTATTGTTATGCTGATTGCCCTGGCGTTTGATTTAAGTACGCGAGGCTGGATTATTGGGATCGTTTTATCAATCGTTCTTCCTGGAATTATCACCCCCTTTATTGCTTACCACTTCTACAAACTCTTTGAAGAGTTAGACGATGCCCAAAACAAGGTGCAAAGACTCAATCGTATCGACGCACTGACTGGAACCTATGTTCATACCTATTTAATTGAGTTGTTAAAGCGGGAGTTAATGCTTGCTGAGCGACATCAACTTCCACTGGCTTTAATGATGCTGGACATCGATCAATACAAATCAGTTTTAGAGCGTTACGGCCAGAAGTTCTCGAATAATGTGTTACTTACGATTGCTGCAATCATTAAAGAGCAGTTACGTGGTAGTGATCTGATCGGCCATTATCGGGAAGATATTTTTATTGCGATACTTCCTCACACCAGTCGTGAAGGCGCTTACGATGTCGCTGAACGAATTCGGAAGATTGTCAATGATAAAGAGTTTAAAAAGGGTGATGAGTTGGTTGAGCTCACCTTAAGCATCGGCATTAAAACGGTTCATCAGGATTATGAAGATTTAAACCGTATTGTCAGTGGTGCTGGTAAGGCGTTGAAGAACGCCATTGCATCAGGGCGTAATCAGGTTGCGATGAGCGACCCGTCCTAGCGAACCTTCAGGATTGCGGTTAATCGACTATTAGAGGCGATGTCGTGCCAGGTTCGTTTCTCTTTATCAAAAAGTGACCACAAAAAACCGATACCGAAAAACAGGGCAGATATCAGCGCAACAGTGGCTCGAATGATTGCCTGCTTGTTACTGATCGCCTCTCCATTAAGCGTTTCAACACGTACACGCCAGGTTTTCATCCCAAGTGTCTGTCCTCCGTGAGTCCAGAACCACCCATAGAAAAGGTAGGCGACACCGACAAAATAGATAGTGAGAAATGGATTAAACCCCTTTGCAGCCTCACCACCAAGAATTGGTAGGGTCACCAGACTTGCCAGTAACAACATCCCGAAAAGAAGTACCAAATCGTAAAAGATGATGGCGATGCGTTTAATTAACGAGCAGGGGGCTGTGATTTGTTCAGTAGTCATCTTCAAAAATGTTCGCAAAAAATCAGGGGCGCAGTATAGCACTGATACTTCACCAAAAATAAATCGCTTAATTAGACGTCGAAAAGGGGGAATTTTAGGTACTAATCTATTATGATCTACCCCCTGCAATCGACTGTAAACAGGGCAAAAAAAGATGCTTGTACTCCGTGGTTCACCCGCACTTTCTGACTTCCGCCTCAAAAAGCTGATGGCTCAGCTTGAGAGTGTTTCGTCTAATATTAAAGAGGTCTATGCTGGGTTTCTCCATTTTATTGATGTCGATGGTGAGCTGTCTCACAACGAATTAGATACACTCGAAAAGATTCTCCAATATGGTCCGCGTGCAGCCCGACAGGAGCCATTCGGTACTCAGTTATTGGTGATCCCCCGAATTGGCACCATTTCACCTTGGGCTTCTAAAGCGACCGATATTGCACACAACTGCGGGCTTGAGAAGATTCGACGTATTGAGCGCGGCACAGTCTACTATGTCGATTCAACAAATGGTGATGAGATCACCACCAAGGATCTAATCCTTCTTAAATCGCTAATCCATGATCGCATGATCGAACAGGTCATCTCAGAATCTGAGGAGGCTGAGGCGCTGTTTGAAGCGCATACTCCAGCTCCGGTGCGACAGGTCGATATTCTTGGTGGCGGAAAAGAGGAGCTTGAAAAGGCCAACACCGAGTGGGGTTTGGCTCTTGCCGCAGATGAGGTCGATTATCTGGTTGAAAACTTCACTGCACTCGGACGTAATCCATCCGATGCAGAACTGATGATGTTTGCTCAAGCAAACTCAGAACATTGCCGCCATAAGATCTTTAATGCCGACTGGATTATTGATGGGGAGACCAAAGATCGGTCGCTATTCTCCATGATCCGAAATACCCACCAACTGAGTTCAGAGGGTACGCTCTCGGCCTACAAGGATAACTCTGCGGTAATCAACGGATCTAAGGCCGGTCGCTTCTTCCCAAATCCACAGTCGGGTGAGTATCAATACCATCAGGAAGAGATGGCGATCTTAATGAAGGTCGAGACTCATAATCATCCAACCGCTATTTCACCTTTCCCTGGTGCAGCCACAGGTTCCGGTGGTGAGATCCGAGACGAGGGGGCAACTGGTCGTGGTTCAAAACCGAAGGCGGGATTAACCGGCTTCTCGGTATCCAATCTCAGGATCCCAGGGTTTGAACAGCCATGGGAGACCGACTACGGGAAGCCTGATCGGATCGTCTCTGCACTCGATATTATGATTGATGGCCCACTAGGCGGCGCGGCGTTTAACAATGAGTTTGGACGTCCGGCGATTAACGGCTATTTCCGTACCTATGAAGAGGCGGTTCCCGGAGCTAACGGTAAAGAGGTGCGTGGTTATCATAAGCCAATCATGCTCGCAGGTGGTTTGGGTAATATCCGGGTTGAACATGTTGAAAAGAACCCAATCCCCGAAGGCTCAAAGCTGGTTGTGCTTGGTGGTCCGGCGATGTTGATCGGACTAGGCGGTGGTGCTGCCTCATCCATGGCGACCGGAGAGTCGAGCGAGGCTCTAGACTTTGCATCAGTCCAACGGGGAAACCCTGAGATCGAGCGTCGCTGCCAGGAGGTGATCGATCGCTGCTGGCAATTGGGAGAGGAAAACCCCATCATCTCGATCCATGATGTGGGCGCAGGTGGTCTCTCCAATGCAATGCCCGAATTGGTTAATGATGCCGGAATGGGTGCGATCTATCAGCTTCGGGATATACCCAATGACGAGCCAGGTATGTCACCGATGGAGATCTGGTGTAACGAATCACAAGAGCGTTATGTCATGGCGATTGCTCCTGAAGATATGGAACGATTCAGTGCATTGTGTGAGCGTGAACGCTGCCCCTATGCCGTGATCGGAGAGGCGACCAAAGCACAGCAGCTTAAACTGCATGATTCACATTTCGAAAATGATGTAATCGATATGCCGATGGAGGTATTACTCGGCAAGCCACCAAAGATGACACGTGATGTTGCCAAGACACAGATTAAGCACGAATCGTTTAATACTGCGATGGTTGATCCAACTGATGCGGCCTATCGTCTGTTATGCCTGCCGACGATTGCCGATAAAACCTTTTTAATCACGATTGGTGATCGCTCGGTAACCGGATTGGTAGCCAGAGATCAAATGGTTGGCCCCTGGCAGACTCCGGTAGCGGATTGTGGCGTCACCGCCGCAAGCTATGACACCTATGCCGGTGAGTCGATGGCGATGGGTGAACGCACGCCAGTTGCACTGATTGATCATGCCGCGGCAGCACGAATGGCAGTGGGTGAATCACTAACGAATATTGCTGCCTCTGCTATCGACGATATTGGACGTATTGTGCTTTCGGCAAACTGGATGGCACCTGCAGGACACCCTGGAGAGGATGCCGGGTTATATGATGCTGTGCAGGCCGTTGGGATGCAGATCTGTCCAGAGCTTGGTATCTCAATTCCGGTTGGAAAAGATTCGATGTCGATGAAAACCGTTTGGGAGCAGGATGGTGAAGAGCGTTCTGTAACCGCGCCATTGTCACTAATTGTTACCGCGTTTGCGCCGGTATCAGATGTTCGTAGAACACTGACACCTGAACTGAAAACAGATCAAGGCGACAGCGATCTTATTTTGATTGATCTGGGGCAGGGCAAAAACCGACTCGGTGGTTCATCGCTGGCTCAGGTCTACAAGAGACTCGGTGACGACGCGCCTGATTTGGATAATGCGGAGTTGGTTAAACAGTTCTTTGAAGCGATTCAGGGCTTAAATCGTGAAGGTCGAATTCTTGCCTACCATGATCGTTCAGATGGTGGATTGTTTACAACGGTTGCAGAGATGGCCTTTGCAGCACATTGCGGTATGACTCTTGATATTGGTCATACGGGACATGATCCAGTCGCGGCACTCTTTAATGAAGAGCTGGGAGCTGTGATTCAGGTTCGCCACGAAGATACCGAAGAGGTGCTTTCGTACTTACGTGAATATGACCTGTCGGCACATAGTTACGTGATTGGTCATCTTAATGATGATGATGAGATCATCATCAAACATCATGATGATTTATTGATACATGAAACGCGTGTTGATCTTCAACGTGCATGGTCTGAAACCACCTACCGTATGCAATCATTGCGGGATAATCCCGACTGCGCCCAAGAGGAGTACGATGCACTGCTTGATGCAGATAATCCCGGGATGGATGCACAGCTCAGCTTCGATATCGATGAAAATATTGCCGCGCCCTATATCTCAAAAAAGAAGAGGCCATCCATTGCCGTACTACGCGAGCAGGGTGTGAATGGTCAGATAGAGATGGCGGCCGCCTTTGACCGTGCCGGATTTAAAACAGTTGATGTTCACATGAGTGACATCATCTCAGGAAGACACTCATTAAAGACATTTAACGGGTTGGTGGCCTGTGGTGGTTTCTCTTACGGTGATGTTCTTGGTGCTGGTGAAGGCTGGGCAAAGTCGGTTCTGTTTAACAGTCGTGCCCGAGATGAGTTTGAGGCGTTCTTCAACCGAGATGACAGCTTTGGCCTCGGCGTTTGTAATGGCTGTCAGATGATGTCGAATCTGCATGAGCTGATCCCCGGTACACAGGCATGGCCACACTTTGTACGCAATATCTCTGAACAGTTCGAAGCGCGTGTCGCTATGGTTGAGGTAGTTAAATCACCATCATTATTCTTAACTGGTATGGAAGGCTCGAAGATGCCGATCGCAGTTGCACATGGCGAAGGACGTGCCGAGTTTGGTGAGGACGTTGATCCCGCAGAACTATTGCGAAATAAACAGGTGGCATTGCGCTATGTGAATAACTATGGCGATCCGACCGAATACTACCCCGCCAACCCGAATGGCTCACCTCTGGGTATAACAGGTTTAACCAACAGCGATGGTCGCTTCACGATTATGATGCCCCATCCAGAGCGTGTATTCCGTGCGGTACAACACTCATGGTATCCAAAGGAGTGGGGTGAAGATGGCCCCTGGATGAGAATGTTCCGCAACGCTCGTGTTTGGGTTGACTAACGATTTCCTCGATCAGGGAGCGATTCAATACTATATTCAGTCTGCTATATAAAAAAGTGAGTAGCACTACAATAATAGAAATCTAAGACAGGGGAGATATCACATGGCAAATCTATTTTCTGATGAGTGGATGAAAGGTTATATGGAAGCATGGAATAACGAGCCATCTCTATCAGACGCACTAACCGAGATTGGGTTTAATTCAACCATTGGTTATGGCTTTGATGGTGATGAGACACCAACAGGCGTTATTGTTGTTGAAAACGGTAAGGTTGTTGCGGCTGGTTCATATAACGGTGAAGAGCTTAATTGGGATCTGCGTGCCTCAGCCGATAATTGGAACAAGTGGATTTCAAATGGCATCGGTATGACAGGTCTGGGTATGGCGTATGCCACCCGTAAATTGAAGTTTAATATTGGTGACTACACTGCGATGATTAAAGATCCTCGTATGGCAGGCCCCTTCATTAAAAGCTTTGGTGCTATGGGTAACGTCTAAATCATTCTCTTTTTGAGTGTAAAGAGGCAGGGTACTTCCCTGCCTTATACATTTTTAATCATCCCTTTTTCGTCAAGCACTGAGTTTAAGACTGGTAGCGCATCAAGCGCAGCCGGATATCCGGCATAGATCCCAACTTGTAGTAGCACCTCGGTGATCTCCTCTACCGATGCGCCATTACTCAGGGCGATATTGAATACAATTCGTAACGCACCAAATCGTCCAAGCGAGGAGAGGATGCCAATGCTGCACAAAGCACGAGTTTTGGCATCAATAGCATCTCTTGACCAGGTTCGGCCAAATACTACAGAGATCGCCTCGTTTTCAAATGCCGGGTTAAGGCTCTTAAATCGCTCAGAAACAGTTTCGGCCTGATCTTTTCCAACGAGTTCGGCGAGAGTTTCTAGCCCTTTGGTGTAATCATTCATAGAGATTCCTTAGCTATTATTTAGATATTTGTCTTCGTTGTTAACATTTTATTAGGTTCACAGGAGAGAGCCTATGTATCGTAAGTTGCTGAAAAGTATGACATAGAAGAGTTGTTGTAGAAAACGATATGTATTAAAGGTACTTCGATTCGAATGGTAGCAACTTATAACGAATGATCGACTCTTTTGGATTCCATTATTCTGCAAGGAGTATGGTTGTACTCAAGGCACCGCCTGTTAGAAATATTGCCCAGAACAGAGCCGAAGGGTTATTGATGTTCAAGACCTGGACTCTTTTATTCAGTTATAGGATCGTGAAACACAACAGTGTTACGTCCAGACTCTTTTGCCTGATACATCGCCTTGTCAGCGAGTTTAAGAATCTCCTCTTCAGGGATTTGATGGTCGATAAAGAGCATGACCCCAATGCTTGCGCTACAGTGGTGTTCCACCACTGTTTCACGATTGTCGGTATCAACCTTTTTTAAATGATACGGTTTGTCGAGAGTGACCCTGATCTTTTCAGCAACAATATCAGCATGAATGATTGATAGCTCCATATCTGATTTAAGTTCACCCAGCATGACCACAAACTCATCGCCACCGATTCGTGCAACGGTATCTACACGACGCAGACAGTCAGTGATGCGGTTTGCAACCTCAATCAGCAGCAAGTCTCCTGTGTCGTGGCCATATCTATCGTTAAGTGGCTTGAAATTATCAAGGTCAAGAAACATTACTGCGCCATAAAGTCCACTTCGACAGCTTGCAGCCATTGCCTGTTTCAGCCGGTCATGTAACAGACGACGATTAGGTAGTTTGGTCAACGGATCGTAAAAGGCCAGTTCGTGAATCAGCTCCTCTGTTTTTTTACGCTCAGTAATATCTTCGGTGATGCCCATAATCTTTTTGACCTGGGAGTCGTTTTCCCTAATGGGGACAAAACAGGATTTCATTACTTTTGACGCTTTTGTATTCGCGTTGTACTCAAAATGTGTCGTCTTCCCTTCGTATGCCTTGGCGAGTAATTGCGAAATCCGTTCCTGATCATCACTGCTGACGCCGTTGAGGTATGGAGTTCCCAGTATCTCGCTCTCTTTGTTCACCCCGCGAATATCCAATCCCGCTTTGCTCATGGATATTATTCTGCCTTCCATATCGATTTCGTGAATACTGACAGGAGCGTTTTCAATTAACAGGCGAAGGTTTGTTTCGGTCTCTCGCAAGGTTCGGGTAATTTTCTCATTCTCCTGTAATGCTGCTTCCAATTGTTTGGTGCGTTTTTGTACCTCTTCTTCAAGGGTGATCGCAGTCTGAAAAAGATTGAAATCAGAGCCGTGAATGCTCGCATTACGTTCAGCTCGATTCATTAACGATTCAATGATTTTATTCAAGCGAGTTATCTCGGCATTTAAATCATCGATTGATTTTGTGTTGTTTGATTGGTTTGTCATGGATTGTTTTAAGTCGATTTAGAGTCTGACCCTATAGCAACACCGGTAAATGTCTGGTTGACATGAACACCTCGAAACTGCTCACCATAACTACTAAAACCGATGGTATTGTAGTTTTTGAAGATATCTCCAATCGTCGTTTTTAGATCTTGCTGCGTCGCTTCAAGATTTCTCAGGATACAATCGCAACCAATGACCAGTTGCGGTGAGCCGATCTGTTCACTGATATTGTCAAAGGTCTGTTGAAGGTTCTCCACCAGATTTACACCATGTGCCACACGGAATACCACTCCCTCATCAATAGCACAGAAGAAAGTCAGGCTTTTATCAGGATTCACTTTCTGGATAGAACGCACATAGTCAGTACCATCAATTAATACGACAACAGGAGAGGCGGCAAATCGCATCGGATTGAGATCATCAACCTCAACACCTACTAATCGCGCATACTCGGTGGCTGCGGGTAATCCGTTGATCTCTTTGACAATACGTTTACTGGTATCAGCCTCAGTAACAACCAGTCGTTCATCGGTTGAAACAAAATGTTGTGTTTTAAATGTGGTAAAAGGTAAGGATGAATTGATCAGGATTAATATCGAAGCGTTGGTGTGAAACTGACCATCACAAAAGACATAGGATTTGACGAATCTCTGGTCATCTCCCGCAGAGCCACCTAAGAGCATGATCTTGCCCAAGGCACTCTGTAGAGAGTGACCGACTATCTCCTCTCGTACAGAGAGACCATCAATTAGCATTAACGCGAAACTGTTGTCACCGTTTGCCTCAGGTGCCTTACGTTCAAGCTTTTGTAACAGATCTTGAACAAAGTGGTGTCCTTTAACGATTTCAAACGTATTCAAATCAGCCAGCAATCCACTAACAGCTGAAAAATTGGCAGCAGGAAAGCTGGCGCCAGTCAGGCTATGTGATTCATATCCTGCAGAACCAATTTCACCAGCCGTAGTGCAACCGACAACGTGCACTCCTTCAAACAGACGATTGAACTCATGCGTTAACACTTCAAGGTCATATTGACTGGAGCAAAAGAAAACAACCAACTCTGTATCTGGTTGCATTACAGATGCGTGAAATTCAGCAACTGCCGTGACTGCATCTTTAGCAGTGGAGTGACCCATACGGATACTCGGTAAGGTATTGTTCACCATTTATTTCCTCAAGGTTGCTGTAGATAACGGTAAACAGATTTGTTTCCGTTTCCTGTGCCAATCATTCTTAATTATATTTTTATTATTACGCGCTCTTCTTAGAATAGTCGGTCAATAGTGGATTGTCCTCTAAAACAGAACACTATGTTGATATGGCGTCACTATTTGCCAAGTGTGGACTCTATTTTAAGAGATGATATTGATCAGTCAAAATCAGATTTTTTTAGATGCAGAATGTACCACTGCACTAAATAGCAGTGGTGTCCAATACACTAATGACATCATTTTCGGGGGCAATCATATTGGATATCCCCGAATCTGATGATGTAGCTCTGGTTCTGCGGAGTGTTGATGCCGCATATTATCCAGAATCCAACCACAGGTGTGTGGTGTATAAGATGGATCGGAATAATAGTTAGGGTCTTTAAAATGAGTATTTTAGTTCCAATTGAACTGACTTATAACTGGTGTCGTTGGCATCCATAATGCTCGGGCTAAACATTAATTGAAGCGAATCAACAAGCTTGTAGCCCAGTGTTGGTTTAACGATGTATTGAATCATCTGGCCTTTAGGATTCCAGTATCCTGCAAAGAGTATGGTTGTACTCAAGGCATCACCCGTTAAAAAGTTTGCACTGACGTGGCCTGATATAAAGTTGACCTGTGAATAGGTCTGCCTCATGAGTAGATTGGTCGTGTTGCGATCATTGGTGCTGTCGTTAAAGTCGTCAACAACCTTTGTTCCGGTATAGAGATTAACGATGGTCGAGTCAATATTAAACTCAGCGCCGATAGCGAGATGGTGCCAACTATTTTTAATTGAGGCGTTATTGCCTGTAGAGTCATTGGTGATGTGTTGGGCATAAGCGAGTTTGCCAAGAACTGAGCCGAAGTTATATTGAAGATCCAGCCCCGGACTCTTTTCTCTGTTATAGGTTCTTTGCAGTGTATTGGTTGGTGATGTGCCTAACAGAGTGGCATCGGCTCTGGGATCAGTTCCTTCAACATAGCTAAGTGCAAAGTCGAGATTGCCAACAGTATTAAAGTAGCGAAGAGCTGTTTTTACATTGTCAGAATTTTTCGCTGGGAGAATATCGCTGTTTTGTGAAAAGAGTCGATCTTCATCTGGTGAGTCATTATTCACCTTTGAAGTTGGAATAAGTACGACATCGATCCCACTGAAATCTCCAAGCGAGTGTTGATAGACAATGGCGGTGGATGCCATCTTGGAGTCTTCATACTCTGTGCTTGCATACTCGTAATCAAAGGCGTTAATTCGATCTGTCGGAACCTCAATCCCTTCCATAAAGCCCCATGTGATTAACTGGTTGCCAACCTTCCATGTTGAGTTGTCACCAAATAACTCAACATAGCTTTCAATCAGTCGATTGGAGGTGGAGCCGCCACTAACCTCGTTATAATCAAAGTTCATTGCGGTAAATACCCGCGCCTTGGTGCCAAGGTATCCCTCAGCCCTTAACTGAACTCTTGAGCCGGTCGCTGCAAATCCAGAATAGGATTGGGGGCCGGGAATAGTGATTCCGTCAGCGTATAGGTCGAGCAGGGTTTTCCATGCATCATCTGAGAAGGTGCGACTACCCCAATAGGATAATGGCTTAATATATCCATTAAACTGAATTGAATTAGCAGCGGTTCCGTTATTGCTACTGGTGATTTCAGGTAGATCTGTTGATGGACTATTATTAGCTGAACCAAGCGCATCAAGCGATGAGTCATCGGATAACGCATCTAACGATGGTGTATTCGAGCTGCTTGAATCTCCGATATCCGCAAGGCCATCAAGATCAAGTAGATCATCAGCAGCATAAATTGGACTCGTAAAAGCCAGTAGTAAAACGATGGGTAATGATTTCATAATAAACCTATTGTTTGGGATGTCAGCAATCGTTGAACAGTTGTGCTGCTACCACCACTTACGGGTCATATATTGCAGTGAGAATATGTCTGGACTCACATTTGCGGCACTGGCAGCGGTTCTGAGGTTTGTTACCTCCATCTCTGTTCTGGTGCCTTTAAGAACATTTCTCATCTCCATTCCTGTTGGTGTAAATACTTTTTGACCATCCTTGTTCTTTACGACCTTGAATGATTGTAGCTCCATCTTTTTAAATAACTGTCCCTGAAGATCGTAGATCTCACCCTTAAATGCCATGCCGGATTGTGGATGAATCCATAAGATGGTTTTGGAGTAGCCGTAATCTTCACGTTTTTGGGCATCCTTAAACTGAACCTCGATCTTCTCCACAGGAATGTTTTTATTTTTAAAGCTTATCGTCTCACTACCCAGCCAGTTGTAGGTGGCTTCATCCAATTCAGGTGGTGAGAGATCGCCATTTGAGAAATCAGAACCCATAAACGAACTGCTTTTATCTGAACCTAATACGCGCTTAGGTTTTCTCAATCCTTTGAGATAGAGCCATTGATCATCATCTTCATTAAGCTTTTCAAGCATTAATGCTGAGTTACCTTTGTCATCGGCTGGTGAGTAGAAATAGCTGATCGAGTTTCTAATACGTTTTTTGGGTTCTTTATAGTTCATGGTGAAGCTGGCTGAACGTGCCTTTTTGGTAAAGGCCAGATTCCCAGTGGCATCGTAGATCCTGAATATGTTTTCACTTAACGATCGCTCAGTGGATGGCAATGCCTCTATCGCCTCCATGATGTTGTAGCCTTTCTCTTGCGAGGTTTCAGCAATAGCGTTATATGAAAGGGTCAGGGTTAATATACCTGCAATTAGTGATCCTGTTTTTATCATGTTCATTTCTTTAAGCCTTTTGTGCATGCTTCTCAAAGAAGCGTGGACGGAAAATAATAATAATGGTTGGCAGCATGATTAATGCGCCCAACGCGCTGTAGGTCATGGTTCCTGCCATCAATATTCCCATTGCGTTGTTAGAGACAAAGTCAGATGCCAGTAAGACAAGGAAACCGAATGAGACTGAAAGGGCATTGATAATAATCGCCTTGCCCGATGTCGCAACAGTATTCACATACGCATCAACATAGTTATCGCCTTTGCGTAGCTGGATCTTGAAGCGTTCAAGGAAGTGGATGGTGTAGTCGACACCGATACCGATTGAAATGGATGCAACCAGCATGGTTCCTGTGTTTATCTTCCACCCCAATAGCCACATCATCGCGAAGTTGGCGAGCACAGTAAGAATCAGCGGCAGAATAGAGTAGATACCACCCAATACTGAATTAAAGATGAAGTAGGTCACGATAAATACAAACACAAACGCCAATGCGATACTCTTCATCTGCGAGGTGCTGATGAGTTCCATCAGTTCGGTGACACTTGGTGCGTATCCGGCAAGTGACACCTTTTCAATGTAAGGATCGTCAGGACTAAAGATGCGATCACTCTCATCCATCAGTAATTTTTGATACTCAGTAACAAAGTTACTTGATTCACTTCGGCCAAGTATCGATAGTTGAAACTCCTTGAGATCAGAGCTGATCATGCTGTCAAACATATCGCGATTTCCGCTCTGCGCCTGATTCAGAACGACACCAATGACACTACGATCAGTTAAAGTCTTGTCAGCGATAGGGTCGGTTTTGGTGTTAGGTAGGCGATCATACTCTGGGTTTTCATCGTGATAGAACACCATGTAGAAGGTGCGTATAAGATCTATCGGGCTGCTTACAAATCCGGTTGGGCTTAGGTCTTTACCCATTAGTGACACAACAGGCGATTGAAGTCCCTCTGCAAATGTCTGGAATTGCTCAAGCTGTTTCAGAACACGGGGTTGTTTGATATTACTCTCAAACAGATCGGTTAATTCGTTAAAACTGCGTTGTAACCTGATTCCGCTATCACTTCCAAGCGCTTCACGAAGTGAAATCACGGTTTGTGCATTCTCTTGCCATGATATGTTTGTAGCCAAGTCGGTATTAAGCTGTTTTAAACCCGCCACCTGCTCAGCACTAAGATCTGAAAACTCACTGCTATTGTTTTCGGTTTGTGGTTCATCAGAGGCCAGTGATGAGAGATCATCAAGCGAATCCAGGCTGTCAGAGCCACCATCAAGTGCACTAAGCGCATCGAGTTCATCAAGGCTGTCACTGTTTTGTTCCTCTTTCGCCTCGACCTCAACGGCATACTCCTCATTAAACACATTTCGCACAATCTTCAGTTGTGGCTCCAATGCATCATATTGTTGTGCTGTGAGTGTTTGATAGTAGTTTTGAACAAAGCGATCGACTGACGACGAGGCAAGATGATTGAGTTCGCTAAACGCTCTCCATGCATCCATAAAAGCGTCACTGCGCTTTTGTAGCTGCTCTTTAATCCATGCGTTATCGAGGTTGACCTGATCTCGGAATTTGAAAAGGAGATTGACCTGACCTGTGCCGGTAAGATAGCGGTTAATAAAATGATCGCTCTGTTTTAGCGGGCTATCCTCCTTGAAGTTGGACATCTGTCCACCCTCAAACTCCAACTGTGGCAGGATTAGTGCCGACCCGACAATGACAACCACAAAGAGTGACAGAATCGCTTTTGGATGACGGGTAACGATAACCGCCTTTTGCGCTAAAAACTTGTCAAGCAAACTCCGTTTAGGTGTTTCACCAGAGCGGTTCATTCGCTTGATGTGGCGCGGGAGTGGCCAGTAGGCCAAAATAGCCGGGCTGAATGTGATGGTTAGAACCAATGCATAGGCAACACCAGCGGCAGCAAAAATACCAAAGTGTTGAATCATTGAAAGATCAGAGGAGGCGAGAGAGATAAAGCCAACAAAGGTTGTGATCCCCGCCATCAATACCGCAACCCCAACATGTTCAACCGTCAGGCCAACAACCTTGCGTTTATCCTCCGATTCTCGAACATCCTCATAGTATCTGTTTAACAAATGGATACCGTAAGCGCTACCCACGGCCAGCAACACAATTGGCAGAATCGATGTCATCGCGGTAACAGGTGTGCCGGTAAGTGCCATGGATCCCAGCGCCCAGATCATCGACATAATTACTGTCACCAGTGGTATCACAACTCCACGTACACTACGGAAGCTGAACATTAAGATAATAAAGATAATCACCACACCAATAGGGAGTAACAGTCCCATATCTTTTGCAATCATGTGTGAGAATACGGCAGTCACAACCGGTGCACCGGCAATGTAAAACTTAAGACCTTCGGATTGATACTTATCCAGAATCAGGTTTGTCTCCTGGTAAACCAGATTAAGATCATAGATATCACGGACGTTAAGTAGTTTGAACTCAAGGTTTTCACGACTTAGAGGATCAATGTTATCCAGCATGAATTCATAAATGCTGTTGGTAAAGTTTTCCCATGTGACCATTTCCGGGTGGAGGTTGAATTCACGTTGGTCAAAGTAGTTGAGTACTTGAAGTAGCACATCAGGGGTCATGTCCTGCTGAAGCAATGCATTTAGCTCCGGGATCTCATCCAGCACAGGATCTGCAATGTTGATTAGATGGTCACGCAGTTCAGACGCCATGCGCTGTGTATGCTTATTGATATAGGCATCATCATAAGTCGTCAGGCCAAACTGCTTGCCATAAACCGTATATGGGAAGTCCATGTCATTGCCTTCAAAGCGTTGTTTTAGTCGCTGTGCGTCAATCGCAATGCTTAATTCATCGACCGCGTATTTACGCTTGTAATCCCACTTACGTACCATTGGCACTTGTACTGTGGTTGCTTTCAGGTCTTCTGAGAGCAGAGCCACGGAGAAGGTTTTATCAGAGAGAATATGATTCTGTAGCCTTGGGATTAACTGATTTAACGCCTGTTCATTCTCAGGAAGACGCTCTTCGGTCTCTTCTGTCATTGCAATGCCGAGATCGCGCTTTAACTTCTTGATCACGCTGCCGGTTTCAACTGAGCCGGTATTCTTATCTAAAATGGCATCTTCAAGGGTAACAATGCTCATGATGTCTGCGGTATCGATGCCGAGACTAAACTCAATGGTCTCCTCTTTACCTGTCAGTTTGCTGTTAAAGGTTTTGGTGGCCTTAAGGTCTTTAATCTGGTCGGTGATCTCTTCAATAATACGAAGCGACTTAGGCGTCATGATCTTGCCATCGGTCGATTCAATACCAAGGATCATTCGATCCTGATAATTAAAATTCTTTTTGTAGTAATCATTACCCTTTGTGGTTGGCATACTATTGGGCAGGAACTTTGTCATATCAGGCTCTACCCGTAGTTGGGTTTGAATCTGATTAAGCATAAATGCAGTGATACCGAAGGTGATCAGGATGATCAGCCAAGGAAACCGTGCCGAGAAATTACCAATAAATCTAACCATAAATGATATCCACTTTATAAGTATCAATGGCTGTGTATTCACAAACATTGACGGTTGTCATCAACACTCCAAAAAGAGGTCGATTTAATTATTGTGTTTAAACGCCTTTAAAATTAATCCGATTAACTGCCGAATCTCTTTTTCAGCCTCATCCTGTGGGATCTCAATGACCCATCGTTCAATAAAGCGCATCGTGACTGTTAACAGTAATTGAGCGCTTTCATGGCAATCCTGCTCAGGAAAGATTCCCTGCTGCACGCCTTCGAGCAGATACTGCTCAAAAATCTCCTTGTCACAAGCATTTGCGGTCTCAGAAGCCTGCTTGACAGAGATCAACTCACTAACCACCTTATGGGTCATCCCGAACTCCTGAATACATCCACGGAAGTTCCTTGCTTCAAGCAGCAGACGCATAATGATCTTCTCATCGGCGTCTTTAATGCTATTGACCTCATGCTCAATCAACTGGTATTGCTGCTCTCGCCACATTGCCGTTGTGGCGATAAAGAGATCTTCCTTGTTCTTGAAGTAGTTATAGATCGTGCCTTTTCCGATACCCGCATCCTCAGCGATCTCATCCACACTGGTCTTTTTAAACCCATAGCGGAGAAAAAACTTAATTGCGCTTTCAAATATCTTTGTTTGAAATTCTGACATAATCATGACTCGGTGACTGAATTGTTATTCTAGTCACCAAAATCAAGAAGTCAAATAAAAGATTTAGTAAAAAAGTATGAATTATGATGAGATATCCAAAATGAATCGGATGAGATAAAAAGATATGCCAGTTCCAGCAGAGTATGAGCGCGCCTCAGTTCAATTCTATAACTACCTGATAGATGCCAGAGATATCGCAGATCTTTGGAGCACCCACGTGACCTATACCATGACACAAGGCGTGTTTCAGACCTTTCGCCGACGAATATCAATCCAAGAGGCAATCGATTTTGCCAATATTCTACCGATCGGCTTACGAGCACTGTTTGTCACCGATTGGAATACCGATGAACCAATCAGGCCATTTGAGTCGCTAGAGGAAATGAATAAAGAGGTAAAAACAGTTCGCTCAGAGCACAACTTTTCAACAGATACCGCTATTGAAGATGTCGCAAAAGCATTACGACGGCATGTTGATATTGAGGCTTTGGACACACTACTTAAGCGATTCCCAAAAGGCGCAACAGAGTTCTGGAAAGGGTCATAGTTGATCTTGCGTTTTGCTATCAGGCAAAACAAGCCGATTATTCCAGGAGGCATTACCAGAGATATGTTTAGAGAATCTCTGCTTAGTGACCGAAGGAGTCCTATATGACTTGACTACTCATAGTCAGTTACTAGATCAGAAAGCAGATATTAATGAGGTTAGTTTACCCTTCAAACAAATCGCACGATTTAATCAGATTGAACATTTCGTGCGAAGATCTATAATCCTACGGTAAACCCAAGAATGGAGCTTGAACATGCACACATTAACCGCAAATGATGCTAAACGTAATTTTGGTGAACTATTGCTCAGCGCTCAACGCGAGCCGGTCATAATTAGTAAGAACAGCAAAGATACTGTTGTTGTTATGTCCATAAGAGACTACGAAGAGCTTGAAGCGATGAAAGCAGAATATATTAAACACTGCTTTGAGTCGGCAAAAGAAGACCTGGCACAAGGTAATGTAGTTGATGGTGAAACCTTCTTGAGCGATCTGTAACCTGAGGTATGCAAAAGAAAAAATATAAACTGAGTAAAATGGCGCAAAGCCATTTACGCAAAATCAAAAGCTATACGGTTACAACTTTTTCAGAGATTCAATAGAATCGCTACAAAGACACACTACTCACCGCTTTTCAGATGCTTGCAGACAACCCGGCTATTGGAAGAAGCTGTGATGAGCTGCATCCCAACGGCTTCTACTTCCCTGTTGGCAAGCACACTGCCTACTTTACCAAAGAAGATGGCTTTATTCTGATCGTTGCTATTCTTGGGCAATCACAGCTACCCCAAAACCATCTGAAATAACATTCGCGATCTGGCATTGGAAATCAGGGCAATGTACGAGATTGGTGAACTAATGCTTAAACTGAGGGTCTTGCCGAAGCAGTGTGAGGCTTATGGTACTCATCACAAACAAATCACCGCAGGAGTTCTCAACCGACTTTTATGTGATTGTTAGATTCCATTGTCCCTATAAACGCATAACGCAACAGTGAGGGGCGCGAAGCAGGCGGCAACGCCGCTTGCGGAGAGTCCCTCTCGACTGTCTGGTTAGAGGCCATTTTGCGTCTTTTGTCTGTTGTAAGTCTGGGTCGAAATTATCGGGGAGCTGCCATCGGGCTCGATTAGCCATGAATCTCCTTGCTTCACTATCGAGTAGATTTTTATCTTCTTGCCCCCATTAGGATGCGGCACCACATACACATCATGTAGATTTTCAGTGGGAAATAATGTGAATTCGACGGTAGCTTCACACCTAGTTGGAAACGGGCACCTAACTTCTAATATCCTGTTGTTTTCAACAACTGTTACCACATCCCATCCAGGCTCGTCATAATCCTCTGGAGCGGCAATATACTTTGCTGTGTACTCAGTCCATTTTTCGCCAGAAAGGCGTCCCCCACCTAATTCGAAAACTAAAAACTCTGTGATTGCACTTGATGGCATTTCCCATGCAAATGCGTGAGATGTCATGAGTACCGTGACTACTAGTGTTAGCACTCTCATCTCATCACCATCTGGCCTCTAACGTGAAGGCTGAGGAGCCGTAGCGTAGCGGAGGTCCCTTTCGAGCCGCATGTTAGCCGCTAACGCCAAGTATCGTCACCATATATTTCGTCATAGCTGTTCACATGCAGATACTTGACACCTACTCCATCCAAGAAGAATTTCTTGCCATCTGAGCTAGCATCCCCAGTACTTACATACCAAGCGTCCTTCTTTCTATCTGGGAACCTCTTAAAATAACGAGCACGCTCAATAAGAAGCCAGCGAAGAAACACTTCATTTTCTTCTAAGCCAAGCCCAAATATCAGTAGAGGAGTGTTGAATATCACATGAAGCCACGTGTCTGCGCCATCCCAATCACGTACATTCTTTCCAGAGAATAATCTTTGTTCATTGCCCTTATGGAGCCAGCCTCTCGCTCGTTCAACTGAACCCATATAGTGAGATAAGCCAAGACGAACACTTCGTCGATAATTCTGCATCCCATTGATATGCCAGATAGCAAACTCATTACTGGGGTCAGAAATATCTTGTGAGCTGTAATAGCTCTCCCAGGGGTAAAAGTCAGTAAAACCACCCTTTCGTGTGCGGCGCAGGGTACAGCTGCCCGCATCTGAAAGAACTTGTTCAAAATTTGTTGTGAGTACGGGTGAATTATTCTGTTTAGCCCATTCAACAATGCGCTGGTGGTGAGCATAAAACTGCCATGACGACATTAGTTCGCAGAATTGTTGCTGTAGTGGTTTTGAAGATTCTGATTTAACCGATTTAAGGTCGAGTACATCATAGTACTCAGTAAGTGAAACCCCGTTTGGAACCTCTCTAAGCGATGATGGTAGATTATTCTTGGCGAGTGCCACTAAAAGGTCATGCCAAGAGTTGGTTGCTTTTGCTGCACCATATAAATTGATGCCATTACCAACCACTAAAGCGATATTTGAGCGATGTTTGCGGAGTAGCGTCTTCATTTCCATTACGGCTAACGTTGCCTTCAGCGGAGCAGGCGCGTCAGCGACTGTATCCGCTGAAAGGCCTGGTTAAGTGTAATTGCTTTGTGCATGTGTATATTTTTCAATAAACACGCCAATCACAAAAAACACCGGGATAACTATTATGTAATTAGCATATCCTATTAACCACGAATTGATTTTGCTTATTAAATCAATGCTTGGATCAATCCATCCTTGTGAGGACAGAATTAAAACTGTAGCCACAAGAACACCGATTATAAGTAAACCATATTTACTTGGTTTGGGATGAGCTATAGAGATAAGTAATCCCACTACTATATACCACGCACAGAAGACCAATAAATTCAAATAAACCATTTGATAGCCTTCATAGGTGCGTCCGTCAACCGCATTGAGAACAATTGTGTTCATAAAGAACGACCCAAAGACAGTGGCAAGTATTCCGAGCAGTTCTATTGAATGTTGTTTAATACTCATCTCTGATATTTTCACACTTAACGCCCAAAGCAGCGGCGTGCGTTAGCGCGTCCAGCCCGCAGGGCGATGCTGCCTTTGCTTGTTATGTGATTTTACAGCGATATACCAAAATACCGTTGCCACGAGTAACGAGGATATAGCATACGAGAAATAGCCGGTTTCTTGGAGCTGGCTTGGCATAGAGCTACCTAATAATTGAATGTATTGGTAAAGCAAGCCGATACCTACACCTAGCAAAATGTAAACTGACCAATGCGTAATATTGAGTTTGCACAGGACTAGATGAACAGGAACGCCACAAACCAACACTAATAAATACGAAGTACCCACAAAGCCAAAAACAAACATTGCAAGAACGAATAGTAGACCAGGAATTTGCGATAACATTTTTTGGAAATGATCAGGTTCCATTTCTAGCAGATAACCACCAAAAGCAAACACAACCACGAGCAATGATGCCCATGGCGCAATCAGTGTTGCTTTGACAGTACTCTCGATATTCATAGATTCACATAACGCCTACAGCAGAGGCAAACCAGAGCGCAGCGTAGGTTTGTCCTGCTGACTGTATTTGTTAGAGCTTTTGACTGAAACATACCAAAATACCGTGCTGGTTATAACACCAAAAATACTACCCGTTAAGAATACCCAAAAATCAAAATCCAAGACTTCAAGAATGCCGAATATTGGAAAAAGTAAAAATGGAGATATAGCGCCTAAAGTAATGCCACCTACGATGTACGACTTTAAACTCAGAAATCCGTATTTTTTGTAAATAAAATAGCTTGGAACACCAAGTATTAAAGTGGCTGGATATGCAACAACTATTGCGTATAAGAACCAAATCAAACTCACGAACAAATAACTATAAAGCGGGTATTCAAGCATAGCCCCTACCACACCGAATATTGTTGCCCCCAATGCAAATACCATTGCTGGTGCAATAGGTGCAGCTAGAAATCCGATTAACGCTCTCCTTTGTCTCATGATATTTATATTTAGCTCTAACGCCTACAGCAGAGGAAAACCGTAGCGCAGCGTAGGTTTTTCCTGCTGACTGTAATTGTTATGCATTTAACCTGCTTTTCCTATATGTTTTAACCAATCCCATGCCTCATCTTTACTCCTTCCCCAATATTTGATATCTCCAGTGAATTCAAAAAGAAGCATAGTCGGTGTTCCAACATCTGGTAGTTCTTCAATGCGATCATGAAGCGTTTGTGGAGTGTATTCATTTGGAACCTGAACGATCCAGAAATCATCAATCCAATGCCAATATGGCCAATCTTTATTAGAAAAATATTTAGTTATTTCATTTCGTTGAATTGCTGTTCCAGCATTTAATGCGATAGCAATAAACTTCATTTTTCTTCCTCCACTTCATGAGGAAGTGCTGGTGAAATGGGTGGATTGTCATAATCTCCCACCTCCACTAAGCCTGATCAATTATCGCCGATTAGATTTTTTTCTATCGCCATTTTAGACAATGTATATTTTTCGGATCGGAGTGCATCTGGGTCTTTAACTGCATAGACTATGTAACTTACCAAGTAAATTAGTACTGTTGCACCAAGAAAACCGCAAAGTGCTATTAACGCCCATTCTGGAGCCTTCCAGTATGCAGCAATCGCTAGCCCGGATGTTAAGATTCCACTTAACCAACCAAGTGGTTGCAATGCAGTAGACCTCGAACCCGACGATGAGGCCTGCGATAAAAATGCTCGAATCATTTCAGGTGTTGGCATTAAATTTACTCATGATTTATGCATAACAAACGCAGCACAGGCCGAGTGAAGCGAAGCGTAAGGAGGTCCAGCGGAACGAAGTGTAGCGATTGTGGCTGCGTTTGTTAGGCATTACATCATTTCCTTAGCCGCGCCTATTACCGTGACAACTAGTGTGATATAGCCAAGTCCTCTCGCAGCGCTACCATGATTTGTAAATAGAGTTGTTATGGCAAGCTTGTACGTAGCAAGAGACATTTCTACAATAAACATGAAACCCAATGTTAGCAGCATGCAATAAAAGCCCCACGCCAAATTCGCTGTAATAGTCATATCGCTCTCAATGAACCTAAAACTACCATAACCTAAAAGCATTCCGGTAATGATCGAAAATATCGTTACAAATGTATTCGAAAATAGAGCTAATGCACCTTCGTGCTTGATGGGGTTCGCACTGAAGGTCTGTGACAAGCTACCAAATGATAATTTTAATGATACAAGTAGAAGGGTTAAAAAAAAGCACAGCTTTACTGTTGGTTCAGATAGCTGGTCAGTTAACACAGACAAACCAAAATCTATAGCTTTATTCAGGATGCTAAAAGTCACTATTTGATCCATGAACGTCAGGACTAGTGCCAATATGAGTGGTATGAAAAAATAACGTAGATCTTGATATGTTCCCTGCATTAAATCCATATCTCCTATCATACTTTTGCCTAACGCCTTGCTAAGGGGCAACCGAAACGCAGTGTAGGTTGTCCCGCGGAGGCCGCGCTTTTTGCGGCCGGAGTGAACTTGAGCAATTTGTTATATCTCTTGCTTAGTTCTGTCCCACTCTCTTTTTAATATCTGTTGAGCGATCTCTTTAACCTCTTTGTGCAAGGCCCAAAAGACCTCATCAGTATTCATGTTATTGCTATTGATATGAGATTGCATCTTATAGGCTTTCTCAACCAAACGCGCATGATCTTCCTCATTCGGGTTTATTTGCAGCTCAAGCCGGCTTAGAAGCTCAGTAATGTATCGATATTCATCATCTTCTCGATCTTCGTACCCCGCCGCCCAATAGTGGGCTGATTTTCCAAGCAAATCTGAAACAATATCTCTGAGAGTATTAATCCATGCTTGGCGCATTGGCCCTGTAATTTGCTTGTTAGCAATTTGTAGTGAAATTTTTGACTGCCCGTTAGCGACTTTCCAAGAAATAAAAGGACCTACAAATACAGCCATCAATGCGACCAAAAGAGACAGTACAGGAGCCAAATCTTTTAATTCTTCGATATTCACTCGATGCCTCCCTAGATATAACAGCAGGAATAGAAGGCAACCTGTATATCAAAAAAACCGTGCACATTGCCTCCTATCCATAATGATTAAGTAGCAGGTATTTGAGGGGTAATTGAAGACTTTCCCTGTCAAATACGTAGAATAACAATAAGTTATCACTACCATTTAAAAATATCCATTCTCTTTATAGTTGATACCTGAAGGGCAAAAACAAGCAGTTTGCGTTTTTTCGCCGATCTCCTTCATGTTATTACGCACAGTTGACCTGATAATCCTTTACCAAACCATATTGAAGCTATTTAGGTTGAATGATTGTCTGCTCTATCTTAAGTAGAGACCATCATAGCTATCAGGTTGATCTTCCGCAATTGGCCGTTTAGAGACTATGAATCTACCGGTACAAACGATTTCTATTGCGACGAATTCGTTTGATCCAGATCATCAACCATCACGGTATATAGCGTTTATCGATACTGAACAGCTCTGGGAACTTTGGGTTTGTAGTTTGGTAAAACGCCATGATGTGTTTCATATCTGCTTCCATATCACCAGTCGGTTTAAAGACCTCCTTAATACCACACTTTTTATTCTTATAATCGATAAAACCAAACAGGATTGGAACATTGGCTTGCAGCGCAACCTGGTAGAAACCAGAGCGCCATTTGTCTCTTCGGCTTCGTGTCCCCTCTGGTGTGACTAACACCATGATGTCTTCGGTTGAGTTATTCAGTATTTGCACCATCTCATCGACCATACTGGTGCTTTTGTTATCTGGGTTTTGCGTTCGGTCTATCGGGATCGCCCCGAGATATCGCATAAGATTACCGATAGGAAAAAACATCCACTCTTTTTTTATAGTAAACCGTATCGGCAGCTTTAGGATTTCGATAACCCCCATGCCCATAAAAAAGTCCATGTTACTGGTATGTGGTGCACCGATAATGACATATTTTTGAATCTCATCTGGGTGCTCTTTTTCCGGGATCGCGTTCACCACCTTCCAGCCGGTCGATTCAAACCACTTGCGACACATCTGCTTAAACATCGTAAGTTTTTATCCTGATATTGTTTTTTTAGGAGTCTACCAACAAAGCGTGGGATGGTTAAGTCGGGGTGTTAGCTTTATAACCTCAACTCGGGATAAGCTTTCTTATCCCGAACTGAGGTTTTATAGAAGATTTGGCCGGAGTAGATAAAAAACGATCAAAAATAGCCTTGATAAACATTAAAACACCCCTATAATTCGAAACATGTCGAAATATAGTAATGAAATAGAGCGATTTGCAGAGCAGTTTAAGGCTTTGAGTAATCCTCATCGTCTGGCGCTGTTTCATCGTCTCTCAACGTGTTGTCCTCCAGGCACAGTCTGTAGTACTGAGGAGGCGATCCGTTTTAATGTTGGTCAATTAGGGGAGGGGCTGGATATTGCCCCCTCCACGTTATCTCACCACCTTAAAGAGCTTAATCGCGCTGGATTGGTTCAAATGGCTCGCAAGGGTAAACAGGTGGAGTGTTGGGTTGAGCCTGACACCATAGCGCAACTGGCCATTTTCTTTAATGAATTTAAGCAGTAAAAAGCTTTAGTGGAGAATTCTTATGAGTGAACAAAGTACCTGTTGTGGCTCAGCGCCAACTAAGAACAATAAGCAGAACCCAAACGATCTTTTTGATGCCCATCGGCAAAGCGTGCGTGAAGCCTATTCAAAGGTAGCCAATGCTGATACCAATGGTGCCGGTTGTGGCGTTGAGAGCAGTTGCTGTGGCACCAGTGACGACAAATCGATCAATACCTTAATCTCAACCCGTCTTGGCTACTCTAAAGCGGAGCTTGATCTTGTGCCTTCAGGTGCGGATATGGGTTTAGGCTGTGGCAACCCTAAAGCGATCGCTGCACTAAAGCCAGGTGAGGTGGTTGTTGATCTCGGTGCTGGTGGTGGGTTTGATTGCTTTTTAGCTGCACATGAAGTGGGGCATGACGGTCATGTTATAGGAGTTGATATGACTCCGGATATGCTCTCCAAAGCACGTGATAATGCTGTGAAGGGGATGTTTGAAAATGTTGAGTTTCGTCTTGGCGAGATTGAACACCTGCCTATTCCTGATTCTACGGCTGATGTCATTATCTCTAACTGCGTCATTAATCTGTCACCGAATAAGTCACAGGTTTTTAAGGATGCATTTCGTGTACTTAAACCGGGTGGACGATTGGCAATATCGGATGTGGTCGCCACAGTAGAGCTACCCGATGAGATGCGGAATGATTCGCAACTGATCGCAGGATGTATGGGCAATGCCTCATTAATTGAAGACCTGCAACTAATGATGCAAGAGGCCGGTTTTGAGCAGATTAAGATTGCGCCAAAGGATGAATCAAAAGAGTTCATAAAAGATTGGGCGCCGGATCATAATATTACCGATTTCGTTGTTTCTGCCACGATTGAGGCGGTCAAGCCTGGTGGAGGTTGTTGTGGTGGCTGTTGTTAAACGCTACTTTGCCTGAGCCGTTGCGGTATAAAAAAAAGGCCATCGAGTGATGGCCTTTTTATTAAGAGGATCTCTTTTATCGCTTGTTGCGCTTAGCACCAATCCGAAGACGTAGTGCATTGAGCTTGATAAACCCTGAGGCATCCTTTTGATCGTAGGCTCCGGCATCATCTTCAAAGGTGGCGATGGATTCATCAAAGAGTGAATCGCTTTGTGATTTGCGTCCAGCAACAATCACGTTCCCTTTGTAGAGCTTCAGTCTTACCACACCATTAACATGCTCCTGGCTTTTATCAATGGCTGCCTGAAGCATCTCTCGCTCCGGACTCCACCAATAGCCGTTATAGACCAGTTTTGCATAACGGGGCATGAGCTCATCCTTAAGATGCATCGCTTCACGATCAAGCGTGAGTGATTCCATTGCACGATGACCTTTAAGCATAATGGTTCCGGCAGGTGTTTCGTAACAGCCGCGTGATTTCATGCCGACATAACGGTTTTCAACGATGTCATCACGGCCAATACCGTTTTCACCGCCCACCTTGTTCAGATATTCCATTACCGCAGCGGCAGACATAGGCTCGCCGTTAATCGCGACGATATCGCCTTTTTCATAGCTCAGTTCGACATAGGTTGGGATATCAGGCGCCGCCTCTGGCGATACGCTCCAGCGCCACATCTCTTCGACAGGCTCTGCCCATGGATCTTCAAGGATGTCACCTTCGTATGAGATATGTAGCAGGTTCGCGTCCATGGAGTAGGGCGACTTCTTGCTCTGCTTTGCAAAATCGACGGGAATCCCGTGTTTTTCAGCATAATCCATCAGCTTTTGACGAGAGAGCAGATCCCACTCACGCCAAGGGGCAATCACTTTTATATCGGGTGTCAGTGCATAGGCTCCCAGTTCGAATCGAACCTGGTCATTTCCTTTGCCTGTCGCGCCATGAGAGATCGCATCGGCACCGGTCTCGTTGGCAATCTCGACCAGACGTTTTGCAATCAGTGGGCGCGCAATCGAAGTGCCGAGTAGATACTCACCTTCATAGATGGCATTGGCTCGAAACATCGGGAAGACGTAATCGCGGGCGAACTCTTCTCGAAGATTTTCAATGTAGATCTCCTTGATTCCCGCTGCCTCTGCTTTGGCTCGCGCTGGCTCGACCTCTTCTCCCTGACCGATATCAGCCGTGAAGGTGACCACTTCGCACTGATACTCATCTTGTAACCACTTAAGGATGATTGAGGTATCAAGCCCTCCTGAGTATGCGAGTACTACTTTTTTTATGTCTGACATGATTGCTCCAACACAAAATCGTTAAAGTTCAGAAGCGCGCAATTATACGCATACAATCGATAATTGTCGTCATCCTCTAAAAAAATGAGGTCTAACAGTCAGATCGAGTTTGTGTGATGACCTTGCTTGGATGAATGACTGGCGTATTATGTTGAAAAACAACAATTTATGTGTGGTTGATATATTCGAAATTGCTAATATACTACCGCGCTAGGTTATTTCAATTAATGGAGGGCGCACAATGCCTATTGATCGTATTATTTTTGCAGTTGCAGGATTGTTTATTTTATTAAGTCTTGGTCTGGGTGTTGCAGCAAGCCCAATTTTCCATCACGAGTATTGGTTGTGGTTCACCGCGTTCGTTGGTGCAAACCTGCTCCAATCTGCGTTTACTGGATTCTGCCCGATGGTGATTATCTTAAAGGCAATCGGATTTAAGCCGGGTAAGGCTTTTAGTTAGCAGATATTTGTGATCTCTTTGGAGGCGCTCATCTGAGCGCCTTTTTTGTGTAGTGTGCTTGCAGTTACCACACGGTTTTTCCCTCGGTTCTTGCCGGCATATAACGCATCATCCGCTTTTTCCATGCAGTGATTAATCCCTAGATTATTATCATATTGCTCAATACCGATGGTGACGGTTACTCTCTTCTCTTTATCGCCAATATCTATGCTTGTCTCCTCAATAAGCTTTCGGATCTTTTCCATCGCCTCATAAGCCGATTGCTCGTTTGAGTGGTTCATCAGGACTAAAAATTCATCCCCTCCCCAGCGGAAGATGATGTCGTTCGATCTCAAATTTTTATTAAAGATGGATGAGACTGTCTTGAGTACAGCATCTCCGGCTTGATGCCCGTGCTGATCGTTTACTTGCTTTAAGTGGTCGATATCGGCCATTGCAATGGTAAAGGGCTGATTGTTGTGAATGGAATTGATAACAGCTTTTTTTAGATGACGCTGCATTGCTCGTCGGTTATTCAGCATCGTGAGTTGGTCGGTATCGGCTAACTCTGCCAGTTCACGAGAGACATCGATAAGTAAGCTTTCGTTTCTGGTTGACGCCTTGGTGTAGTAGTAAAAAAGCCCGGTTATGAGGAGCGCTGTCACTGAAAGGTTGAGTATCGAGGTTATCGATTCTGCGGCTTGTGACATCTCAAAATGTGGGGTATGTGTTTGCATGAACTGCTGGAACACGATTAAGTAGATCACTGTAAATAGAATGCCGCTATATCTGAAAAGTCGTGAGCAATTGGGTTGCACTAAAAAAGCAGGACCTATCACGAGTACATAGTAATGAAACCCACAATCCCATCCGTAATAGAGGATGGTTAGCGATATTTCGATATAGGTAGTTATCGATGCAACTAATACAGAATAAAAATGGTGGCCGGATCGGTTTATTAGCAGCGCTGTTGTTAGAAGCGCAATCGAAATGTTGTTATAGAAAGCAAAAACGTAAGAACCTAAATAATAGTGAAATGGCTGAAATATCACCAACAAGAATATCCCGAAAAGATAGAGTGATTGCAGTGTATAAAACGACTTTTGGTTCAGTTGCTGAACCATTTCTGCGTTGTACAGATACTTAGTAACCCGAAATGATCTGAACATAACTAATTATAATTCCTGCGGCATATTTTTTTTGGCTGACCGGGAACAGACGATCCTCTGTTCCCTTACGTTTTATGACTTAATCAAACACTCTTCGGTTTTGTGATTTTAACAGTATTTAACAATTACTCTAATATCCAAAAGGGGATGTTTTGAGCACTTAAGAACGCATGGGCATCATCGCCATTTAATAACGCCATGGTGGATAGAATACCGGCCTCAAGACAGTTATTGGCGACCACAGTGACTGACCTTGGGCCAGAACTAAGTGGCCATCCGGTTTTAGGATTGATGATATGGCTGTAACGCACACCGTCAATAATGATATGGCGATGAGCATCACCGCTGGTTGTTAGCCCACCTTTAGCAACACAAATCGTGCCGATACTTTGGTAGCTCTCTTTTGATGAATCGGGCGAATCAACGGAGATATTCCATGCACGGCCATCAAGATGAGGACGTGAGATATGAATATCACCTCCGAGATTGATTAAAAAGGGAAGATCGGTCTGAAGCTCAACCACCATTGCTGCCTTGTCAGCCGCGTACTCTTTACCGATACCTCCTAAATCGAGCGACATTCCTGCGGGCATCTGTAATGTTGTTTCACTCTTTTTAACCTTTTCCCAACCGACACGTTGAAGCAGGGTTTCGATTCTTGAGGTTTGAGGTGGCTTTTGGTCGCCATCAAAGCGCCAGATTTGTCCTAGTGTGCCGGAGGTAATATCAAATAGACCATCACTTAGCTGATAACACTGATCGGCATAATCGAGCAGGCGCGAGGTTTCGGCATCAATCGTGACCACAGCGCCATTGGCGTTATTGATTTTATGGATGATGTTCTCTGTAAGGTAACGGCTGAATTTTTGCTCAACCCGCTTTACCTCAGTTACAACCGAGGCGAAAAGTTGTTGTGCAAGATTTTGGTCGTCCGTTTCAACAATAAACTCGCACGGGCTTGCCATCGCAGTGAAGCGACCAGTTAACTGCTTACCGTCCTGGCTTTGAGTTAACTGATCGACCTTTGTGGCTGAATCCCTGCGAATGATCTGCATCGTTTGTTTAGTATTTAAATGAGAGACCTACCTGAACCATGGTGACATCAAGATCGGGGTAGAGGTTATAGTTTTGTTGCAGTCCAATTGCATTGGCTGGATAGGGGTCTCCGGTTTGCGTCATCTGTTCAAATTTAATGCTGAACTCACCATCACGCTCAAATAGTTGGTAGGGCATTCCTAACTTTAACCCAACAGTTGATGAGTTCATATCCGCCAGTCGTCCATCGGCACTCATAAACTCCGGCATCGTGGTCTGATCAGGAATACTGTGATAATAGAATGATGCGGCGGTTTGATTGTACATCCTCAGGTGCGGTTGCAGATAAACGCCACCACCAAGCTGATAGTAATAGTTTAGATCGACGGTTTGTGAACGCACATCCCAGGAGTCACTAAAGTAGCGATAGGAGAGGTGAACGATATCTTCCGGCAGGTGGTAGATAAACTTGGTGAAGATCGATTGAGACAGACGATCCTCTGGCCGGTTTTCAAACAGGATCCGGTTGGTTGCACCTGTCGTCGGGTTAATGATGCTCACCATTTTGTAGGGATCGGTCAGATACCCCAGGCTTTTGGTGATGCTGTAGTTCAGTTGAACGAGTGCCTTTTTTGAAAGGATCTTGGTTATGCCAAAGAGGACATCGATCAGGTTCTTCCGTTCCCCCTCAAACAGGCTCAGTTCACCCTCATCATCACCGCCACTTGATGCAGCAGCGCTGCTTGGAATCTGACTTCCACCGGTTGGTTTGCCACCACCGGGATTTACAAAATCAAAGGTAATACCTGCACCAACGCTATAGGTGGTGAGCTTGTTGTCGGTGTCAAAGGTAAAGGTGTCACTAATACCGAGAGAGGTGTAATCGGTCTCGGCCGATAGATTAAGTGCCATGTTGTGACGCACCAGGCGTGATAGTGCCCGACCCAACTTTAACCCGCCTGCAAAACGGGTATCGTTAAACGCATTAGTCGGTAGCTCTCCTGCTTTAACGGTGTAGCTGGTTTTTCCCGAAGGACTGGTAAAGACCTGATCAACATCGGTGGTTGACGCGCCATTCGGTGAAGCGCCGGTCATGGTGTCGATTGCTAACGTCATTCCGAATGTGTTGTCATCACCCATATCAGCATTGATTGCCGCAGCCGCTTCAAAGATCTGTACACGATCCTTTTCGTTATAGACAAGTGCCGCTGAGTCAAAGTCCCATGAGGCATCCTTTAGATCCTGGGCAAGATTATCAAGTGACAGCGCCTGAGCATGGGGTGTTAATACGGCACAAGTAGCCGCACTTAATGCGTGGCGAATCGATTTAAACTGTTTTAGTTGCATCCGCAGCCACCTCCACCAACGCCCTGTCCTCCAAATGACGCCTCTTTGCTGAAGTAGATATGTTCTTCAAGCATATTCTCGATCTCATGAGGAACAAGCTGCATCTGCTCTTGTGCGAGCAATCCACGTTCCCACGGTTTGAGGTCTACAGATGCACAACCCCCTAACAGGAGTAGCAGTGTGATCAACGCAAATGCGTTTAACGATTTTTGAATGTTTTTATTCATTGTTTTTCTGGTGAGTTGAGTAGAGAAGCAATCTCAGATTCAATCTTTGCTACCTCTTTAGTACGAAAACCGATATGTTGGCTGATAAGTTGCCCATCACGACCAATTAAGTAGGAGCTGGGCATCCCCTTAAGGCCATAGCGTTCAGCGGATTTGCCACTACTGTCATAGGCAAGTGTAAAATTGGGCTGGGTATCATCAATAAAGCGTTTAGTTAGTGCTTTATCTTCATCAAGATTGATCGCGATGATGACAAGACCTTTGTCTTTAAAACGATCATTTAATGCATTCATCCACGGAAATGATTTACGACAAGGCGCACACCATGAGGCCCAAAAATCGAGATAAACCACCTTTCCTCGATAGTCGTTGAGATTGATTTGACCATGATCACCAGGCAGGTTGAAATCGGGAGCCTGCTGAGCGAACAGATGTGGTGAAGTGGTAAAAAGCAATAACAGGATAACGATGGATAATAATCGCTGCTTCATTTTAAAAAATCTCACTGTTTTAGTCAGTTTACAATCATGAATCGTTGAACTGAAACTCAGCTTAAAATGATTTCATCAATATCACAGACGATGTGATCGCGTTAACATTTTTTTGATGATCATTGAGTGGCTACTGTTCGTTATCGTCACTTAACCTGGTGATAGTGGTGTTATCCAGAAACAGTAGGGGATCAACCCGACTATTGTTCAGACTCACACTCCAATGCAGATGTGGTCCAGTGACACGACCAGTCATGCCGACGGTGGCGATCACCTCACCTGATTGAACGGTATCGCCTATTTTTACCTCAATCGTATCGAGGTGACAGAACATTGATATCAAGCCCTGACCATGATCGACAAAGATGGTATTACCGTTAAAGAAGTAGTCACCCGTTTCAATCACTACACCATGTGCAGGGGCGTGTACCGGGGTTCCTTTGGCCGCAGCAATATCAATACCGCTATGGGGTTTGCGAGGCTGCTCATTAAAAAACCGCTTTTTACCAAACGTGCCACTGATAATGCCGTCAACAGGTGAAATGAAACGGGTTTCGACATCAAGATAGTCGCGCCATTTAGCAAAGGCCTCACGACTGAGCTGCTGCTCTTTGCGGATACGGACAAGATCGTCTGCATAGGGGTTTACCATGCGTTTGTTTTTAAGTGTTATGTGCTGCTCTTGATACGCTTTATGGCTAACCTCGAATGAGAGGGTTTCACGCTTGGCACCACTATTGACGAGCAGTTTGTGAAACCCGGGCTTTGTGGTTAATGGTAGCCCCACAACGGCCATCCAGCGCTCTTGACCGGCGATCACCATCACTGGTCGGGAGCGATAGGAGGCGCTCGGTCGTGGTTGATTAATCGGTGCGAGACTGACAATAGCGATGCCGCCAGGAACTGAACGTTGCCTGGGGAGAGCCTGTAGTAGTGTGCTAAAGATCAATAGGCTGAGAATGAGTATGGTTCTAGTCATGATCTTTTTGTTCGATGCTGCATTGAAGGGAGCCTTCACTTAATAGTACCTCGATTCGATCACCAATGTTGGTTTCGACGCTTTTACGAATAATGCGCTTATCTGGGTTACGCGCAATCGCATAGCCTCGATTCAATGTGGCTAATGGACTGACGATATCAAGCTCCGAGGCGCGGGTTGTATATCTTGCTTTGGCTTGTTGCAGCGTTGATTGTATTGCGCTGAACAGACGCTGTTGCAGGTGTTGCGATTGTGTCTGAAACAGTTTTAGTCGCAGCATAGGACTTTGGCTCTTTAGCCGTTGCTCCAGTGTCTGAAGTTGGTGTGACGGCGTTTTAAGAAATTGCCCAATCTGCTGATGAAGCCTTAATTCAAGCTCATCAATCTGTTGTGACCGTTGCTGTAGTTGTTGATGTGGATCACGCAATGAGGCGATAAGCAGTTTGATCTGCGATGAGTATTCACGATGTTGACTGCGAACCGCCCGATGAAGTCGATGGGTATAGTTGATAAGCTGATCGTGCAGAGCCTGACGATCAGGGCTGATCATTTCAGCTGCCGCAGAGGGCGTTGGTGCACGAACATCGGCCACAAAATCTGCAATCGTAAAATCGATCTCGTGACCGACAGCGCTAATCGTCGGAAGTGTCGAGCCAAAAATCGCTTTAGCGACACTCTCTTCATTAAACGCCCATAGGTCTTCCAATGATCCACCGCCACGGCCGATTATAAGCAGATCCACCTCATTACGAGCGTTGGCCTTTTCTATTGCGGCTACAATCTCATCCTTGGCACCTTCTCCTTGTACTCGAACGGGATAGACAATAATCCGCATTGCCGGATAGCGTCGTCCCAGAACCGAGATAATATCTCGTACTGCCGCACCCTCAGCAGAGGTGATCACTCCAACACTTTGAGGCAGTACTGGAAGAGGTTTTTTGTGTGCCGGGTCGAACACTCCTTGTTGTTCGAGCGCAGATTTTAGTCGCTCAAACTCCAATTGCAGCATCCCTTCACCGCTTAGCTGAAGGTGATCAACGATCAGTTGAAAGTCACCACGATTCTCATAGAGGCTGACACGAGCACGGATCCTGACCATGTCGCCATCTTTTGGTAGTGCGTGAAGATAGGTCGCCCGCATTTTAAACATCGCACAGCGTACCTGTGCGAAGGCGTCCTTTAATGTGAAATAGAGATGCCCTGATCGTGCCTTGATGAAGTTGGATATCTCACCTTCAACCTCAACCAGGCTAAAGTGTCCCTCCACGAGGGTGCGAGCTTCTCGGTTTAGCTCCGAAACCTTGTAGATCTTTTTATCGCTCATGCAATAAAAAAGGGCCTGATACATAAGGCCCTTCCTGGTCTATTGAAACGGTTAAAAGCGCTCATGCGCATCCTCTTCCCGTTTGTACTGTTCGTAAGCATTGATACCCTGGTGCTTGGCACGGCGTGCCAGAATAAGAGCCTGGCGATAGCGTTTACTCGCAAGTGACTCTTGTGCGGTCTTTATCAGCATATCTGTATCGCGCCACTCATTTCCAACCTCACTTACCTTTTTTTGCGCCCGAAGTGCAGCTTTAATCTCTTGTTTTGCCATCTCTTCGGTAATGACGTCAGGGAGTACCAACATGGCTTGATCCGGGATCTCGAAGGCGTTGTCGCTCGCACACCCGCCTAACAGGAGTAGAAAGGCCGCAATGATCGCTGTTCTCATAATTTCCCCGCAAAACTCTAAATTATTCATGAATTCGTCATAATAAGTTTGTAGTTTCAAGCTTATCCAGTTTACCGTCAGGGCGTCAAACTTTATAATGCCCGGCTAATTGTTCACTATCACTTGGATTCTAATTATGCGTATTGCTCAGGAAGCCTTCACCTTCGATGACGTTCTCCTTGTTCCTGCACACTCAAATGTGCTGCCAAAAGAGGTTGAGCTTAAGACAAAATTGACCCGTGAGATTGAACTTAATATCCCGCTAATATCGGCTGCAATGGATACGGTGACTGAAGCGCGTCTTGCGATCACTATGGCGCAAGAGGGCGGAATCGGCATCATCCACAAGAATATGACGGATGAGCAACAAGCCGCTGAGGTGCGTAAGGTTAAGAAGTATGAGAGTGGTATTATTAAAAACCCAATCACAATCTCTTCCAATGCGACAATCCGTGAGGTTCTTGATTTAACCCATACCCAGAATATCTCAGGTGTGCCTGTTGTTGATGGCAACCAGCTTGTTGGTATTGTTACCAATCGTGATCTCCGTTTTGAGACTCACTTCGATGCTCCCGTTTCGACTGTTATGACGCCTAAGGATCGACTGGTTACCGTTAAAGAGGGCGCAAGTCGGGGTGAAATTCTAAAGAAACTGCATGAGAATCGCATTGAGAAGGTTTTGGTGGTTGATGATAACTTCCGTCTCTCAGGCTTGATTACAGTAAAAGATATCCAAAAGGCGACTGATAAGCCTGATGCCTGTAAAGATACCGCAGGAAGCCTGCGTGTTGGTGCGGCGGTTGGTGTCGGTGCAGGCACTGATGAGCGTGTTGAAGCTCTCGTTGCTGCGGGTGTTGATGTGATTGTGGTTGATACGGCTCATGGTCACTCTCAGGGTGTATTGGAACGAGTGAAGTGGGTTAAAAAGAACTTTCCCGATCTACAGGTGATTGGCGGCAATATCGCAACCGGTGCTGCGGCACTGGCACTTGTCGAAGCTGGCGCAGATGCGGTTAAGGTTGGAATCGGTCCTGGTTCAATCTGTACCACACGTATTGTTGCTGGTGTCGGTGTTCCTCAGGTTACTGCGATAGATAATGTGGCGATGGCGCTGGCAAAAAGCGGTGTGCCGTTGATCGCTGATGGCGGTATTCGTTATTCAGGTGATATGGCCAAGGCCATTGTCGCTGGAGCCTACTCTGTAATGATGGGCAGCATGTTTGCCGGAACTGAAGAGGCTCCAGGTGAGGTTGAGCTGTTCCAGGGTCGTTCATACAAGTCATACCGTGGTATGGGATCTTTGGGGGCAATGGCCTCTCAGACCGGTTCATCAGATCGTTATTTCCAAGAGGGCAGTGAAGCTGACAAGCTGGTTCCTGAGGGAATTGAAGGTCGCGTTCCTTATAAAGGATCGCTCAATCCGGTGATTCATCAGTTAATGGGTGGTCTGCGCTCAAGCATGGGATACACCGGATGCCGTACCATCGAAGAGATGCGTACCAAACCAGAGTTTGTGAAAGTGACGAATGCAGGTATGGCTGAAAGTCATGTGCATGATGTTCAGATCACCAAAGAGGCTCCGAACTACCGTATCTAATTGGTCATAGCGGTTCAAAAAGGCGTTGCAACAGCAACGCCTTTTTTTTCGTCGGTGATCGGGATATGTCGGAGACTACATGCCCCTTTGGAGGAGGCTATAAAGGTTTTGTCGCCTTGAAAATAGCACGCATCGGCGCAGGGTAACCCTCAATGGTTTTGGTGTGATCATCCGGGTCAAGAAAGTCTTCTAGTGATTCAAAGATCATCCAGTCGGTTTTTCGTTGCTCATCCAGCGTAGTTGTCGAACAGTCAATTAACTCAATCTGTTCCAGACCACTCTGCTCAAGCCACTGTTGCATCATTGCACAGCTTGGTACGGCGTGGACGTTGTGCATCTTGGCGTAGCGCTTTTGAGGATAGATACAATCCTCGCTGTCTCCATCAATAACCAGCCCCTCAAGGATAAGCTCGCCTCCCGGCTTCAGGAATCGCCTTAGTAGTTCGATATGTCCCATGTGATCCCGCTGATGATAGATCACACCCATTGAGAAAACGCTATCAAATAATGGTTGCTGAACAGGGAGCTGCTCCAGACGAAGCGGATAGAGATGATTCTTTGTCGCGCCAATAAAACGGGAGATCGCACCATACTGCATTACATAACGCAGGGTTGGATCGATGCCGATCACTCGTTCAGCACCAGCTCCAAGCATTCGCCAGCCGTAATAGCCATTACCGGCACCGACATCAAGGATCTGCTTGCCTTTAAGATCCACCTTGTCGGCAAGGCGCTGCCATTTCCAGTCTGATCGCCATTCGGTATCGATATGGATCCCGAACAGATTAAACGGCCCTTTGCGCCAGGGTTGAAAGTGCATCAAAAGTTCAGACAGCTCAGCACGATGCTCCTGATCAATGTCAGATGCCGCACCGATCATCAGAGCGTCCGACGACAGGTCGATGACTGATGGTTTGATTGGTGGGAGCTGATAGAGCACTTCAAGCCATCGAGGGACATCGCCATGTTTAGCTGGTTGTAATGCTTCATCGACAAGATGGGGTAAAAATTCAAGCCATGGCGCTAAAGATGATTGTGCAAGATCCTGATAAGTAGCCTCGTAATCAATGACGACCTTATTCATTTCATTGCGACCATTGACGTAAAGTTGAAGCATTTGTGCCATAGCTGTGCTGATGAAAGGCCACAACGCTCAAAACGCTTAAGGTGTGAGTCGATTGTTTCAGGGATTAAGACCTGCTCTAGGGATGCACGCTTCTGGCTAATCTCTAGATCGGAATAACCATTGGCTCGTTTGAAGGCAATATGCATCCTCTCCATCAATGCCTGTTCCTTGGGATCATCGAAGATCACCTTTTCGGAAACAATCAGCACGCCTCCTGGTCGTAATCCGTTTGCGATGGTTTTAATGAGCTGATCACGTTCATCCGGCGCAATAAATTGCAGTGTAAAGTTAAGGACGACTAATGAGGCGTTGCTGATCTCAACATCCCGTATATCGGCACAGATCAGATCTACGGGTGTGGGCGTTGATGTCGCGGCAATATTTTCTCTACACTGATGTAGCATCGCCTCCGAATTATCGACCGCAACGATTCGACAGCCCGGTTGAGCTATGTGGTGACGCATCGCTAAGGTCGATGCACCAAGCGAGCAGCCAAGGTCATAACAGTTGCTATCTGGCTGAACGAACTCAGCGGAGAATAGCGCGATCATTGAGATGATCTCTTCATAACCAGGAACAGAGCGACGAATCATATCCGGAAACACAGATGCCACCCGTTCGTCGAACTTAAAGTCGACAATCATCGGTTTCTCGTTAGCGAAGATCTGATCTCGTGTGCTCATGGTTATATCAGGGATTAAAAAGAGGCCGCATTATAGAGCCTCAGTCAACACGTTGCCATCGACTGTTAATGAATAATTGATAGGGCTTGAAGTCTGTCTTGTAGGCCATCTTTTGGCACTCATCAATCTGATAACCAAGATAGAGGTAGGAGAGTTGACGACGCTTACACTCGGCGAGTTGCCATAAGATGGCGTAGATTCCGAGACCGCGATGATGCAGATTTGGTTCAAAAAAGGTGTAGACTGCGGAGAGACCATCAAGCAGTTTATCCATCACCGAAACACCCACCAGATGATCGTCAATCCGGTATTCAACCAATTCTGTCTCAACACGCTGACTAAAAAAGAATTCGCCGTAGCGTTCAACGTGCTCTACCTGCATTGAACCGTCGTCATGTCGCACATCAATGTAGCGCTGAAACAGTTCATAGTGTTTTTGATGAACACGCGGCTCAACATAATGGGTCTGAACATCGGCGTTCTGTTTCAGATTTCGCCGCTGGCTACGATTAGTTTTAAAGCTAGAGGTTCCAATACGGATCGGTTGGCACGATTGACAGTGGGCACATCGAGGGGTGTAGACCATATCGCCACTTCGACGAAATCCACTGGCAGAGAGAGTGGTGTAGAGTTCAGGGGTTAGGGTGTATTGCGGATCGACCAGTAGCGTTGTGGCCTCTTTATCATCCAGATAACTACATGGGTAAGGTGCACTAATATAGAAGAAGAGGTCATGAGGTAGAGGTGAATGCATATTTACCATAGATTAATCACCTCATCCTCGATCTGCCATACTCCCTGATGAATCGCAGCGGGTTCAACATACTGTTTAAGCAGGTTAAGAAACTGATGACGTGGGATATTGATCGCGCCTAAGGAGGCGACGTGATCAGAGTGAATCTGTGCGTCAATTGCAACAAAATTCCATCGCCTTAGTTGTTCAACCAGATGAGCAAAGGCGATCTTTGATGTGTTGTTCATACGACTAAACATCGATTCACCAAAAAATAGTTTACCCAAAGAGACACCATACAATCCCCCGACAAGGCTATTATCGTGCCACACCTCAACCGAATGTGCGAAGCCGAGTTGGTGAAGATGGATATAAGCCTGTTTCATCTCTGCGGTGATCCATGTGCCAAAGCCATCGGCTCTGGTGCCGCTGCACTCCTCAATCACATCGGCAAAAGCACGATCCAGCGTTACGCTGAAACGTCGTTGGCGCAGGGTTTTGCAAAGGCTCTTTTTAAAAGTGAGATCATCGAGCATAAAAACGGCGCGTGGATCAGGTGACCACCACAAGATCGGTTGGTCATCGCTAAACCATGGAAAGATCCCCTGACTATAGGCGTTTAACAGGCGCTGTGGCGAAAGATCTCCCCCGACCGCGAGCAGCCCTTCAGGCTCCTCAAGCGCCAGTTCAGGATCAGGAAACCATGCGTCACCCATTTCGGGGTGGAGATAAGTTGGGCCTTGTTGCAACATAGGATAATCATAACCCGAATAGACACGAAATTAGCTTACTGAAGGGTTTTTATTCGCGAGTTCAAAGGCCTCTGTGAGCATTCTTGAATACTCCACCTCTCCCAGCTTTTTCCTTATACCCGCACGTCTTAGTTGGAGAATCATCCTCGGTTGCAGGTTATTGATGATCAATTTTATTTGATTTTTGCTCAGATCCTCTGCAATGGATTCCATTGCAACGATAGCACTGACATCCAGCATTGTGACTTCGCTCATATCCAGAATAATCGTTCGAATATCCGGCGTTACTGATGAGATGGTTTTAAGAGCCTTTTGAGCTGTTCCGAAAAAGAGAGGCCCGTTGATATCATAAACAGCAACACTTGGCGGTAATTGATAGTCAGCATGACTGTTCTCAATGGCCGTTGTTACAGTCAGGTTAATACTTCGACGAATAAACAGAGTTGCGGCAAGACCCATACCTACAGCTACAGCGATTGTCATATCAAACAAAACAGTGAGTAAGAAGCAGAGGATAAGAACTAAGATATCGTCTTTTGGCGCAATCTTGATGGTGCGGACAAAATGTTTCGCTTCACTCATATTCCAGGCCACCATCATTAACAGCGCAGCCATTGAAGCCATCGGAATATATGAGAGTAGCGGTGATAGTGCCAATATGGAGATCAAAATAAACAGACTGTGAACCACCGATGCCAGAGGCATACTGCCACCGGCTTTTACATTCGCAGCAGTTCTGGCGATGGCGGCTGTGGCGGGTAGACCTCCAAACAGTGGTGAGATGATGTTTCCGATCCCCTGACCGATAAGTTCATCATTTGGACTGTGTGTTTTGCCGGACATTCCATCAGCGACGACTGCACATAACAGAGACTCTAATGAGCCGAGAATCGCAATAGTTATCGCACCTGGAAGTAGTAAACGAATCAGATCAAAACTTATTCCAACAGGATTTCCGTTCGCATCAGGAAGATTCCATGGCCACTCAAAGGATGGCAATAGAGGTGGAATGCCATCACCACTCACACCGTTTATCTCATAATGGAAGCGGCTACCGATAGTCGCTACTGAAAAGTCAGTCATAATCGTTCCAAGTAACCAGGCTACGATTGCACCAAGGAACAACGCAACAAGGTGTCCGGGAATCCTTGAGTGTAATCTAGGCCAAAGCAACAGAGTGGCGAAGGTCAATCCGCTAATGAGCGACTCCTGCCAGCTAATGGTCGGAATGGCCTGAAAAATCAGTGAAAGCTTTTCAAAATAGTTGCCATTAAGTGACTCAATATCGAGTCCAAAAAAATCCTTTATTTGAAAGGTGGCAATTACCACGCCGATGCCAGCAGTAAATCCGATAACTACAGGGTAGGGGATGATCTCAATCAGCTTTCCTAACTTGCCTATTCCCATTAGTACGAGAATGATACCCGCCATAAAACCGCTGATTAACAAGCCACCCAGTCCAAACTTGTGGACTATTGGCAGCAATACAACAACGAACGCAGCGGTGGGGCCAGAGATGTTGACTTTAGAGCCACCAGTTAGCGCAATAAAAAAACCGGCAATGATGGCGGTATAGAGACCATGCTGAGGGGGAACGCCGCTTGCTATAGCTAATGCCATAGAAAGAGGAAGAGCAATAATTCCGACCGTTATTCCTGCAAGAATATTTGTCTGTATCTCAGGATAAGATGGCTTATTGATTAAAGTTTTTTTCAGGGCAGATAACATAGGTAATTCAGTCTATTGTGGTCGTTACAATATACGCTCTTAATATGAGTTTGATGAGTTCTTTTTATAGGCAACACCGCATAAAAGAGCAATCCCTTGACCTGTAATTCACAAAATAAACAATAACGAGAGCAGGTAGAGCATGAAAATATTTTTTACACAATAAAGATTGATATACAAATCATCTTCCGCTTTTTGACTTGATTAAGGATTGTAATGTGGTGATGGACTGTTTTTTGATAACACCAAGAATTACCTTGCGTTTTTGTTCATCAACACCAAACGCCATGAGGTTATCATCCACTCTTTCATTAAATACAGTATCAATGAAGTGGTCTCTACGAGGGGATTTTTGAACCTTTGATACCAATGAATCCAGAAAGTAGCCAGCATTATCAATTGAAACACAACTCATTACAGCCGGTAGCCATTTTGATTTGAGCGCCTTTGGATAGCAGCCTTTTAAATGATTAATAACACCATCAATGCCTTTGGCAGAATAGATGATGTCAAACAAAGAAATTGAATACTCAACATTCTTCTTGAGATCAAATGGCTCATATCCTACGCCATACATCATCTGTCCACCTGCATCTTTGGCATATCGTATGTAGTAGTGATTATTGTTACTGGTGGCATCACAAATGATGGTCGCTTTAGTCTCGAAATCAGATTTTGATTTGCATGTTCCTGTTGCTTTCTGCGGTTGCGCTTTACCACCCATTACTGTCGTAATAGTGTCAACCTCAAGTATATAATTTCCCTCTTTATCATTGGATTCCTTAGAGCCGGAAAACGAAACCGCTTTTTCTGAGGAGAAGCCGAATGAGGTGCGTCCATTAACATAGAGTGTATTTGTAACCATTGCACCATCACAAATCTTTGTGAAATCTTCCTGGTTTATTGTTGCTGATTCACATTGTCCTTTAAGAAAAGCCATGTATTTGAAACTCGTATCAGCGATAGCGGGAGTAGCAGATGATATCAGGAGGAGAATAACCACGATTAGAGATTTTTTATTCATTTTAACACTCGTTTATAACTGGAAAGCATTCCGTGTGATGATTTGTCGCGATGAGACCATCGTAATCTATTTAAGAACATGATGGCTATTGAAATATCACATTTCCTTGAGATGTCATTGCTAATTGCTGTTTGTGTCTATGTGTCACAAACAACAATTATGGATGTCAGGTTTGTTAGAGCTCGTCAGTTTTTTTTATAAGCAAGAATCACCTCTGACGGAAACAGAAACTCCTCATAGTACTCTCTAACGGTCACATCAAAGCCACTCTCTAACAGATGCTCTTTTAGTGCCACGCCTCTGCACCCACCCATAGTAGCGGGTGAGATGCGATATATCAGCTCATAGATACCAGCAAGCATACTCTCCGGTCTGGCCATATTGACCATCACCAGCTTTCCGCCAGGTTTAAGCACCCTCAGAAACTCGCTCAATATCTGGCTGAAATCAGCATAAGGGATTAAATCAAACATATAGTTATTAAACAGAATATCGACCGAGTCGTTTTCCAGCTCCAGTTGATAAGCGCTGGCGGTGTGTAATGAGTAGTTATGGTTGTTCTTCGCAAGTCTGCTCCTGGCCTTTTCGAGCATACCCTCGGATACATCGATACCGACGTTTCTGCCCGTCGGGTTCCGCTGCACGATCTGCTCAAATAGCAAACCCGTACCAACCGCCACTTCAAGAATGGTGTCGCCGTTACTTATTTCGGCAATCTCAACCGCTCTTCTTCTTGCCTTTTTCTCCGTCAGGTTTGCCCAGAGGTCGTATATCTTTGCCTTCTGGTTATAGAGTTTTCCGATGCTCTCCTGGCTTACGCGCGCATCGAGGGCTTTATGGTTACAACAGTTATCTAACAACATGGGTCTATCTCCTGTTTGAAAATAACAGTTGTAGACCTTCCCCTAAGGGGAGAGTCAATAGCTATTGAGGAAAATCGCAGTCAGGTGTGGCAGAGAGGCAGTTGTTTATCCGCTCTTCATAGGTTTGCAGATTATCATTCAGCTGTGAAAGGCGCTCCATCTCCGCATCGATCTCCATGCGCTTGCGCCTGATTAATAAAAGCACCTGTTGCCATGGGTCGCTGCTGTTTTTGTTGATCTCCTTCAGCTCAGACAGCTTAAACCCAAGGCGTTTGGCTTCTTTGATTAATAGAAGGATCTGTATATGTGTATCGTTAAAAACCCGATAGCTCCCTGATCTCTTTACATCCGGCAACAGACCCATCTCCTGATAGATGCGAATGGCCTTAATCGAAATACCGGTTTTCTCTGAAACTTCGCCTATGTACATAGCATCATTCAACTCTTTTGCCGTTCGTCAAATACCACCTCATTTCCCCACAGCCTGTTTAATAAAAAACCGTGCATCTCTGTTATCAACATCGGCCGCCGTGTAGATTTTCAAATGCCTTCTGCTCTTGCCGTTACCTTCTAACGCCGATGAAGGATCGCTGAAATCTGCACCATTACTGAACTCGATGGAGATATGCTTCGTATATGGAAAAACACCGCCAATCAGAGCGCTATCCTTAAAAAAGACCAGACCACCATACATTATTTTCTGGATTAGGTTTCTCTCCGCATCCATAAACAGATCTCTTACCCGTTCAACGATCTGAGCATGTTCAGAATTAACGGACTGAATACCACGAATGAATTCTTCAATTTTCTGGTATGCAGGGTCGTTCATAAAACCTCTTTTTTATATCTATCGCTATGTCAGTTATATCGTCATGCTCAGACATTCATACCAAGCAGTTCAGCCGCGTTACTGTAAAACAACATTTTCTCCAGACTGCTGTCGCCCCTGCATGCAACCTTTACGGTTTTAATATGAGGGAGCCGACTTCCCCACGGCCAGTCTGATGCATACATAACCTTCTCAGGGCCAAATGTGCTCATCAGTTTTCGGATAACTTCAGGTGACTGAAAACTGGTATCAAGCCAGACATTTTTACAATCATGAAGCCTTTTTCTCACCTGATCCTGCCAGAACAGACCCGCATGTCCGACTATGAATTTTATATCCGGGAATGATCGGACGACATGTTCAAGATCTGCGATGTCTCCGTTTTCAGGGGAGTTCAGATGTGACTCACTCTTCAGGTAATAATGGGATTTTCCCGAATGCACCAGAACGGGTTTGTTGTGTCTGGAAAAGCTCTGTAGCGCTTCCATGGTTCGCTGATCCGTGAGGGGCATATTTTGAATGATGGGGTGCAGTTTTAACCCTGCCGCTCCCCGCGACACATCCTGTTCGAGCTTTTTATCCACATCATGCGCTTTTGTAAAATCGACACTGGTAAATGGAATAATCCGCGGTTCCATGTCAGCGGCTTTTTTAAGATCGTCAAAAGTCACATGGGGCGCAACGGGCATACATGCGGTGTAACTTATGTTGGCTTCATCCAGTGATGCACGGAGGTTTTCAAGGGTAGCAGTAGCGTTTCTCGCCCGCTGGGCTTTGGTTGCTGGTGTCATCAGGAGTGTGTAAAAAATCTTTCCAAGCCCAAAGTTACGCATCAGCATTTTTTCGTTGTCGTTCTGGGGATCGTACATTCTTTGCTTTACAGCGCCTGTTTTAAAGATCAGATCTCCACCATTCGGATAGAGGATATCTCCCAGATGACTGTGAATATCAATGATCATATCTTTTCCCCTTTTTCCATTCCTGCGTTTTAGCTGAACCCTGTCTCTGACGGTGTGCTTCAACAGATCCTTATCATCAACATCAATCAAGGTTACGTTTGTTTCAATTTAAGTCAGAAACAGTGATTGTTGTACTTATTTTGCATACCCACCACGTCGTGGATCGCCAAATCCACTGAATTGATTCTCTATTTTCATTACAGCATGAACCCCTCCAAAGAAGAGATTGAGATCATCCCAAACGGTCGCTTCTGGATAGTGTGTTAGAAGTTGTTTGATGATCGGTGCCTCAAATCCACCCTCAATATTCAGATCTCCCTTTTCAAGATGGATACGCGGTGCGGTGATCGCCTCTGATATTGGCATGTGATGATCGATTAGATTCACAAGCACTTGAGTGATAGCGCTGCGGATCCGGTTTGAACCGCCAGATCCCAATACAATTTCACGTCCATCCTTATCGATAACTATGGATGGTGACATCATGGAGGTCATGCGTTGATTGGTAGCCCAGGTGTCAAATCCCAGTGGATGGAGATCCTCTTCTCCTAACATGTTATTGAGCATAATGGCGCTATTCGGAATTAAAGTGCCGCAACCTTCACCGTTACTGGTTGTCAGTGAAGCGCTATTACCTTTATGGTCGATGATGCTGATCTGAGTTGTGCCTCGATAGCAACGAACGGCATTAATAAACTCACGACGATAGCGTGCTAATAAGTCAGGGTTCAGAAGTTGATCGTGGTTGCCGTTTGAAGCAAGCCGCGCTTCATGAGTTAGCTCCATTGAGGTAATTAACTGCATCAATGATTGATAGGGTGAGGATCCCATTGGTTGTTGATTAAGCAGGTCGAGAGCAAGCGCAATCAATATCCCACCGGAGGAGGGCGGCGGATTGGTGAATAGTGTGGCTTCGCGGTAATTAAAGCGTAACGGTTTTCGTTTGATGGTTTGGTACTGCTCAAAGTCACTTCGCTGTAGATGACCTCCGCGCTCGCGACATAGCGTCTCTATCGATTGTGCAATCTCGCCGTGGTAGAACAGCGCCTCCCCTTCATAGGCAAGCACCTCCATAAAGTCGGCCATCACCTGTTGATATTTCGGCGGGGTTTCTGAGACTTCGAACAGTTCGATGGTCGTTGCTTGCTGCTGATAGATCGGTTTGATGATCTCAAAAATATAGGACTGGAAGTCATTAAGCGGTATTGAGTTTTTTGCCGCATCAATCGCAGGTGCAACCAACTCGTGCATCGACATCGTACAAAGCTCCCGATGGATCGCATAAAGTCCGCTTACCGCACCTGGGGTGGCGACAGATCCCAGCCCGATATGGAACTCCTGCTGAGCAGTGCCAAAATCAGCCACAATAGGATAGAAGTCGCTTTCGCTATTGTTGAGTTTATTGATTGGGGTTTGGGTGAAAAAATCATAGAGGACAGGGTTTGATGCAGCAGGCTTTGCAAGCAGGAAACCTCCTCCTGCCAGTGTACATAACACCGGCTCTGCAACAGTTGCTGCGAAAAAGGCTGCGATAGTCGCATCAAAGGCGTTACCACCTGCTTTTAATATCTCTTGTGCTGCATGAGCCGTCACTGGATGACCCGCTGCAACCATTCCCGCTTTTCTCATACTTCCCTCATCTTTTTAAGAATGCATTATTGATCAATTTGGTTTGTCATCAATAGGGACGCTTAAATCGAGTATTAGCCATTGTTAATGGAACTATTAAAAGGTTTTAAGTGTATCTCACTGAGCCAGCTCTTAAGATGAGTGTTATCGCTTGAGTTTTTATCACTCAAACACGTTGATAACTGATACGGTAAAGATAATGCAAACAGGCCCCAGAGAAATAGTCACGCCATTCCGTCCAATCCCGCTGGAAGTTCCTGAGGGAATGAAACCAAACGAATTCTTCAACAGCACCGAAAATCTTAATGATCTTGTGAACAATAATGGTCTGTTGCTAAACCAAGAGGATCTACTGCTCTATCGTAAGGCGTTGGGACATAGCAATGAGTTTGATACCTCAATTATCTATAACACCTCTAAAAGCATCTTAAATCCACTGGGCCGCCCCGTTCGTCGCACTCAGGTGCCAGATCATGTGAAGAATGTCTGGAATCGGATGAATCAGATCATTGTTGAATATATGGTTGAAAAATACCCTGATCCTGATGATGCACTTATCCTTGCGGGTGAAGCGAGTCTTGACGCAACCTGGCCGCTAACCTCGCCGGGTGTACCGAGTATTCGCATGCTGCATAACCATTTTATTGTTTTTAAAAAGAACGAGTTGCGGAATGCTCCCTTGGCAGATGTGAATAACCCCAACCTTACTGATGGTGGTCAACACAGTCTGTTTCAGTGTTATATGCGTGATGTCTATCGCCAGTTTTTTGAGCGTGCGCTTGATCTAGAGATTCTTGAGGTTGTGCATAGTGAAGAGTCTCAGCTTCAACTCACGGGGTATCCACAGGGTTTACCGAGTTGGCGTATTAAAGGTGGTGTTGAGTCTTTAAAGAATATTCGCTTCTGGAAAGAGTACGATGAGATCTTAAAAGGCTTTATCGACTTTTATCGAACCTTCTTCTCTCAGGTTTCCACAAGGAATGCCCCCATCCTGTCCGATGTCGATTTCCCTGATGAGGTTGAGGCTTCGCTGTTATTTAATAATGACTTTCTTGCCACCGCAAAGAAGGTACGTGAGCAGTGTATTCGTGAGCCAGCGTATGCAAACTCTATTCGCTGGCAACCTGCGTTTAAACAGTTAATATATCGTAATGATCAAGGTGATTTGATTGTCACCATTAGTCAAAACTCAATTGGTAATGCCATCACAGAACTGCTGGGTGTGGTTGTAAAGCGCGCGCCTGATGCGGCGGCCTATGAACGTACAGAACCGGAATTGATTGAAAAACTACTTGAGGTTCGACAGCGTCTAATCGATGCAGATCTGGGCGAAGGAATCACAACGGAACACTGGAGATGATCTCTTTGTCATCACTGATTTACGAATCAATTATTTACGTGTACTTGGAGCGTTGATTATCTGACCGTTACTCATGTAGTTAAGGAAATACTCTAACGATTTGTATACATCACTCTGAGCAGGAAAGGCTTTATCCAGAATCTGCTCACTACACCCTGCAAAACGACGATGAATTGTGCCAAGGCTTTTCCATTTCAGTCGATAGACCGGGAAGTGAGTCGGATGACCAAGTGCAGGGCTTAAGACCTCTCCTCGCAATCGATTGCCGGAATTATCGATATGGCAGTTAGCACAAGAGAGATTTAATTGGCCTCGTTTGGCGTAGAAGTGTTGTTTACCACGGCGATAGAACTCAAGAGCAGTATCGTCATCAGGGATGGTAATGTTGATCTTCTGTCCGTTTGAAGTCGATGCGATATAGGCTGAGATTTCTGCAATCTCCCCCTCTTTCCATGGCAGTGGCTGCTCGCCATTCTCAACACGACAGCGGTTGATCTCCCCCTCAATGGTGAGGATCGTTTTGGTTGCAGGATCATACTTCGGATAGTGTTGACGGATACCTTTTCCGCCATTTTCGAGGCAGTCGCTATATCGCTTGCCATTGGAAAACGGTGTATTAAAAAGCTTTTCGCCAAGCTCTAATCCATGTGTATAAGGAGGGAACTCTTCGATCGCTTCCCATGACATTCGGGCATCGGCATTCAAGGCATAGGTGCCGTTAGCGTATTCATCAAACTTGAGATCAGGAAATCGCATCTCAAAATGATCACGAAAACTTTGAAGATCCTCTTCGGGTGATTTAGACAGAACCTCTTCAAACGGTGCTGTTAAGAAAAACACAAATAGAGCAAAACGTTTCATTGCCATCCCCTGCAAACATAAAATATCAGAACGCTAAACGATGACACATTTATTATTTGGTATATGAGTGTCTGAATCATAGCGCTGCCTGCGACAGCGCTATGTGGTTACAACGATTAAACTTGAAAGATTAGTGCTATTTGACAACCTTGTCGGCACTATCTTTTTCACCCTTATTATCGACCCAGCTTATTTGAACTGTGTCTCCCTTTTTAACGCCATCGAGTTTGAACGAAACAAATGGGTTTTTAGAAACTGAGCCGCCCATGTTCATGATGAGAGCCTCTTTTCCATTAATTTTGCAGGAGAGCTCTTGAATAAAGTGGGCTGGAATGAGATTGCCAGTTGCCTTATCTTTTCTAAAACCGGTCTCCATAATATGAGTGAGTAGTGCTTTAACTTCACAGACACCGTTTTTAACCTGTGCTCTTATTTTCATTGGCTTAGCCATGTTCTATACCTCTTAAAAGATTCTTATCAACAACCACCAACGGTGACTTTCACTTCATGACTGGCAGAGTAGTATTTTCCACCGGACTCAACGATAGCGATAATATTTGATGTCTTGCTCATCTTGACGCGGGTTTCAAGAAACGGCTGGGCACCAGAGATGAACTGGGTGTTTACTGCCAGAGGCTGGTTGTTTTTCTCAATCAGGATTGAGATTGATTTTACATCTTTAAGTGTTGTTTCAACGGTGGCTTTGACCTGAGCACCGTTTTCAGCAACCTTTGGTACATCAAGCATGACCTGATCGCTGGTGATGACATCAGCGATACCAAGGTTTTTCAGTGCATCATCTACCGATTTTGAGGTGAAGGCATTCTTTGGCCAGGCCGCTAGAAGTTGACGGGGGGCTAAAAGTCCACTTGCCGCAGCGACTGCAATAGCTCCGCTTGCCAGTGTTCCTTTCAAAAACAATCTACGTTTATTATTCACAAATCATCTCCAGATGTTTCAATGTCAGAGGGAATGGATGAAATCTACCACCTTTTCGATCTCCTCATGCGTAAGGATTTCATGACGACCAAAAGGTGGCATAAAAGTATACGGGTTATTTACCGACGCGTCCCATATCTGTTTTTTTAAATTTTCACGTTCAGGATATCGCGCCTTCATTGCAACGAGTGGTGGGGCGATGTTTCCGCTCATCTGTGAGCCGGGAATATCGTGGCATGATAAGCAGTTCCCTTTTGAACGGCTAAAGACAATATCCTTGCCCTCAGCAATCGTTTTACTGGATGAAGCAACTGTTTCAGTTGTTCCAGTACAGATTGTGATAAATAACAGCGAAATGAGAAAAAAATGCGATCTGCTTTTCGCATATTCCTCAGGATTTCTTGGTTTTTGATGGCTTCTCTGTAATCTCATTGTGTCGGAACGATTGAAACGATTAACTGTTTGGGTGTTTATCTCATAATCCGTTTACCGAACCCATTTGGTTTGATCATTGACCGATGGGTAATGCGTCATAATGACAATATCTAGGATACCTAATCACCACACCAAAGCAAGCGATGTGCAGGAAAAAAACCCTTATTTAATATGGGTTTAAGGTTGGTTGTGGTTTTGAGTGAGGATTAGAAGGCCGATGTTACCAAAAGTAGAAATCGGTGTGTCATTATTGGGGATAACGACGCTCTTTTTTGCTCAATTTATCGATGTGGGGTTTGATGGTATTCATCAGATCATTAATTCTGCTGGAGAGATAAAAGTCCTGCCCAGCGTTCTCTCGCGCATAACGTAGCTGCGTCATCACCAGAGGGTACTCTCTGTATAGAAGGTGATATTGAGCTAGGTAGAAGTGGGCATAGCCTCTATTCCCGGCGCGACTTTCGACCTTTGATAACAGTTGATATCCCTCTGGTATAGCGCGTTTTTCAGTAAACCCGTTTAAGTATTGTCGTGCCTCATCAAATTGAGAATCATCAAGCAGTTGTTTTGCTAACTCTATCGTTAGTGCAGGGTTGTTGGGGTAGAGCAGTAGTGCCTTTTTAAGGCGTTTTTGCGCCTCTTCACTGTTCCCCATTAGGTGGAGAAGATGGGCATGGGTCTCAATGATCGGGATGTTTTGAGGGTGATTTGTAATTAATTGAGAACATAAAGGCAGCGCCTTTTTATAGGCTCCATCAGCGATGTATGCGAGCGCTAGGGCATAAAGGTTTCCGGTTGTCAGTCTCTTATTTTGTTGAAGTTCCGTTTCCCAATAGTGAATAAACGCTTTATTTTCAAGCAATGTCAGTACGTCGATCTTTGCCTTTGCCAGGTCGAAGTTAAGGTTATGTTTAACCGAATTCTTTGAAAAAAGTTGCGCTCTATCTTTAGCCTCGGAGATCCGGGTGGTGGTGACGGGGTGAGTTCGTAGATACTCCGGTAGCGAGTTATCGCCATATCGATGGGTTTGTTCGAGCTTTGAGAAAAAATCGACCATTCCGTTAGGGTCATAGCCCGCAGAGGCAAGCATCTCGATACCGATACGATCAGCCTCATGTTCATGCATACGGGTATAGCTGATCATCGATTGATATTGATTGGCAATGACCGAATAGACCGCAGCTTCAGCCGCCATGGGATCGCTCTTGCCGAGTAGTATTGCAGCGAGGATAGCCGCAGCAGCAGGAGCGGATTGGTTGCCCATCTTTTCCATAATCCGTAACAGATGTTGCTGGGTGACATGAGTGATCTCGTGCGCGATAACAGAAGCCAGTTCACTTTCAGTTTCACTAGCGAGAATTAAGCCGGTATTGATCCCGATATAGCCGCCAAGCATAGCAAAGGCGTTGATTTGTGGATTATTAACGACAAAGAAGGTGAATTTGCGATCACCGGTCTCAGCTGATGAGAGAAGGTTCTCCCCAAGTTGAGTGATATAGCTGTTGATAACCGGATCTTCAATGATATAGCCGTCATGTTTTAACTGAAGATAGAAGCTTAATCCTTGTTCATTCTCCTGCTCAAGCGTCATTTGAGTCGCTGCGCTGTTACCCAGATCTGGCAGATTGATCTGTGCAGGCAGCGGGCTTGCAAATAGAGATGCCAGGAGCATAAAGATGGAGATTCGATAACTCAACGATTGATAACCCTATATGTAAGTGGTGGAGCTATGACAGAGGTAGCTTTCGTTGGTTCACAAGCGAAGCGGCTAAGCCTTGTCAGTCAGGCGAACGAGCGTCCCATCATCCAGTGCACGGTAGGCACAGTTTCGACCATCTTTCTTCGCGGCATAAAGCGCATTATCGGCAAAGCCAACAAGTTTGTTGGCGTCCAGTTTTGGAAAATCATCTGGTTTGATAACACCAATACTAATGGTGATCGGAAGACCGTTGGGGGTGAGTTCGGCAACAGCGTTGCGGAGTGTTTCACTTTGACTCTTGCAGTTAATCGGTTTTTCACTGTAGAGAAAGATCGCGAACTCCTCACCACCGTATCTCACCACCATCTGATTGGGGTACAACGTGGTCAGAAGCGACCCAAGTTCTTTCAGCACTTGATCACCAACGAGATGACCATGGGTATCATTAATCGACTTAAAGTGATCGATGTCAAGCAGTGCAATCCACAAGTGTTTATCGCGGTTATTTTTCAGGAATTCATCACCGTGGGTTGAGAGATAGCGTCGGTTGTAGGCTCCGGTTAAAGAGTCGGTAACAGACTGTAGTTCCATCTTCTCGGCTTGTCGGCGTAAGGCATCATACTGATGTTTAATCAACAGTAGTGATCTAACGCGCGCCATAAGCGTCTCTTCAACCAATGGCTTGCCGACAAAATCGTTAGCACCGGCATGGAAGACCTCGACCTGAGTTTTGGTATCGTCCTTGCCGGTAATAATAAGAACAGGGAGTGCCTGGTGAGAGTAGTAGAGGCGCTTACGAATGGCATGGAGTAGATCGCCGCCAGTCATCTCATCTTTAAGATAGAAGTCGGTGATGACCAGGTCGTAACTCTCATTTAATCCCTTTTTTGCCTGTTGGAGTAGTTTATATGCCTCTTCAGCGGTTGTTGTCTGAGTGACATGAAGACCATGCTTCTCAAACAGACGTTGGGTCATGGTTGCAACGGTCTTGCTATCTTCAACATACAGCACAGTTCCGACCAGACCAGTGCTACGTTGAGAGTACTCTTTAATGAAGTCGACAAAGGCAGCATAACCACGACTCTTGTCAAAATAGTCGGTAACTCCGGCGTTAAACCCCTCTTTAAGGAGACGGCTGTCAGCATCACCTGAGATGACAATGACAGGGGTGTAGTTATGTCCATCAGATTCGCGTATTTGATGGCATAACTCTAAGCCATCCATATCTGGTAGAAGTAGTGATGTTGTGACTAGATCGTAACGGCTTTTATCAAGATACTCTAAGGCCTCTTTGCCGCTACCACATGAAGTGATCTCGGCATCATCCAACTTTTTTGAGACTATCTTGTTGATCACCTCCCTTGTGGTAAGTGATCCATCAACGATTAATACCCGAAATGACGTCATTTATTATATTCCACGATGCGTTATGTAGGTTCGATCTCTTTTAGGTGTTTTCCTACAGCAATCCATGAACCAATTAACCCCAACATACTACCTGATACGACCAGCCAAAGAATAGTATTAAAATCCATTCCTGCCAGATTGAAGTCACTTTGGTATAACGATGAAAGTTGTTCTACTGGGCTTTCTATTAATAATAGCGCAATTTCTATCAGAATTATTGCGATGATTGATCCCATTAATCCATACCAAAAACCGGTATAGAGAAAAGGTCTCTGAATAAAGGCATCTGTCGCGCCGATAAGCTTGGTGATAATAATCTCATCGTGACTGTTCTGTATTCCAAGTCGTATGGTGTTTCCGATGACCAGTAGTACTGCAATAGAGAGCAGGGTCGCTAACACCCAGACAGTGCGTTCACCTATCGCCATCATGGCATAGAGTCTTTTGACCCACTCCATATCGATCTGAGCCAGTTCGACCTCTTTATACTGTGATAACTCGTTTAGGATCTGCGAAACCGATGCCGGATCACTGTTTTCATCTTCTGGGGTGACAACGATGACGCCTGGAAGCGGGTTGGTCATCAATGCATCAAGCGCCTCTCCGAAACCTGAGTGGGATTTAAACTCTTTAAGTGCCTCTTCTGGTGAGATGTAGATGGCGGATTTAATCAGTTGTTGCTCCTCTATCCTTTTTCGCAACGCCATTGCCTGCTTATCACTGACATCTTCATGCAAAAACAGAGAGACCTGAGTCGAGTCTCCCCATCCCTCAAGCATTTGGTCAAAGTTACTCAGTAGCACGTTCAAACCGGTCGGTAGCGATAGCGCAATTCCGATCACCATCACCGTCATCATGGTTAAAAATGGTTTCTGTGTTAACTGACCCAGCGTATAAAAGAAGGTCTGAATATGACGAAGCAGGTAGTTTCTCAGGATCTGGTAAACCGTCAGCTCTTGACGGTTGGCGCTGATCGTTGGCTCTTTTTGGGATTGAGAGCCGATCATGATGTGGCTGCTCCAAAGGGTTGCGTTAAGAGCTGTCCATTTTCGAGTTTAAAAACCGGACTCTCCATCTGTTTGATTAACTCAAGGTCGTGACTGGCAATTAATACGGTTACACCAACCTGGTTAAAATCACGGAAGATTCCCATGATCTCCTTTGAGAGATCTGGGTCAAGGTTACCGGTCGGCTCATCTGCCAGAAGCAGGGCGGGTTTGTGAACCACTGCCCGCGCAATACCGACACGTTGTTGTTCACCACCAGAAAGTGTGATGGGATAGAGCTTCTCTTTTTTTAACAGCCCGACCTTATCAAGCGCTGCCCGTACACGACGTTCAATATCTCCTCGGCTGTATCCGGCGATCACCAGCGGAAGAGCAATGTTGTCGAAAACGGTACGATCAAAAAGAAGTTGATGATCCTGAAAGATAATACCAAGGCGCCGGCGGTGATAGGCGATACCACTTCGAACGGTTTTACCCAAATTGTTCCCATTGACATGAACATTACCGCTACTGGCACGCTCAATGAGTGCAATCAGCTTTAGCAGGGTACTTTTTCCCGCACCTGAGTGTCCGGTGAGGAAGGCCATTTCACCACGTGGAAGATGGAAGTTAACCCGGTTCAGAGCAACATGCCCGCCCCGGTAGCGTTTAGTAACATCTTCAAAATGGATCATAGGCTCAATATCAGTTTTATTGTTGGGTTCAGGCTATCAACTTTCAAAAAGTGCCTCAACAAACTCTTTACTATTAAAGGGTCGAAGATCATCAATTCCCTCTCCGACACCGATGTAGCGAATAGGAATAGAGAGTTTTTGAGCAATCGCGAAGATAATGCCACCTTTGGCGGTTCCATCAAGCTTGGTCATAACCAGGCCGGAAATACCGATAGCATCATTAAACTGCTGTGCCTGATTGAGACCATTTTGTCCGGTGCCGGCATCCAGAACCAGCAGCACCTCATGCGGAGCACTCTCATCAATCTTTGCCATCACCCGCTTAACCTTCTTTAACTCTTCCATCAGGTTTGATTGGGTATGAAGGCGTCCTGCGGTATCAGCAATCAGGATATCGATATTTCGTGATTTGGCGGCATTGACCGCATCAAAGATCACTGAGGCAGAGTCGGCGCCACTGTGTTGAGCAATCACCGGAATCCCGTTGCGCTCTCCCCAGACCTGGAGTTGTTCAACTGCGGCAGCACGGAAGGTATCTCCAGCCGCAAGCATGACCGAGTGGCCATCGCTTTTGAATTTCCTGGCAAGTTTGCCAATGGTGGTTGTTTTGCCCGCGCCATTAATACCCACAACCAGAATCACAAACGGTGTTTTGTCTCGGTTGAGTGATAGCGGCTGACTTACTGGTGCTAGAAGTTTATCCATATCCTCGCGCAGTGCCGCGATCAATGCTTCACCATCTTTTAGCTGCTTGCGTGATACACGCTGAGTCAGGTTCTGAATGATGGTTTGTGTCGCCTCAACACCCATGTCAGCAACCAATAGCTGGGTTTCGATCTCTTCAAGCAGATCATCGTCGATCTGCTGATGGCCTGAAACAAGTGCACTGATCCCCTGAGTTAAGCTACTGCGTGTGTTTTTCAGCCCATGCTTTAAACGGGCAATGAGAGATTGATGTTCAGGCTCTGTTGTTGCTTCAGAAGCTTTTGATGGCTTTTTACCAAATCCAAACATAAAGTATTGTCTTTCCTGATTATGAACTTATCTTTTGGTAACCAGTCATGTTGAGTGAGCGGTTGCCAGTGTGTAATGTGGCATTATCCTACCATTTCGTTGAGTCTGTTTATATTAAAAAGAGAAACCATTGAATAGAATAAAGATACAGAATGTAGTCGCACGAGTCGTTGTCGCCTCCATCGTGTTAGTACCAGCCTCCCTTTTTGCGGCTGTGCACCAAACCCAACTTGAGAACGGTTTGAAGGTGATCGTAAAAGAGGATCATCGAGCGCCAGTCGTCGTCTCCCAGATTTGGTATAAAGTCGGTTCAAGCTATGAGTATGGTGGGATCACCGGTATCTCTCATGTCTTGGAACATATGATGTTTAAAGGTACACAAAAGTTTCCTGCGGGAGAGTTTTCGCGAATCATTGCTGAGAACGGTGGTAAAGAGAATGCGTTTACTGGCCGAGACTATACCGCCTATTTTCAGCAGTTAGAGAAGAGTCGGCTTGAAGTGAGTTTTAGACTGGAGGCTGATCGAATGCGTAATCTGGTTCTAAAACAGGATGAGTTTGAAAAAGAGCGTAATGTGGTGATCGAAGAGCGCCGACTACGCACCGAAGATAAACCCGAAGCCTTAACCTACGAACAGTTTCTTGCAACCGCATGGCAGGCCAGTGCCTACCATAATCCTGTCATTGGCTGGATGGATGACCTAAAGGCTTTGACCAAAGAAGATTTAGAGCAGTGGTATCAACAGTGGTATGCCCCGAATAATGCAACACTGGTGGTTGCCGGTGATGTCAATGCTGAAGAGGTCTTTTCACTCGCCAAGCGCTATTTCGGCACCATCCAACCGAGCAAAATTGCCCCAATCAAACCAAGAAATGAACCTAAACAGCGAGGTGAGCGCCGTATCGTGGTGAAGGCGCACGCCAAACTGCCATCAATCGTCTTGGGCTATAAGGTTCCGGTGCTTCGTACCAGTGACGAACCCTGGAAAGCGTATGCATTAGAGATGATTGCCAATGTTCTGGATAGTGGTGATAGCGCTCGGTTACAGCGTGAACTGGTTAGAGGCGAGCAGATCGCGGTCTCAGTGGGTGCTGGGTATGATTTGATCGCCCGTCTGGATAGCTTGCTGACGCTTGAAGCAACTCCGGTTGACGGTGTGAGTTTGGAGCAGATCGAGGCATCACTACTTAAACAGGTGGAGCGACTAAAAACCGAGAGGGTCTCTGATGAAGAGCTTCAAAGAATAAAGGCGCAGGCGATCGCCTCGAAGGTTTATGAGCTCGACTCTGTTTTCTACCAGGCGATGAAGATCGGTCAGTTGGAGACTATCGGGCTGAGTTACTCGACACTTGATAATTATGCCGAGGAGATCGCCAAGATTACCCCAGAGCAGATCCAGGCCGTAGCCAAAGAGTATTTAACCGATCAGGGGTTAACCGTGGCATCACTCATCCCGCAGCAGGATAAAGAGGAGGCGAAAAATGTTCACTAGATTCCTGCTGTTGATGTTGATCGCACTTCCTGTTTCGGCTGCGCCGGTAATTGACCATTGGAAAAGTAGCACAGGTGCTGATGTCTATTATGTCGAAGCGCCAGAGTTACCGATGGTTGATATTAGCGTGGTTTTTGATGCCGGTTCAGCCAGAGATGGTCAATATCCGGGTTTAGCTGCGTTTGTCAGCGGAATGCTGGAGGAGGGGGTTGATGGGTTGGATGCGAATCAAATCGCAGAAGGCTTTGATGAGGTTGGTGCTCGGTTTTCACTCTCGGCAACGAAGGATACGGCCTCACTTTCGATTAGATCTCTGACCAGTCAGCCAATTTTAAAACAATCATTAACCCTGTTTGAGCGCGTGATCACCAGAGCGACCTTTCCTGAGGATGCGATTGAGCGGGTACGAAAACAGATTCTGGCAGGATTGGAGTATGAGAAGCAGTCTGCTGGAAATATCGCCTCTAAGGCGTATTACAAGGCGCTTTATCAAGGGCACCCTTATGGAAAGCCATCATCAGGAGATGAAGAGAGCGTTAAGCAGATCACCCGGGCAATGATGGTCGATTTTTACCATCGCTACTATGTTTCCAATAACAGTATGGTTGCAATCGTTGGCGCGCTGAATAGGGACGAGGCCAGAAAGGTAGCTGAGCAATTAACAGCACGTTTACCTAAAGGGGAGAAGGCACCCGTACTGGACAAGGTAGCTGAATTAGAAAAGTCATCACTCATTAAGATCAAACACCCTTCAACACAAACCCATATCCTGATGGGACAGCCCGGCTACAAAAGGGGTGATCCGGATAAGTTTGCGCTCTATGTCGGTAACCATATTCTAGGTGGCAGTGGTCTGGTTTCACGCATTAGTGATGAGATCCGGGAAAAACGAGGGCTTGCCTACAGCGCCTATAGCTACTTTAGCCCATCACGAGAGTTGGGCGTTTTCACATTAGGGTTACAAACCAAGAATAGTAGTGGTCAACAAGCGCTATCGGTATTACGGGAAACGCTTGAGAACTTCATCGCCAAGGGGCCAACCGAAGAGGAACTCATCGCTGCAAAAAAGAACATTACCGGTAGCTTTCCGCTAAATATCGATTCCAACAGCGATCTCATCAGCTATGTCGTCGTAATCGGCTTTTACGGACTCGATTTGAACTACTTTAATACCTTTATCCCTGCGGTGAATGCCGTAACCGTTGAGCAGGTCAAGGATGCGTTTAAACGCCGAATCGATCCCCAGAAGATGGTGACAGTGATGGCGGGTGGTGTGTGAGTCAAAGGCGCAAGGGCATCAAACCAACAGGGATGAGAAACCAGTTTCGTATCATTGGCGGGCGCTGGCGCGGGGTAAAACTCGATTTTCCGATGGTTGAGGCGATTCGCCCGACACCGGATCGGGTGCGGGAAACACTGTTTAACTGGCTTCAGCCGGATATTGCCAATGCAAGATGTTTGGATCTGTTTGCAGGTAGCGGGGCGCTAGGCTTTGAAGCCCTGTCACGCGGTGCGGATCAAGTTGCGTTTGTTGATCAAGAATCCAAGGTTTGTCAGAGCATCGATGAAAACCTGAAACGACTGGGTGTAAGCCAGGGTCAGACCCACTGTCAAAGCGCCATCACGTATCTTAAAGGGCGAGCTGAGCCGTTTGATCTGCTCTTTCTTGACCCGCCATTTCATCAAGAGATGGTCTACCCAATTTGTCAAACCCTCGAAAAAGAGCATTGGCTCAAGCCGTTTGCATGGATCTATATTGAGTCGGAGATGGCTGTAGAAGAGACACAACTGCCATCAGAAAAATGGCAGGTCTATCGCCGAAAGCAGGCAGGACAGGTACACTACACGCTTATCTCATTTTCAACGGAAACTAGTTAATGACAGTTACAGCAATCTATCCGGGTACTTTCGATCCGATGACGAATGGCCATAGTGACCTGATTCTGCGCGCCTCCAGACTATTTGATCGAACCATTGTTGCTATCGCGGCAAATCCTCGTAAACAGCCCATGTTTGCACTCAGTGAGCGTATTGAACTTGCGAATCAGATTGTTGGTGATATAGATGGGGTTGAGGTGGTTGGCTTTGACTCGTTATTGGTTGATTATGCCAAGCGCAACGGGGTCAATGTGATCGTACGGGGGTTGCGTGCAGTCTCAGATTTTGAGTATGAGTTTCAGTTGGCAGGTATGAATCGACATCTGGTTCCCGAGATTGAGACGGTGTTTTTAACTCCGGCAGAGGAGTATACCTATATCTCTGCCACGCTTGTAAAAGAGGTTGCTGAACTTGGCGGGGATGTTTCGAGGTTCGTTCATCCGTTAATAGGGGCTGCTTTGAAAAACAGAATGCGCTAATATAGCGCCGTTTCTGAATATTGTGCTGATCTTTTATCTTTGTGGAGGACTTTCTAAATGGCACTTATGATTACCGACGAGTGTATTAATTGTGATGTTTGTGAACCAGAGTGCCCAAATGGTGCGATCACTCAGGGTGACGAAATCTATGAGATTGACCCGATGTTATGTACCGAGTGTGTTGGACATTATGATGAGCCTCAGTGTGTCGATGTCTGTCCAGTTGATTGCATTCCTCTTGACCCTGAACATGAGGAGAGTCAAGAAGAGCTAATGGCAAAATATGAGGCAATCCAGGCCGCACAATAAGCCATTTTCGATTCATCAAACAAAGCCCCTTCACAGGGGCTTTTGTTTATGTGCAAAAAAAAGTTTAAATTGCTTTAAATTCGGTATTGAAGCATCCATTCCTATTTAAAGTGATTTCAGGATACTCCTATGCAAAAACAGTTTGGTGTCATCTATTTGGTGCTGATTTTATTTGCGGCTTCAGCAGGGGCTGCACCGAATCACGCTGCGATTGCTTCTGCTCATCCAGCGGCGACAAAAGCTGGCCTGGATATATTAGAGCAGGGTGGAAACGCCTTTGACGCAGCTGTTGCCGTAAGTGCGGTGCTTGCTGTTGTTGAGCCATACAGCTCAGGTATAGGTGGTGGCGGATTCTGGTTGCTGCATCGCGCCAGCGATGGCTTTGAGGTGATGGTTGATGGCAGAGAGAAGGCGCCTCAGGCCGCCCATCGTGCACTCTATCTTGATCAACAGGGCAATGTTATTCCTGGGCTCTCAGTTGATGGGGTGCTTGCTGCTGCTATTCCTGGTGAGCCTGCTGCACTGACTCATATTGCAGAACATTATGGACGGCTACCTTTGGCAAAGAGCCTTGCTCCGGCGATCCAGTTGGCTCTTGACGGGTTTGAGGTAACGCCCCTTTATCAAACCCTTGCCGGTTTTCGTAAAGATGCGTTAAACAGCTCGGAGGATAGCAAGCAGATTCTTCTCAAGAATGGTGAGGTGCCACCTCTAGGTTATCTTATTAAACAGCCTGAGTTGGCCGCTACACTAAAAGCAATGACCTTAGAAGGGCATGATGGCTTTTATCGGGGGGATGTTGCTAAAAAGCTGGTCGCATCTGTTCGTCGACAGGGAGGTATCTGGACAATGGCGGATCTATCTGATTATCGGGTGGTTGAGCGCCAGCCACTTAAAGGGCGATATGCAGAGTTTGAGATTACTTCAATACCACCACCATCTTCAGGAGGAGTGGCGATTATCGAGATGCTCAATATCCTCTCCAGCTTCAAACTGTCGTCTCTGAACAAGGTTGAGCGTACACATCTGATTATTGAGGCAATGCGAAGAGCCTACAGGGATCGTGCAGAATTTCTTGGCGATAGTGATTATGTTGATGTGCCTGTGGAGAGGTTAATCAATAAATATTACGCAGAAGGATTGGCTCAAACAATTCACACACAAAAAGCGACCCCAAGCAGTCAGTTGCCCGGCATTGGTTCAAAGGATGGGGGTAATGATACAACGCACTTTTCTGTTCTTGATAAAGAGGGCAACTATGTCTCAGCGACATTGAGTATTAACTATCCCTTCGGTTCTGGGGTGATCGCAGAGGGTACAGGTGTACTGTTGAATGATGAGATGGATGACTTCTCATCCAAACCAGGCACCCCTAATGTCTACGGACTTGTTGGTGCTGAGGCCAATGCGATAGAACCGGGAAAAAGGATGTTATCAAGTATGTCGCCGAGCTTTGTGAAAAGTGATCATGGTGTCGCATTGATCGGAACGCCGGGCGGAAGTCGGATTATTACCATGGTGCTTCTGGGTATGCTTGAACACTTTGATGGAAAAGCGGTGACTGAGTGGGTTTCCCGTCCAAGATTTCATCACCAGTATCTGCCGGATAAACTCTTCTACGAAACGGGAGCCTTTAGTCAGGATGAATTAAACCAGCTAAAAAGCCTCGGACATCATTTGGAAGAGGGAAGTCGCACCTGGGGTAATATGCAGGCACTGTTTTGGGATACAAAAAGTAATCGTGTCACTGCTGCAAGCGACCCACGCGGCGAAGGTCTGGCAGAGGTTAGATAGTGGTAATGTTAAAGGCATCAATCGCTGACTGGGGTAGTGATCGGTTTGCTACCACATTCAAGCATGAGGTAGAGCGCCTGAAGAATGGTGATCTTCCACTTACACAAGGTGCATCAATTAGTGGTTATGTTGATGATGAACATCTGTCGGTGATCATGAAACACTATTCTGAAACCGATGATGAGCTTATCGTTGAATTTGGCATCTTCTTTTCTGAGATTATCGCGGGCTGTAGTTGCGGAGATGATGCTCCTAAAGAGAATTCATACTGTGATATGAGAGCGGTGATCAATAAAGAGAGCACAGAGGCTCTCTTTGAGGTGATTAAACCGAACTAAAACTCCATTCGATAACCACTACTGACATAGTAGTAGGTATCTTTCTCACTTCCTCCAGCAATAAGAGAACGGTTTGTCAGGGATAAACCGGCATCAAATTCAAGATTAACCTTTTTAGAGTACTTATAGGTCATGTTGAAGGTCGGGAAGATCTTCCACTCAGTGTTAACGAGTGTATCGTTATTATAGTCTCTCAAATCAAATCGAATCCTGGGGTTAAACTTCCAAACACTATTCCATGGGATACGTGTATTTGTTGTAATCGATGTTGTACTACTATTTGTGCCTATTGAATGGCGCAGCCCAAAGATAGTGATATCCTCTTTCCACCACATCTCATTCACAATCAGCATTCCGTTGGCATAGATTTCGGTGTCTGTTGCCGGAATGGCTACGATGCCATAAGAGGGCGTTGTTGCTGTGGTTTTGGTTGCAACAATATCAGCATTGATTTGATACTTTTCATTCAATGATTTGTTGATACCTAGAGAAGCCGTAGAAGCAACAGCACTGCGGTCATTAGCCATCTCAATAATCTGTTTTTCGGTGAATGTATTACGAAGTTGCGACAATGAGGTAATGGTTCCAGAGCCGGTATCGGCAGATGCATTACTGGTAAAGTTCCAGACGGATGCACGCTGATCAAATGAGAAATTGTAGTTCGTACCATCGGTTGTTGAGATATTGCCTATTAATGAGAGCAGATTGAATTCTGAAAAGAGTAGGTCATAATCAACCATTCCAAACAAAACACTCTCTTTTGTGATGTGGCTGACATCAAAGCCGATTGCCTGGCGATCCGTCATCACTTCATTGTTTTGTTGTGCCAAGTAAGTAGAGAGATCCCAGTCGGCAATAAAATCGTTCCACTCATAACCGACACTGATTAACTTTTTGCTGGTGATAACACCATCCTTTTGACTGTTAACCGGATATCCTGTTGTTAGTGTTACCATCTGACCATTCGATAGCCCTTTGCCAAGGTAAACACCATCAAACCGACCTAAAACACCACCTTTGTTACGCGATTGACGTCCAACTTTTGCAGAGAGGGCTGTATCGCGATAGATGATTTCACCATAGAGATTGCTAATACTGCTGCTGCTTGCAGTGCTATCGATACCATCATAGTTGTAACCACCACTGATACGGGTATTGATGGTTTTCTCATCATCTCGATATCGGGCTGAATGCAAAATGGAGCTATCAAGCGCCTTGACATCAACGCTTGAAGATTGACCATCATAGTGGCTACCACTGTATCTAAAAGTTTGAGCAAGTGAGCCAAAGTTTGTCCATCGACTGATTTGTGTGCGTTTAGACTCGCGCAGTTCGGTTGGGGTTTGTCCTGCGGTGGTAATGGCGAACAGACGCTGACGTACACGAACAGCATCATCACCTTTGGGGTAGAGTTGAATATATCTTTCATACTCGTTTTGAGCGCGCTTAAGTTGACCACCCTTCTCATACGCCAAGCCCGTGAGTTCTAATGCGCGTTTTTGGGAAATATTTGGTGGAAGTCGAAGTACTCGACGGTAGTATGCAATCGCTTCTAAGTATTTACCTTCAAGCAGCGCCTTTCGTGCCTCACTCATGGAGCTCTTTCTGGTCTTCTCTTGCTCTGGTGTCAGTGGCGGGAATGCCTCAGAGCTAATCTCCTCGCCTGTGAGATCTAATGGTTCTGCATCAGGTGTTGATTGTGGAATGATGGTAACAATCAATGAGTAATAATTAGTTCCGTTTCGAACAGTATATTTAACAGGCGTTTCAAAAAAGAGGGTAACAGTATGCTCATGATTATCCTCAAGGTATTCCACTTCACGCAGTGGAATATCTGATGTTGGTGTCCATGTAAGGTTTTCTCGTTCGGGAGGCTCAGGCAACATTGGATCTTCTGTTGTCGGCCCTGTAGATTTTAACTCTACCTCGAGCACGTTTCCCTCATGAAGTGGTGTGTGGCTGAGGTATTGCATTGGACGATAAAAATTTATCTGAATGATCGGCTTACCATTGAAATGGCTGATCTTAATCTCATCCAGCACAGGATCCTCTGCGATAGCTACCGTAGAAACGGTGATCATATAGAGGGTGCTAACGATAGCGACAATGTGTTTTAGTTTATTCATTCTGATTTAGTCACTTAATCATTAAAGCCGCTTCTGCTTACCCGGTGACAGGAGCCGCAATCGGTGTTTGCACTAATGCCACCACTTCGGTGATGTCGATCGTTTCTGAAATCTTTGGCATGACACGCTGCACAGGTGTTGGGATAGGCTGTGCCGATAGTCGGGTTGCTAAAACCAGACTTATGACAGTCAGTACACGATGTCCCAATGCTACTCGTATGACTGTCTACCTTTAAGTTTGATGTGTGTTTATAGATACCATCAAGCCATTTACCGGTTGTTGAGTGACAGGTGTTACAGTCAGATGTTGTAGCAAAATGATTTACGTTCTTACCTGTTGCGGTAATTCCGTTATGACAGGAGCTACATGAGCCACTGACCTCGTTATGATCAACCTTCGTCGCCGGAGACCATGCAAAGGTACTATGACATGCATTACAAGCATTGGTTGAGGCAATGTGCTGTGCATTCTTACCAATAGCAAGTGTGCCGTTGTGGCAACTCGAACAACTTCCGGTGACCTCATTGTGGTCAACCGTCGCCGGAACCCAGCTAAAGTTGGTATGGCAGGCCTCACAGTTTGAGGTTGATGAGATATGGGTCACGCTCTTTCCTGTTGCAGTAATGCCGTTATGACAAACTGCACATGAGCCAAGAATCTCATTATGATCGGTTTTATATACAGGCGACCAGGTGTTGGTGGTATGGCACGCATCACAGAAGTTGGTCGTCAGGATATGTGATGGATTTTTACCAGAAGCAACTCGACCATTATGACAGTTTTGGCACGTATCATACGCCTCATTGTGATCGATTCTTGAGAATGATGTCCATGAAACGGTGTTATGACAAGCTTCACAAACATTAGATGTCTTTGGGTGACGTGCCGATTTGGTCACGGCATAGGTTCCATTATGGCAACCGGTGCAGGTTCCTGCGATATCGGCATGATCGTAGCGACCCAGATCCCAACTGGTTGTGGTATGGCACTCGTCGCATTTACGTGTGGTTGGAAAATGTCTAACAGACTTTGTGCTTGCAGTGATCCCGTTATGACAACTTTCACAGGTTCCAATCACCTCATTATGGTTCATCCGAGGGACAGGAGACCAGCCATTTTCAGAGTGACACTCTCGGCAATTATTGGTAGAAGCAATATGGGTAGGGTTCTTCTGTGAAGAGCCGGAACCAGAACTGTGGCAAGCCTCGCAGCGACTTTGAGTTCCTTTAAACTGCCCACCAAAATGACAGCTTTGACAATCTACATTTTGGTGAACACCAGATAGTGGGAAACCGGTTCTGAAGTGATCAAAATTACTATCGATCGCAAAACCTGGAGCGGCGTAGAGCACCATTAGTGTGATCAACAGCAATATCGATTTAATTATCCTCATCACTTTCCCCTATCTAAAAACCAAACAACGATTATTTGTTTTTATTATATCCATTAAATTCAACTGGAGTGTGGTTGTGCTCACAAACTTGACAGAATAACTATGTAATAGGTGATGTATCGGAGTTAAACCGCAAGATGAGATATGTAGAGAATGTGACCAATTACGCATTATTAATCCCAATCCTTATCAGTCACACTATGTTCGGGGCGTGATTTATGGCAAGTGCCGGCACAGTTGCGATTCTGGCTTACCGTCCAATTCTGATGCTCTCCTATTTTATAATCACCAGCGTGACAACCTGCACAATCTGGCTGATATGTTGGATAAGGCCATGTAATAACGCCGCCACTTGATGAGTGGCAATCACTGCATGAGAGGCTTGCTCTATGATCCCCTGGATAGCTCGCTGAGGTATGTGTGTAATTTGTAATTGAGGACCAACTGGTAGTGACATGACAACTGTCACATTCAATGGTTGTTGCCATATGATTGGCATGTTTCCCTGATGCAATAATTCCATTGTGACAGGAGCTACACGACCCTAATACCTCACTATGTGCAACCTTAGTTACCGGTGTCCATGCAACAGAGTTATGACAACTATCACAATTAACTGTAGAGCTTGGGTGAGATACCGATTTTCCGGTGGCGACTATGCCGTTGTGACAGCCCGAGCAACTACCACTGATTTCATTGTGATCCACCGTCGCAGGAGTCCATGAGAAATTGGTGTGGCAGCTCTCACAATTTTGGGTTGACGCAATATGTGTACTATTTTTGCCAGTTGCAGTTAAACCGTTATGGCATGAACTACACGAGCCCAATACCTCGTTGTGATCAGTTTTAGTCGCCGGAGACCATCCGCTTGTGCCATGGCATCCTTCACAGTTATTCGTCGATGTAATGTGAGTTTGACCTTTGCCTGTAGCGGTTATGCCGTTATGACAACTGCTACATGAGCCTGAAATCTCATTATGATCAGTTTTTGTTGCCGGTGCCCAGCTCACTGTGCCATGACAACTGTCACAATTATTGGTTGATGATATATGTGTTTGATTTTTCCCCTGAGCCACGCTTCCATTATGACAGGTGTTGCAAGCACCCATAACCTCATTGTGGTCAACCCTGGTAGCAGGGCTCCAGCTATTGCTGCTATGACAGGTATCACAACTATTTGATGACAAGATGTGAGCAGATCCTTTTCCGGCAGCCGAAACACCATCATGACAAGAGAGACATGTGCCTATCACCTCGTTGTGGTCTACCTTGGTCGCTGGCGTCCAGCTATTACTGTTATGACAGCTATCGCAACTGTTCGATGAGGCAATATGCGTTTGTGATTTTCCCGAAGCGGTTACGTTGTCATGGCATGAATTGCATGATCCTGTGACCTCGCCATGATCAACCTTGGTTGCAGGCGACCAACTGCTGGTACTATGGCAGGTGTCACAGTTGTTGGTTGATGCAATATGAGTGGTGTTTTTTCCTAGCGCTATAACACTGTTATGGCATGTGCTACACGAGCCGGTGACCTCATTATGATCTATCTTAATCGCAGGAGACCATGTCCCTGTAGTGTGGCATGCATCACATGTATTGGTTGAAGCAATATGTGTTGTGTTTTTACCGGCAGAGGTTGTTCTGTTATGGCAGGTGCTACAGGCTCCTGTCACCTCGTTATGATCCACTTTAGATGCCGGAGTCCAGCTAATATCGTTATGGCAACTTTCACAAAGCGTAGTTGTAGAGATATGTGTTGTGTTCTTACCAGATGCAGTGGTTCCATTGTGACAACTTGCACACGTACCCGATACGACAGAGTGGTTCATCTTGGCATCGATCCAAGAGGCTGTACTTTGATGACATGTCTCGCATGGCTCATTGGTTTGGAAATGGTTTTGGCTGTATCCGGCGGCATTAATATTGTTATGACACTTTGAACAGCTTTCAGTACTTAGAGCGTGATTGAATCTAGTATTGTTCCAATTGCTACTGATATGACAATCTTCACATCCAAGGGTAGTCGGGATATGCGTGATATTTTTTCCCTTAGCATAAACGCCGTTGTGACAGCCTTTACAACTACCAAGAACCTCATTGTGATTCATCCTGGGGACAGGACTCCATCCTGTTTCAGAGTGACACTCACTACATTGGTTTGTTGAGGCAATATGATTGGCTGGCTTCTGGGTGGTTCCGGATCCAGTACCGTGACACGATTCACATCGACTTTGTGTTCCTTTAAATTGCCCACCAAAATGGCAGCTTTGACACTCTACGTTCCGATGTACCCCCGTTAGTGGAAATCCGGTGGAGAAATGATCGAAATCCTTGTCAATAGCGATGCCTTGTGTTGCATAAAGCAATAAAGAGATCGCAAAGACAAAAATTAATTTAAAGGATTTTATCATGTTCAAATTATCTGTTTTTATGAGGTCTATATGTCGATTTTATATTCAATAAATTTATTGGTGTTGTGGCATCGCGCACAATCCCGACCAAAGTCGCGATTATGGATATCATCTGCCCGGTGACAGCTATAACAGTCCCGTTTGAGCTTTTTTGTCTCTTCGACAGGCTTGCTGTGACATGACTTGCAGTTAAGATTTTCGTGTGAATCTTCTAATTTAAAATCAGACTGCTTGTTGTGATTGAAATACCATAATAACCAGTCGTTCGGGTTATGGCACACTTCACAAACATCACCAAAGGCACCCTTATGTGAATCCTCGTCATCATGGCAACTATTACAATTACGTTTGGTATCCTTGAACTTTTGTTCAATATGACACGCTTCGCAGGGCGCTAGAGTATGCTGGCCAGAAAGCGGGAAACGAGTGATATCATGATCAAACCTGATCTTCTCATTCCATTTAGAGGTTTGATGACAGTTGTCACACGCTTTGCCAAGTTCACCCTTATGAACATCTTCAGGTTTATGACAGCTTAAGCAATCTTTCTTCAGTTTCTCTTTAGAGGGTTCACCACGATGACAGACATGGCAAGCCTGCTCTTTGTGAGCACCCGTTAGTGGAAACTTGGTTTTTTTGTCGTGATTAAATTCACTATCACTCCAGCGCTCTTCGTTGTGGCACTTGGCGCAATCGTTACCATTACGCTTACCATGAACATCATCAAGTTTATGACAAGCGATACACTCTTTTTTCAGGCGCCCTGCTTTCTTTTCCTCTTTTGCCGGTTTTGAATGACATGCGGCACATTTTGTTTTTTTATGAACACCCTTTAACTTAAACTTGGTCTCTTTATCGTGGTTAAACTTGCTCTCTTTCCATTTGACAGGGGAGTGGCAATCATCACATTTAGCGCCCATATTGCCGCTATGAACATCGTTACTGATGTGACAGGCATTACACTCTTTGGGAATATCCTTGTATTTCTGGTTTGGATGGCAGCTATCACATAAAACCTCTTTGTGTTTCCCTTTAAGTTTGAACTTGGTTTTATCGTGATCGAATTCAGTTTTAGTCCAGGTATCTGTTTTATGACAGTCCTGACACTTTTCTCCCATCTTTCCTTTATGGATATCAATCTTTTTATGACAATCGTTACATTGGGACTTTGCTTCTCTGTAGAGTTTATCATCTTGATGACAAAGGCCACAGGTTAGGTCTTTATGCTTGCCCGTGAGCTTAAAATCGGTGAGTTCATGATCAAAGCGTTGCTTGTCGAGATGTACAACCTTGGCATCACGACCCTTATGCTCAGTATGACAAGTTTTACACTCTGTGGTTTTGACGGCTTTACTTTTGCCATGAAATCCCTTGTCGGCCTTTACATCAGCATTGACCTTTTCATGACAATCAAGACAACGCTCTTTCTGTTTTGATTTATCAAAATCGTTATGGCACTTCTCACACTGCTCTTCATATTTGGCATGACCCTCGATTACCTTTCCAGGCATTAGCAGGGTCTCAAAACTTACCGCATAAGCATTGCTTGCAATAAGCAATAACAACGCTCCTGATAAATGAAGAGATTTAATACATATGCGTTGCAACAACATGTGTAATCCCACTAATGACCAGCATGATAAAGAGAGGCAAATGAAGAATATGCCACCACGAAAAGAGTCGCTCATAGAAACTGAACTCTGCAATTTTGCGTAAAGTATAAAGGTATGAACGGAGAAACAGCGTGATCTCCTGTTTCTTGAGTGACTTCTCTTTTGGATCGATTTCGCAGCTTTCTATCTCTTGAATCAGCCGTTTTTTTAGGTGTGAATAAGTGACACGTGTTGAAAAAGCCAAATGAAACGCACGACCAAACTCTCTAAAGAGCGACATTGCAGGTTTGAGGGTATACGCCTCAAATTGACTTAGCTCCTCTTTAGCTTCAGGAAGTGACTGCATCAGAGGAGCAAAATGCTCAAGTGACTCTTCAGCAGACTGCTTTAGCTCTTTTAATGAAGCCTTCTGGCCGTAGAGGCCATAATGGATCTTGGTATAGAAGTAGCGTCCGAATAGTCCGCTACCAGCAACAATGATCATTGCAAAAAGTGCGACATTGCTATTAAGCGAACCTAGACTGAAGTTGGCATGGTATAAAATGAGTATCGGACCAAAGACACCACAAAACATGTGCATTCTGAACCAGTAGCGTATTGGCGCCCAGTTCCGCATTCCACGAACTCGTTTTCTTAATGGATATAGCAAAAGAAGTAGCATCATACTGCCGCCTACAATACCTAAGGCGTATCCAAGTCCATCTTCTGCAATAATGTAACGCTCCTCGCTGATACTCCAGCCAAAGAGTATCGCTAGCAGTGCAGATAGGAAAAACAGGATTCCTAGCCAAGGTATTTTAAAGCGTTGCTCCAGTATTTTGTTGTCTACTTTTGTACTCATTTCCGGCTCAGGTATACGAATATTTTACGGGTGGAAGACTAGCAATCATATATGAATTCTTCCTTAACGATCTTTGTAATTTATTTGATATATATCCAAAAATTAGGAACTTAGAATTGATTATTAAGGATAAAAAAATAATGATAGGTTATATAACTATCCACAGCCAATATTAGCCTATTAATTGGCTAAAGTGTGATCTGTTAACATTAGTTAAATTAATCCTAAGATTGAGCCCTATACATGGAACAAATAATACAGCTACTCTACTTCTCACCCTTTGTGTTGATCTGGGTCTTCTATTTGATGTGGCGAAAGCGTCATGAACAAAAAGCGAGAGAGTCACTTGAGGAGTCAATCGCGGCAGGATTAACGGAACCCATGTCGCTTCACCCGGTGATCGATGAGAGTCGATGTGTCGGTGCAGGTGGATGCATCACCGCCTGTCCAGAAGGTGATGTTCTCGGAATGATTCGTGGCAAGGCTGTAGTTGTTAATCCAAGTAAATGTATCGGACATGGTGCCTGTAAAGTGGCATGTCATATGGATGCGATCACCCTTGTTTTTGGCACTGAAAAGAGAGGGGTCGATATTCCAGAGGTTGATCCGCAATTTGAGACCAATGTTCCTGGACTCTTTATCGCCGGAGAGCTTGGAGGCATGGGCTTGATCCGAAATGCTATAGAGCAGGGGCGTCAGGCGATGGAGTCGATTCGCAAGCTTGATGGGATCGGTAAAGGGGATCAGATCGATGTATTGATCGTTGGTGCCGGGCCTGCTGGGTTCTCCGCATCACTCGGAGCGATGCAACATAAACTACGATTCAAAACGATTGAACAGGACACGTTCGGAGGCACTGTCGCACACTTCCCACGAGGTAAGATTGTGATGACCGCACCAGTTCAACTTCCAATGATTGGTAAGGTCAAATTCGGTGAAACGACTAAAGAGGAGTTACTCGATTTCTGGCATGGTGTGGTCGATAAAACAGGACTAGAGGTCAGTTTTGAGGAGCGACTTGAAGACCTCAAGCAGCTTGATGGGGGTGGTTTTGAGGCGATCACCAATAAAGGGAGCTATATCACTCGGGCGGTACTACTCTCCATCGGACGACGTGGTACACCACGGAAGCTTGGTGTTGATGGTGAAGAGTCGAACAAAGTGGTTTATCGACTCATTGATCCAGAGCAGTACCGTGGTCAACATGTACTGATTGTTGGTGGTGGTGACAGCGCATTAGAGGCGGCGACATCGATCGCAGCGGAGCCAGATACTACAGTTACCCTCTCGTATCGTAGCGGCGCGTTTTCACGTGCGAAGCCTAAAAATCGTGACAAGATTGCCAAAGCTGAAGAGGATGGAACCATTAATGTGCTCTTCAACTCTAACGTAAAAGAGATAAAAGAGAAGAGTGTTATTATCGACCAGGAGGGTAAGATTCTCGAGATTGAGAACGACGGCGTTATCGTCCTTGCGGGTGGTTTACTGCCCACGCCGTTCCTGAAGAAACTGGGGATTAATATTGAAACCAAATTTGGAACTGCATAATTTCAATGCTGTGAAGGCGGAAAACGATTAATGAAGATTATTTCGACATGCTTGATGGCTCTACTTTTGGCAACACCCTTAATGGCCAAAACAGCCGAAAAAGATCCTGCACTTAAAGAAGCGATTCGTCAGGTTCAACTTAGAAATTATGAACGCGTTGTTGAGCTATTACTGCCATTAGCGCAGAAGGGTGATCCCGAGGCGCAGTATCAATTAGCCTCGCTCTATCGGACAGGCCGTGGGGTGAAAAAAGATCCCGTTGTTGCGGTGCGGTGGTTGGAGGCAGCATCAAAATCAGGACATGAAAAAGCACAGTATGCACTTGGGTTGATCTACATCAACGGCAATGGTGTTGATGTCAATCTTAATCGAGGCAAATCATTGTTGGAGATGGCAGCGGCACAAGGCAATAAACAGGCGCAACGCCAGCTCAAAAAGTTAGCGAAAACAGACAATACACGACTTGATCCGGTTCAATTCCGTCTTGCAGCGCGCAAAGGTGTGCTGTTGGTGGTTCAAGAGCAGATTAAAAATGGAGTGAATGTCAATTCAACTGACTCAGAGGGTCGAAGCGCATTGACCGAAGCGGCTTCACAGGGTGAGGTTCAGATAGTTGATCTCTTGCTATCAAAAGGGGCAAATCCCGAACTGACCGAGCGATCAGGTGATAATGCCCTGATACTGGCTGTCAGGGCAGGGAAGATTGATGTTGTTAAAACGCTGCTAAAACATCGGGCGAAGGTTGATGCAGTTGACCGTAATGGTAATAGCGCAATGCAGTTGGCTGCGCTGGCCGGAGATATCGAGATAACCCGAATACTATTAGAGGCTGGCGCTTCTGCGAACCATCTCAATAAAGCGGATCGAGATATTCTCACACTGCTTGGTGATTCTGCTAAACCGGAGATGATCGCGCTTTTAAAATCGTATAAAGCGACTAAAAAAGAGACAAAAACCTATTCACATCTCGAATCATCACTAAAGGCACTACAGAAAGAGAGTCAGAGTGATCCCTTTAAAGGGTGGACACCACTGATGATCACCGCGTGGCGAGGTCAAAAAGCGCTTGTAACAGCACTTATCAATCGGGGGGATGACGTTAATGTTGTGGATAAGGATGGTTACACTGCATTAATGAGAGCGGCATGGCATGGAGAGCTTGAGATTGTAGAGGCACTTATAGCCGCAGGGGCAGATGTCAATCATCGTAATAAAGTCGGTGAGAGTGCGTTGTATCTTGCCATTAGCGAAAAATATATTAAGGTCGTCTCGCTACTATTGAAACAGGGTGCGGAGGTTAACATCACCCTTAAAAATGGCGAAAGCCCTTTAACGGTTGCAGTTCATCAAAACCATAAACCGTTGTTAGATTTGATAATGTCGACGGCTATTGATCCCAATCTTGGTAGTTCAAGTAGTAAGTCGCCACTGATCCTTGCTGTTGAGCACGAAAACGAGAATCTGGTCAAAAGGCTGCTGGATCTTGGCGCCGACTATACCAAAACCGATTCAAATGGTCGTACAGCACTTTGGAGTGCTGTTGAGTATAAGCAGGCCAGGATGGTTCAGTATTTGGTTGATGCCGGAGTGGATGTCAATCTCGCCGATAAAAATGGTGAACCACCGATCTTTGCTGCGGTACTTAATGGAGATCAAGCGATTGTACAGATGTTGTTAAGTGCCGGATCAGCGACAGACCATATCAGCCAGAGCGGCAATTCATTACTCCACATGGCGGCGATTAATGGTAACACTGCAATCATATCGGAGCTTATCCAAAGTGGTATTGATGTGAGCATGAAAAACCGTGCCGGAGATACTCCGTTAATGTTAGCTGCATCGGGAGGAAAAACTGAGGCGGTGCAAGCACTGCTTTTGGCAGGCGCAAATCCACTACGCCTGAACGCAAGGCGCGAGACCGCAGCGGATCAGGCGAAAAGTGCAGGGTTTGATGACCTGGAGAAAGTGTTGAAGGATGCTGAGAGCAATTACCGTAAGAAGAAACTCTTTAATCTTTTCTAGGGTCAACCGCCCCCAGGTACTGGAAAGCGTTGCTCATTGATACGCATTTTTCGAAAAGCAGCATCAAGTAGATCGATCTCAAGTCGATCTGCAATTCGAACCAGATAAATCAGGATATCCGCGAGTTCGAGGCTTACTTGATCGTGTTGTTGTTTTGAAAGGTGATTGCTCGCATCGCCCTCCATCCATTGAAAATGCTCAACTAACTCAGCGGCTTCAGCGATGAGCGCCATCGAGAGGTTTTTAGGGTTATGGAATTGCTCCCAATCACGGCGTTTTGAAAAGTCGATAATAATGTCGCGTAAAGCAGAGAGTGATTTATCCATTTAATGGCCTTTCGTTTTGAGGGTCTATTTTGTTTTCAGTGGTTATTTTATTGAAATAGCATAGATTTCATCCAAATTAAAATAAAATTATGGTGTCGATTAGCAATCGTTATTGCTACAAGTTGCAAGATAAGTCAGAATTGGCAGTTCACTGTGATAGCAATAGTTAGTATTTAGAAAATTTATTTCTCATGGATTTCATATTGATTTTACTTCGCGATCGCTTGTCACAGTCGGCTATTGCCGTCTCATACCTCATATAGACATCAGATGACCGAGGCAGACTGAATACCGCCGAATACAGATTTTTATCATTTACGAATAACTTTTAAATTTAAATATAATTTAAGGAGATAACTAATGCCTAGCCGTAAAGATCTCGCCAATGCTATCCGTGCGTTAAGTATGGATGCGGTGCAGAAGGCCAATTCAGGTCATCCAGGTGCCCCAATGGGTATGGCGGATATTGCAGAGGTTCTGTGGAATAGCCACATGAAATATAACCCCACGAATGCAAAATGGGCGGATCGTGACCGTTTTGTGCTCTCGAATGGCCATGGCTCGATGCTGATCTACTCTCTGCTTCACCTTACCGGCTTTAACCTGAGCATGGATGACATCAAAAATTTCCGTCAACTGCACTCTAAAACAGCGGGTCACCCTGAGTATGGCTATGCTGATGGCATTGAGACCACTACTGGTCCTCTGGGTCAGGGCATTACCAATGCAGTGGGCATGGCGATCGCCGAACGCACACTGGCAGCACAGTTCAACAAGCCTGGTCACACTATTGTGGATCACAACACCTATGTCTTCATGGGTGACGGCTGTCTGATGGAGGGTCTTTCACACGAAGCGTGTGCGATGGCCGGTACACTGGGTCTGGGCAAACTGGTTGCGTTCTGGGATGACAATGACATCTCGATCGATGGTCACATCTCTGACTGGATGGAAAAAGATGTGGGTGGTCGTTTCGAATCCTACGGCTGGCACGTCATTCGTGACGTTGATGGTCACGATGCTGAAGCGGTTAATGCTGCAATTGCATCTGCAAAAGCGGAGACAGGTAAGCCTACCTTGATCTGCTGTAAGACAACTATCGGTTTCGGTTCACCAAACCTGTGTGGTACTCACGACTGTCACGGTGCTCCTTTAGGCCATGACGAGATCGCTGCAACCCGTGAAAATCTGGGTTGGACTCACGAACCATTTGAAATTCCTGCCGATATCTATGAAGGTTGGGATCACAAAGCAGCAGGTGCTGCTTCAGAAGCAGAGTGGCAAGCCCGTTTTGATGCCTACCGTGCTGAGTATCCGACTGAGGCGGCAGAGTTCGAACGTCGTATGGCAGGTACCTTACCAGCAAACTTCGAAGCTGAGATGGACAAGTACATCGCTAAAACTCAGGCTGATATGCCGAACATCGCTTCTCGTAAAGCTTCACAAAACGCTATCGAGGCAATGGGACCAGTGGTTCCTGAGCTGTTCGGTGGCTCTGCTGACCTGACAGGTTCTAACCTGACTAACTGGTCTGGCACTGTAAAGGTTAATGCTGAAAACGCGAACGGTAACTACATCTCATGGGGTGTCCGTGAATTCGGTATGGCACACATGGTCAACGGCATGATGCTTCATGGTGGTTTCCGTGCATACAGCGCCACCTTCTTCATGTTCATGGAGTTCATGCGTAATGCACTGCGTATGTCTGCACTGATGAAGATTAATCCTATCTATGTTTACACTCACGACTCAATCGGTCTGGGTGAAGATGGTCCTACTCACCAACCTGTAGAGCAGCTCTCTACTATGCGTGCGATCCCAAACTTTGAGACATGGCGTGGTTGTGATGCCATCGAATCAGCGGTTTCGTGGAAGGTTGCGATGATGCGTGATACCGCGCCGACTGCGCTAGTCTTCTCACGTCAGAACCTCAAGCCTATGGAGCGTACTCCAGAGCAGGTGAAGGCGATCGAGAATGGTGGTTATGTGTTAAAGGATTGCGACGGCACAGCGGATATTATTCTGATCGCGACCGGTTCTGAGGTAGAACTGGCGGTTAATGCTGCCGAAGCACTGTCAGACAAGAAGGTTCGAGTAGTTTCAATGCCTTCGACCTGTCGTTTCGATGCTCAGGATCAAGCATACAAAGATTCTGTATTAACACCTGGCGTGAAGCGTGTTGCGATTGAGGCTGGTGTTGATTTGGGTTGGCACAAATATGTTGGTCTCGACGGTGATGTAGTCTGCATGAAGTCGTTTGGTGAGTCTGCACCCGCAGGTCAGTTGTTCGAACAGTTTGGTTTCACTGTCGACAATGTTGTAGCGACCGTTAATAAGGTTTTAGGTTAATAAGTAACAATTTTTACTGTTAGGAGTATTCAATTATGACAATTAAAGTAGGTATCAATGGTTTTGGTCGTATCGGCCGAATGGCTTTCCGTGCAATCGCTCGTGATTTTCCTGGAATTGAAGTTGTAGCGATCAACGACCTGCTTGACGCTGATTACCTCGCCTACATGCTGAAGTACGATTCAGTTCATGGTCGCTTCAATGGTGATGTCGGTGTTGACGGTAACAATATGGTTGTTAACGGTAAGACGATTCGTCTGACTGCTGAAACTGATCCTGCAAACCTTGCTTGGAGTGATGTCGGTGTTGATATCGTGCTTGAGTGTACTGGTTTCTTCCTGACCGAAGAGGGTTGTCAGAAACACATTGAGGCAGGTGCGAAGAAAGTTGTGATGTCTGCACCTTCAAAAGATGGCACCCCAATGTTCGTATATGGTGTTAACCACACTACCTACGCAGGCCAGGCGATCATCTCTGCTGCTTCATGTACCACCAACTGCCTTGCGCCAGTTGCGAAGGTACTGAACGACAACTGGGGCATCAAGCGTGGTCTGATGACGACTGTTCACGCAGCAACTGCTACTCAGAAAACTGTTGACGGTCCTTCCAAGAAAGACTGGCGCGGTGGTCGTGGCATTCTTGAAAACATCATCCCATCATCAACTGGTGCTGCCAAAGCAGTAGGTGTTGTACTGCCTGAGCTGAACGGCAAATTGACTGGTATGGCTTTCCGTGTACCTACTTCAGACGTTTCTGTTGTTGACCTGACCGTTGAGCTGAACAAAGAAGCAAGCTACGCAGACATCTGTGCCGCAATGAAAGCAGCATCAGAGTCAGGTGATATGAGCAAAACTCTCGGTTACACCGATGAGAAGGTTGTATCAACCGACTTCCGTGGTGTTGGCTTCTCGTCAATCTTCGACGCAGAGGCAGGTATTGCTCTTGATGGCACTTTCGTGAAGGTTGTTAGCTGGTACGACAATGAGTATGGCTATACCGCGAATATGCTGAGATTTGTTGAGCACGTAGCGGCCAACTAATCTGAGTTGATCTTTTGCCCGCTGGCGGTGTTGTGTCCCGGTTTTTGAATACTCATGTGCTATATGCACACTCCGTTTCAAAAACCGGAACACGCCTAACCAGCGAACAAAATCTCTAACTCAGATATGAGTGAGTATTGGAAGAAAAACCTCTCTCTCAGATATGAGGATTGTGGGGTGAGGTGAACTCACTCCACACCTTAAAACAATCTGCAAAGCAACTGTCACTGTTTTGCAAATTGTTTTTGATAGTTTCATTTTTACTGTTTTAGGAGTTCACCATGTCATTTATTAAACTGACCGATCTCGATCTGGCCGGTAAGCGCGTTCTGATTCGCGCAGATCTCAATGTGCCTGTTAAAGATGGCAAAGTTACCTCGGATGCCCGTATTGCGGCATCGATGCCTACCATTGAACATTGCGTAAAAGCAGGAGCCAAGGTTCAAGTGATGTCTCATCGTGGCCGTCCTACCGAGGGTGAGGTTGATTCTGAAAATTCGATGCAGCCTATCGCTGAGGATATGTCAGCCAAACTTGGGCGCGAGGTTCGTCTGATTAAAGACTATCTTGATAATGCTCCAGAGATTGCTGATGGCGAGGTGGTTCTGTTTGAGAATGTTCGTTTTAATGCAGGTGAGAAGAAGGACAACGAAGAGCTGTCTAAGAAATATGCTGCGCTCTGTGATGTGTTTGTGATGGATGCTTTTGGTACTGCCCATCGTGCACAGGCTTCAACACACGGTGCTGGCAAGTTTGCTCCTACAGCATGTGCTGGCCTGTTATTAGCTAGCGAGTTAGATAATCTGGCTAAAGCACTGGCCAACCCAGCACGTCCAATGGTGGCAATTGTGGGTGGGTCAAAGGTTTCGACCAAATTGACAGTTTTAGAAGCGCTATCTGAGAAGGTTGATCAATTGGTTGTTGGTGGTGGCATTGCCAATACCTTCTTAAAGGCAATGGGACACAACGTCGGAAAATCGCTCTGCGAAGATGATCTTGTTGATACCGCGAAGATGCTGGTCGAGAAGATGAAAGCTCGTGGTGCCAATATTCCTATCGCTACCGATGTTGTCTGCGGTAAAGAGTTCAGTGAAACTGCTGAGGCCACGCTTAAATCGGCAGATGATGTTGCCGAAGACGATATGATTTTTGATATCGGCCCTGACAGCGCAAACGAACTGGCAGAGATCATCCGTCAGGCGGGCACCATTGTTTGGAATGGCCCTGTTGGTGTATTTGAGTTTGATCAATTTGGCGAAGGTACTAAAACCGTCTCTATGGCGATTGCTGAGTCGAATGGTTTCTCTCTGGCTGGTGGTGGCGACACCATCGCAGCAATCCAGAAATATGACCTTTATGACAAGGTTTCTTATATCTCTACCGCTGGTGGTGCTTTCCTTGAGTATCTCGAAGGAAAAACACTACCTGCCGTTGCAATGCTTGAAGAGAGGGCTAAGCAATAAGTTTTTTCTGATCGATACCGGCAATACATTGCCGGTGTCGGTTAGGGATGATAACGCAGACTAAAATATGCAAAGACGTTCAAAAATAATAGCAACATTAGGTCCGGCAACGGATGCTCCAAATGTTCTGGATAAAGTGATTGAAGCAGGGGTAGATGTCGTTCGTATCAACTTCTCTCATGGTACGCCAGAAGAGCATCTGGAACGTGCAGCCAAGGTGCGTAACCGTGCCCGTGCACATGGTCGTCAAGTCGGTGTGTTAGCCGATTTGCAGGGGCCAAAGATTAGAATTGAAAAATTCAAGAATCAGAAGATAACCTTAAGCGAGGGTGATACCTTCATTATCGATTCTGAATTTGACCCAAAAGGTGGAACTCAGGAGAAAGTAGGCTCCTCATATAAACAACTGGCGACAGATCTTGCGCGTGGCGACACCTTGCTGCTTGATGATGGTCGTCTGGTGTTCTGGATCGATGAGGTTCGCGGAACAGAGGTTGTGTGTCGAGTCGTCGTTGGTGGAGTTCTTTCAGACCGTAAGGGCATCAATAAACAGGGGGGAGGACTCTCTGCTCCGGCGCTGACCGAAAAGGATAAAGAAGATATCCTGGTTGCTGCCGAGATGAAGGCTGATTATTTAGCCGTTTCATTCCCGAGAAATGCCGAAGATATTCATCAGGCGCGTGAACTATTACGAGCAGCTGGCGGTAAAGGTGCCATTGTTGCAAAGATAGAGCGTGCCGAATCGTTGCCGGTCGTTGACGATATTATTCTCGCCTCCGATGCGATAATGATCGCCCGTGGTGATTTGGGTGTCGAGATTGGTGATGCTGCACTTCCTCCGGTTCAGAAGGATTTAATTCGCAAGGCACGCTCAATGAACCGTGTTGTGATTACCGCAACACAGATGATGGAGTCGATGATCGAGAACCAGATCCCGACACGAGCTGAGGTTTTCGATGTCGCCAATGCAGTGCTAGATGGCACCGATGCCGTGATGCTTTCGGCAGAAACCGCAGCAGGGAAGTATCCTGATAAAGCGATATCGGCAATGCATCGAATCTGTATTGAGGCCGAGAAACAGAATGTTGCGAAGGTTTCGGATCATCGTATTCATACCGCGTTTACTCATATTGACGAAGCCATCGCAATGGCCTCAATGTATTCTGCGAACCATCTGAATGTGAAGGCGATTGCCTCTCTGACGGAGTCTGGCTCTACGCCGCTATGGATGTCGCGCATCAGCTCCGGTATTCCGATCTATGCGATGACACGTCATGTCGCGACCAGACGTAAAGTAACACTCTATCGTGGTGTCTATCCGGTGAGCTTCGACTCAACCGCATTTACAGACCATGTTGAATTAAACCGTGAAGCGATCGATGAGCTACGTCGTCGTGGTGCGGTGCGTGATGGTGATCTTGTGATTATCACAAAAGGTGACCTCATGGGTGTTGATGGTGGTACCAACGCCATGAAGATAGTGAAAGTAGGTGAGCTGGTTTAACCAGTTCAAAAAGGTTTATTAATTAATCAAACATCGTAGAAGGAGTTTGAAATGGCTTTAGTTTCAATGCGCCAACTGCTGGATCATGCAGCCGAAAACGGTTATGGCTTGCCAGCATTCAATGTCAACAATATGGAGCAGGTTCATGCAATCATGCAGGCTGCTGCCGCTGTTGATAGTCCGGTAATTCTTCAGGGTTCAGCAGGAGCCCGTTCTTATGCAGGTGAGCCATTCCTCCGCCACCTGATTTTAGCTGCGATTGAGATGTATCCAAACATTCCTGTTGTAATGCATCAAGATCATGGCGCATCGCCAGCAATCTGTGCACGTTCCATTCAGTCAGGTTTCTCGTCAGTGATGATGGATGGCTCGTTAGAAGCTGATGGCAAAACACCATCAAGCTTTGAATACAATGTTGATGTGACTAAAACCGTTGTTGGTATGGCACACGCCTGTGGTGTATCAGTGGAAGGTGAGCTGGGTTGCCTAGGTTCACTAGAAACCGGTGAAATGGGTGAAGAAGATGGTCATGGCGCAGAAGGCAAGCTTGATATGGATCAGCTTCTGACCGATCCAAACGAAGCGGCTGAGTTTGTTAAACAAACCGGCGTTGATGCCTTGGCGATCGCTATCGGTACTTCACATGGCGCATACAAGTTTACTCAGGAGCCAACTGGTAAGATCCTGCGTATTGACCGCGTTAAAGAGATCCACGAGCGTATTCCTGATGTTCACCTAGTTATGCATGGCTCTTCATCAGTGCCTCAAGACTGGCTCAAGATCATCAACGACTACGGCGGTGACATGGGTCAAACCTATGGCGTTCCAGTTGATGAGATTGTTGAAGGTATCAAATCAGGTGTTCGTAAGGTGAACATCGACACAGACCTGCGTATGGCATCGACTGGCTCAGTCCGTCGTCATCTGCATGACAACCCATCAAACTTTGATCCTCGCAAGTTCCTCAAAGAGGCAACCAAAGCGATGTCTGATATCTGCAAGAATCGTTTTGAGGCGTTTGGCTCTGCTGGAAACGCATCGAAGATTAAACCGATCTCATTAGAGACAATGTTTGAGAGATATGAGTCTGGCTCATTAGACCCAAAGGTTAACTAATCTCGATTAGTGATGAAAAAACGACCTTCGGGTCGTTTTTTTTCGCCTTAAATAAATGCAGCTCATTCAGAACGCGACCACAAAAACAGAAGTTATCAAAACATCAAACACGATAGTGGTTTTCATAAACAACTGCGTGTATGTTTGGAAAACAAAAACACAATTGTCACACTCGGATATGGAACATAAGTGCCCCGTTTGATCATGCGCCTTATAAAAACAATTGCAGTGGTGATTGGATTAATATCTATCACCGGATTTCGATTTTATTGGTTGAATGAGGATTATATCGTTACTGCCTTTGAAGAGATCGCATTAAAGTCAGAGTATCGTGAAGGCGTTAATGAGCCAGTACACAAATGGATTAAACCAATAAAGATCTTTATCGATAGTCGAATTGGTTACAAAGATATTCAAACACGATTGGTCGATGCACATATCGCTACGATAAACCAGGTCATCACACATCCCATATCAAGAGTAAACAATCGACAAGATGCTAATATGGTTATTCTCTTTGAACACTCATCGAAGGCTTATGATAGTGTGAAAGAGATTTATCCAAAGAAACCGTTCTCGAAAAAACGATTAAAAGAGAGTCTCTGTTCGCTACGTATTCATACTGTAAGCCACGGTGAAATAGATAGAGCCTTTATTCTCATTCCACCAGACAAGGCGCGAGCAAGAGGAAAACTCCCCGCTTGTGTTGTTGAAGAGGTAACGCAGGCGCTTGGTTTACCCAATGATTCTGAAAAGGTTCATCCATCCGTATTTAACGATAAGAGCACTGATACTGTGCTATCCCCACTGGATAAGCTTCTTCTTAAGATTCTCTATGATAAACGGGTTAAAGCAGGGATGAGCCGTGAAGAGGTGTTGCCTATCGTTCGAACCATTGCACGAGAAAATATACCAAGTCTAAAGAAACGTTATCAGCACATTATTCGATATGAAAACAGTATAGAATACTAATGACAAACCATTAATGCTTGAACAAGGGACAGAAATTGCAACGCGAATTCAACTTGCTAGTGCAACCTGTGGGTTGATTCCTAAAAGTACCTGATTTGATGTTTACAAACGATAGATGGCTATGTTTTATCTATTATTCAACACACTTGGTTTTTCGCACTAAAGACCTTGTACAGCATCGGTATCAGAAACAGGGTGATCAGTAATGATGCACTTAGTCCGGATATCATGGTTATTGCAAGTGGCTGTAACATCTCTCCGCCTTCATTCAGATTTAATGCTAGAGGCAGCATTCCAAAGACGGTGGTTAGCGTTGTCATGAGTATCGGCCGCAGGCGTAATTTTGATGCAATAACAATCGCGTCTACAAGTTCTGCACACTCGTTACGTTTAATCTCAAAGTATTCGACAAGCAATATCGCATTATTCACAACGATGCCGGTGAGCATGATAATTCCAAGAATAACCGGCATTGATAGCGGGAGCACGGCAAACTGAATGCCATAAACCACTCCAATGACCGTGAACGGAATTGCCATAAGAATGATCAATGGATTACGAATAGATTCATACTGAACCGCCATGACGACAAAGACTAAAAATATTGCGAGCATAAGTAGCACTTGACCATTGCGTTTGCCTTCCTGCAATAGCTCCTGACCGCCGCCATCATAGATGGTATAGCCCTGAGGTAACTCCATGGATTCGATAATCTTGTTAACATCGGCATAGATATCAAGCGCAGAGGCTTCACTACTAATCGATGCTGAAACCTCCACAATGCGCTGTTGGTCTGCTCGTCGGATCTCTGATGGGGTTGCTGTAATTTTTAACTGTGCAACATCGTTAAGCTTGATGGGTCTACCCTGATTGTCGCTAATAATTAGCTCATTAAGTACCGAAGGATCTGTGTGTTCAGGTTGTGCAAACCGCAAGCGAACTGGATAGGCTCGATCCCCTTCAAGATAATCTGTAATCACTTCTCCACTGATGGCGAGTTGAACCTTGTCTGCAAGGGCGTCGGCGCTCATTCCGACCTCAGCTAATCGTAATGGATTCGGGATCAGCTCTAGCTGTTGACGAAAATCTTCGGCAGAGTGGGTGATATTACGCAGTCCTTTAACGGATGATACTTTTTCGACCAGTTTATCGGCTATGCGTTTCAAGGTTGGGAGATCACTTCCTTGAACACGAAGGCTTAGATCATCATCACCCTGACTTAAACGGATGCCGCGAATTCCCGTCGGACTAATCCTTACTTTAATGGCTATCAGTTTTAGCGTCGCAACCTCTTTTTTAATCTGTGTGATCCACGCTTCCATTGATAGCTGACGTTCATTGGATGGTTTAAGCTTTATGGTCATATAGCTACTATTTGAACGCTCGTATGAACTACGACCAAAGATATAGCCGCCGACAATTACAGCATAGTTTTTAACATTAGCGTCATTGCTTAGTATCTGCTCTATCGAGTCAACAGCAGCGTTCATTTGAGTTAATGGCGTACCAGGATCTGAATAGATTCGGATTGTCACTTCACCATTATCAAACTGTGGTAGAAACTGTGCCACACCCTGGTTTAATACAGGAATGGTCAGATATAACCCTAAAGATAGCAATGCAATAAAAACGGTTTGTAAAAACCGAGATACAAGAAAGTGGTGTAATAGCTTGCCATAGCCACTTTGTAGTTTTGAGATCGCCTTATCGACAGTCCGTCTGAAGATATTATGTTTTGCATGACGATGGATGCGTGCAGCCAATGCTGGAACAAGTGTTAACGAGATTAATAGCGAAGCAATTACCGCAGCGGCAATAGTTAACAATAGTTCCTTAAAAAGAAGCCCGACCAGTCCTGAGATGAAGAGGAAGGGGAGTAGCGCTGCAAGGTTTGTTGAGGTTGCTGCAACGATTGCACTTTGGATCTCTGTTGCGGCATCAATTGCACCCTGAACAAAGGATGTTCCTTGTTGTTGATGCCGATGGATGTTTTCCAGCATAACAATGGTGTTATCAAGAAGCAGACCGATGCCCAATGCAACGCCACCAAGTGACATAATGTTAAGGGTCAAGTTGTTAATATCCATTATCGAGAAGGTCACAACAAGCGCAAACGGGATCGCAGTCCCGATAATCAATGTTCGGCGCATATCTCCAAGGAAGAGATAAACAACTATCATCGCCAGAACAACACCGCTAAGCGCAGCAAGTTGCGTACTTTGTAATGCAGATCGAACAAAAGTGGCCTGATCTGAAACGGGTTCAATTGTAATATCATCAGGGATTAGGTTTTGTTCACGAAGCCATTGAATACGTTGATTCACTCCATCGACAACATCAACACTATTCGCTTCAGGCTGCTTTTGTATCGATAGTTTTACACCCTGTTCACCATTAAACCGCACCATTAACCGCTCTTCTGAGTGGGAATCAATAACAGATGCGATCGTATGTAGTGGAATGGTTGATCCGGTTTTGAGTGGTACCGGAAGCATCGCAATCGCTTCAACCGAGTTAAAACGACTATTCAGGCGTGTACCAATCTCAAGATTGGAAAGCTGTAGTCGTCCTGTTGAGCGATCGACATTGTAATTGTTAATGACCTGTTTAATGGTGTCTAGCTCAATACCATGATTGGCCATCTTTAATGGCTTTGGTGTGATTACTATCTCACGGGTAACACCACCTCCGACCTCGGTTGAGGCAACACCAGCGACAGTGATCAGTCGTTTTGCGAAATCGTAATCGATCCACTCCCTTAGTGATGCGCTTTGACGAATCGAAGAGCTGACAATATATTCTGCAACAGGGATCTGCGAAGGGTCACGTTTGTAGATGGTTGGTGGTGAGATGGTATCAGGAAGAAATCGCTTGGCTCGATCAAGGCGGGTACTTGCATCAGCAAGCGCTTGATCAATGTTGTGCCCATAGGGAAAAGAGAGGTCAACACTGCTGTTTCCCTCGACACTACGGGAGTTTACAGCAACCACTCCCTCTGTGATTGCAAGCTGCTCTTCAAGTTGACGAGTGATGCGATCTTCAATAATTGGGGCTGGAGTACCGGTATCATTAATCCTGACACGAACCTCGGGGTAGATGAGATGAGGAAGAAGATCAACGGGGATCCGGTTTAATGAAAACAGGCCGAGGATAATAATCGCCAACGCAATCGCAGCAACACCTACCGGGTGATTAATCGACCAACTTGATAACCCCAAACGCGCGGATTCGTTTGTGTTACTCACAGTTGTGTTCCTTTAACAATACTAACCTTACTTCCTGCCTTTATGGTACTAAAGCCCGTAATAACGACAGATTCTCCATCGTTTAAACCCTGGCTGATAATGATGCCATCATTCAGTAGTTCAGCAGTTTTCACATAACGCTGTTCAATGACGTTTTGATCATTCACGATGAAAAGGTAACTCCCTTTTTCATCAGCCAATACACTTCTTAGTGGAATGGCTATCGCGTGTCTCTGTGGTAATTCTAGGTCAAGATAGACCCGCTCACCGGATGAAAGGTGGTTTATCCGCTCTTTTGGTAACAGGAATTCGACTGTCGCCATGTTGTCATTGCTTTCAATGGTCGGGAATACACGTTCTAGCGTTGCAATTGGTCTGATTTCGCCGCCTGCCGTGATCACCTTTGCTTTAAGTCCCTGTTGAAGTTCCCTGATTTGATAGGTCGGTACCGATGCGACAACGGTAAAGTTTTCGGCATCTGCAATCGAGATAATCGCGGTATAGGGTGAAAGATAGGTGCCGTTTTCAACAAGCTTGCGCGTGACAATTCCGTTAAATGGGGCGCGAATCGTCCCTTGTTCGATCTCAATCTTAATCTCATTAACAGTGGCTTTGGCTACGTCCATATCAGTTTGAGCTGTGGTTAACTGCTCTTCCGATACCGCCTGACTTTTGGATAATGATTTTAAGCGGCGTAAATTATTCTGAGTCTGTTGAAGTTGAAAGTTTGCTTTCTTCAGTCGTGACTGAGTGATCGGGTTTTTGATTACCGCTAGAACCTGCTCCTTTTTAACCTCATCGCCTTCAACCAGTTTAAATTCAGTTAACTCACCTGCGACAGGATTACGAATCTCTACATGCTTTCGATTATCGATACGCCCGCTAAACATCATCGTCTTACGGATTGGTTGGTCAGTAGCGATCACCACCTCAACCTGAGCCGATAATTTTTGAGGGGGAGGCATTTTTGAACTGTCTGCACCCTGTTGGTCAGAGCTACATCCTGATTGTGAAAGTACTAAAAAGAGTAGAGAGGGAATGATTAGGTTAATCATCGCATTGGGGCGAATTGTTTTCACAGTTGTGGTCTCATGGGGGGTTAAAATGATCTGAGAGGGGATGCCCTCTCAGATACTGTTTTTACATCGGTTGTTTGATGGTGAATGCACCTCGTATATCGCCAGCCTTATAACCACGAGCCATGTCACCTGGATAGAGACTATCAAGCTTGGTAATTAATTCGGGCTTAATATTGGTGCCATGACACATCAGGCATGGCTTTTTAGCAGTGGGGATCGCCTTCATAAAGCGAAAAACCTTTTTACCACCCTCATTGACAACCTCAGAGTAGGCGATCTTTTGGGGATCCTCGCCGGCTGCTTTACGCGCCTCAAACGATTTTAATACCTTCTCTTCCCAAGCGTCAGGCTTATTATTTGAGTTACGAGTCTTAAGGCTGGTGCGGGCAATCTCAAGTCCGTGTTTAGCCGAGATTTTTTTTGCGATTTCTGGTGCAACTTTATTGCAGACAGAGATAGCATTATCTGGACCTCCACTTTTTAGAGCGCCAACGAGTTGACCTTTTAGTTCTCCAAAGAACTCTTTAATAACGGTTTTACTCTTTGCTACGCGTTCAGTGTTATCATCTGCGATGACAGGTGTGGTAGAGATTAAACAGATTAGCCCTATTGCTAGTGTTTTTTTCATATAACCCTCCTTATTGTCTGGAATATATATATATCATTTGGAACAGCGTACTAACAACGATTGTGTGAAGCATTTATTGTTATTAGCGTATTGCTTCGAATAAAATACCACTTTCGTTAACTAATTGGATCAACCTATGAAAAATTGGTGGCTTTTTTTACTGGGCGTTTCTCTGACCTCCTCAAATGTCCTTGCCCAAAGTCTTGAGTTTGATGTGCACGATACAGCGCTTCGCGCTAACTTTCAGAGTAATACACTGGCTACAATGAAAGGGATGAAAGCGGATCTCGGGCTTCTTTATAGCGAAACCAAATATGATCTTTTCCATATTGGCGCACACGTTCAGGGTGATGCGTTAAGTAGTAAGGGCAAGTTTAATATCGCAATCGGTGGTCGTGTGATCGCCACTGAGCCGAATAATTATTCTATTCTTGCGTTTGCATTGGGTGCTCGTATTCGGTTTTCACCCATGGATAGAGTCGGGATTAGTGCAATGGCCTATTATGCGCCAGATATCACGACCTTTTCTGATGGCGATCGCTATGTTGAGACAGAGATCCGTGGTGATTATCAGATCATTCCACAGGCATTTGTCTATGTGGGGTACAGAAAGATTGATATAGCAATCCAAAATGCCCCTGACCTTGTGATTGAAGATCAAGGGCATTTAGGTATCAAATTTCTCTTTTAATGAAGTAGCGCCTCAAGCATCGTAAAGACCTCTTTCAGGTCTTTTGCAGTGTAGTCGAGACCAAGCTGATTACAGATTGTTTTTGTAGAGAAGATGCCACGGACGGCGTTACCATCCATTACCAGGGCATGTTGACGGTGAGAGAGCTTCATCGTATCGATAATATCGCCCACACGAGACTTCTCAACCTCTGTCATATCAAGAACCTCAATATTCTGGCGTGAAGTCATAATATCTCTCAGGAAAACATCCTCGCGCTTCGCACCAACCTCCTGCATATATTTAACCGGACGTTCACCATGAAGATCGACCAGTGTGACAAGCCCCATCACTTCGTTGTGGTGGTTAACGACTAAAAGCAGCCTAACGCCACTGGCGATCATCTTCTTCTCTGCTTCATCTAAAGTGCTGCAAGGTCCCATGGTAATGGCGGCAACCTTAGTAAAGTCGGTCATAACATCGACTGCTGGGCTGTCTGCTGTAACATCATCTGGTAATAGCTGCGGTGGGCGGCAATAGGTGCTGTGCTCATCAAGTGAGTGATATGATAATTTTTGATATTTAGACGACATGCCGTCTCCTCCTTAATTATTATTCAATTGTTATTCTTCAGCCACGGTACGATTTCATTTTGTGCAATTGAGTTTTCCGGTGCCAAACTTAAAATCAATTATCTAGTAGTTTAGTAAAGTAATAAAGCATGTACATAGACAATGCAATCATTTCATTCATAAATTTGAGCTACTTTGAACTATTGATGAGGACAATTTGTGGCGATTCAATCCTTTTTTTGAGCAGATGGGTACTCAAGCAAAATGGGTAATGTAAGAGTTGCTAGAGCAAAGCGGAGATTTGGAATAAAAAAAGCCGGCTTTCGCCGGCTTTTTTCAAGAAGAGATGCTTAAAGTTTTACACTCTCTTTGAGCCCCTTAAGAGCTGCGACGCGGACAGTGTTTGAAGCAGGTTTGGCTTTAATCATAATCTCTTCACCAGTGAATGGATTACGACCTTTTCTTGCTTTAGTTGCAGGTTTTTTAACCTTGCGGATTTTAACACCAACCTCTGGAATCGTGATCTCACCAGAGCCACGACGTTTCATGTGTGCAGTGACTTGTTCGTTAAGCGCACTAAATACCGCGCCAACCTCTTTTTTGCTTAGGCCGGTTCTCTCTGCGATATCAGAAATGATCTGTGTTTTGGTTTGTTTTGTTGTAATCGCTTTCATTGCAGGAGCAGCAGCGTTTGCTGGTGCAACCTTCTTTTTTGTAGCGACTGGTTTTTTGGCTACTGCACTCTTTTTAGTGGCTACACTTTTCTTTGTAGCTACTGGCTTTTTTGCTGCGACCTTCTTTTTTGCAGCAACTTTTTTCTTTGCTGTACTCTTTTTCTTGGCAACCATTGTTTATACTCCTGAACTGATATGATGGTGTTTGAAATTCTCAGTAGTGCTGATTGTGTCTACACATCCGATAAAAGACAAGTAAAACAGCGTTAATTTTATACTATTTACCGGGAAAAATAGAAATAATGGTTGAAAAAATAGCGATTAATGTAAATGGTCAAGGTCTTACCGACATTACTCATTTTATTGCAGCGATTGTTTCCAAGAGTAATCAGGATAGTGGCATCTGCAATCTTCTGGTTACACATACCTCTGCAAGTTTAACGATTCAAGAGAATGCTGATCCCTCTGCAAGAGAAGATCTTGAGCAATGGTTAAACCGACTTGTTCCTGAGAATGACCCTATCTATACACATACGCAGGAAGGTGCAGATGACATGCCGGCACATATCAAGTCAATGTTAACGGCAACGACGTTATCAATACCGATCATCAACAATCAATTAGCGCTCGGTATTTGGCAAGGGATCTATCTGTGGGAACATCGGCGATCACGTAGTCGTAGAACGATTGTGGTGCATATAGGGTCTTAATCATGATTGATGTCATCCTGATTACAGGATTACTTATGGCTATTGGTGTTGGTTGGCATATTCTCGAACCACAAAATATTGATGCCGATTCACTACGAAAACATCTCACCGGGCTGGTATATACCTTGTTATTGCCATCACTGGTTATCGATGTGCTTTGGCAGGCACAACTCTCGATAGATTCATTTAAGATTATATTTAGCGCAATAACCGCAGTTAGTACCGGAATGTTTTTAGCGTGGATATGGTTTAGAAAACAGTTAAGTCAAAAACAACAGATGCTTGGCGCGTTAATAATTGCGGCCGGTTTTCCTAATGCAACCTATATGGGGCTACCTGTTATTGAGTCGCTTTTTGGTGCCGATGCTCGTGCCATCGCTATTCAATATGATCTTTTAGCATGTACCCCAATCCTGTTAAGTGTTGGTGTTATCATCGCCTCAAGATATGGGCATTACCACGGTTCACTTCATATCATAAAGCAGCTAGTAAAAGTACCGCCACTATGGGCAGCATTAGCTGGCGTATCTCTAAATCTATTGCAAATCCCAACACCTGAGATAGTGCATCGCATGTTAAACATGCTAGGAAGTGCTGTTGTTCCATTAATGCTCATTTCATTAGGTTTGAGTTTACGCTGGTCAGACCAATGGCTTCAGCAGGTTAAGCTGGTGATCCCGATCATTGTGATTCAACTTTTTTGTACGCCATTGATTGTGATGGGGCTGTCATCACTCCTTGAAATGGAGGGTACGCTTAGAACCGCCGTAATCATTGAGGCTGCCATGCCGAGTATGGTTTTAGGGATAGTGCTTTGTGATCGCTATAAATTAAATAGTAATCTCTACGCAATGGCCGTTACCTTTACCACTGCAACCAGCCTTCTCACATTACCATTGTGGTTAAAATACGCTGCTTAAATTTTACAAATAGGTATAAAATGTAATAAGTTAGTGCAGCATTTTAATAAACTGCATTAGATACACTTAGAAACTACAGTGTTTTTACAGTCGATCTGAATCGGCAGACAAGGGGATGATTCGGGTGATTCATAAACTATTTCAAACAGCAGTATTGACCGTTGCGCTGTTATCTACAGCTCACAGTTATGCTGAGACGGTCTATATCATTGATAATATTCGTGTAGGTCTGCGTGTAACTGCTAATGCTGATGCTGATAAGAGCATTGTGATGGATTCAGGGACTAAGCTTGAGGTGTTAGGCCAGCAAAATGGCTACCATAAGGTCAAGACCGAAGATGGCGATGAAGGGTATGTTAGTCCAGCTTATGTTCAAAGTGAGCCAACAGCGGCACTACAACTCGAGCAGATGAAAATAGAGCTTCAGGAAAAGATGGCTGCCCACCAATTAGAGTTGCAACAACTTAATGAACAGAATGAACAGGTTCAGGAGCTGAATATCAAGCTTGAAGGTATCCTCTCTCAGTTAAGAGAGGATAATCATAACCTGACACTAGAGATGGACGATATTAAGAGCCGGGGAATATTTACCTCAGAATATCGATTACCGGTAATCTTTATTACCTTGATACTCTTTATTTTTGTGGGATTCGTCGGTGGATATAGTTATTACCACAATAAAGTCATCAAGCGATTTGGCGGGCTTGAGATTTAGAATAAAAAAGAGGGCGTGAAATTCACGCCCTTTTTTTTAGTTTAACCAATCAGTGTTGCGCCGTAACCTCCACCCGCATTAATAAAACTTTTAAATAGATCCTTAATCTCTGGCACCGTTGAATTCTTTACCGAATCCATCGCAAGAAGTCTCTCCGACCAAATTGAAACCTTGGGTAATCCGTCTAATAGTCCAAGTTCGGTCCACGACTCAAGAAAATTAATTCGCATAAATAGCGGTGCATAAGCCGCATCAACAAGGGTGAAATCCTCACCGTTAAAGAGTGGGCCGGTGATTATCTGCTCAAGCTGTTGCAGCTTGGTTTTTACCTCATTTCTCTTTTGGTTAAACCCTTCTTCGTCTTTGGCCATCATCATCTGGAATTGATCCATAATCACGGTTGACGCAAACTCAATCCATGCTCGGTTTTGAGCCTTTTTGATCGGATCTGCCGGATGGAGTGATGGCGGCGTGGTTTCATCAAGATATTCCATAATGACTGCTGATTCAAAGATGGCTGTCTCGCCAACCTTAAGTACCGGCACCTTGCCAAGTGGTGAGATTGATTTAAACCAGTCGGGTGGGTTTTTAAGATCAATATAGGTGATGTCATAGTCCTGGCCTTTCTCGTTCAACACAATCACAGAGCGCTGAACAAACGGACAGATTTTAAAGCTGATCAATTCGGGTTTCATGAGACTTCCTTCTTATGGTTTTAGATGTCTATCGATATAGGGACTGAAAATAACAACATCAATAGCGATTTATCCAGGCGGCCAGTGCATCGCTCTGCCGCCAATTAAATGGATGTGGATATGAAAAACGGTCTGGCCGCCATCTCGGTTACAGTTCATGACCAATCGATAGCCGGACTCATCAATTCCAAGTTCAGATGCAATCCTGGCTGCAGTGGTGACCATTTTCCCAATCATCTGCTGATGTTGTGGTTCAATATGGTTGATTGATTCGATATGTGCCTTAGGAATTACCAACACATGAATGGGTGCCTGAGGCGAAATATCGTGAAAGGCGATAATTTCATCGTCCTCATAAATAACATTTGCATTGATGTTGTGGGAGGCAATTTGACAGAAAAGACAGTGACTCATCGATTGGTCTCCTATGGACTTGGATTAGGGTGCTGAACATGCACCGCATCAATCGCTTCTATAATCTCATCCTCAAGCTGAAGGTTACACCCTTCAATATTACTCTGTAGCTGCGCCATAGTGGTCGCACCGATAATGGTACTGGTCAGAAAGGGACGACTACTGACGTAGGCAAGTGCCATTTGCGAAGGTGATAGATTGTATCGGTTTGCAATATCAACATAGGCTTGAGTTGCCGCGACTGCTTGCGGATTGCTATAGCGGTTGTAGTCCGGCCATCGATTGAGACGTGATTGGTTTGACGCTGTTTTATCAAGATATTTGCCGCTTAAAACGCCAAATCCTAAAGGGGAGTATGCGAGTAAACCGACCGCTTCTCGATGGGCAATCTCGGCAAGACCGATCTCAAATGTGCGGTTTAAAAGAGAGTATGGATTCTGAATAGAGACGGCACGAGGAAGATCCATCATTTGTGCATGTTTTAAAAACGTCATCACTCCCCATGGTGTTTCATTGGATAGACCAATCGCACGAATCTTTCCTTCAGTGACTAACTCGCCAAGTACCTCTAAGGTCTCCTCAATTGGTGTTGATGATTCATTTTCAACATGGCGATAGCCGAGTTTTCCAAAGTAGTTGGTTGGACGATCTGGCCAGTGAAGCTGATAGAGATCAAGATAATCGGTTTGTAGTCGCTTTAAACTTTGCTCAATCGCGGTTTTGATATTGGTGCGGTCGAGTTGAGTACCGCCATTACGGATGTGTGGTATCCAATCCCTTCCAGGCCCGCATACCTTGGAGGCGAGGATAACCTTATCCCTGTTTTTGCGCTTGGCAAGCCAGGTGCCGATAATCTGTTCGGTTCGTCCCTGAGTCTCAGCTCTTGGCGGAATGGCATATAGCTCTGCTGTATCAATGAAGTTGATATCCTGATCCAGCGCATAGTCGAGTTGCTGGTGTCCTTCTGCTTCACTGTTTTGCTCACCAAAGGTCATGGTGCCGAGGCAGATATGACTCACCTTAAGATGGCTAGTGCCTAGCGTGTTCATTTTCATACCGTTTCCTGCTTGATTTGAGTAACACCCTTCTACAATTAACCATCTTCATTTTTGAGTCAATCGGTTAAAATGGCTCAAACAGCGTACAAAGAGGGTGTATGTCGAATAAATCCGGAAGAAAAGTAGGTTTTGTCAGTTTAGGGTGCCCCAAGGCAACCTTTGATTCAGAGCGCATTCTTACCCAGCTTCGTGCTGAGGGTTATCAGTTCTCATCCAGTTATCAAGAGGCCGATCTTGTGGTGGTGAACACTTGCGGGTTTATTGACGATGCGGTGAATGAATCACTCGATACGATTGGTGATGCCCTGGCTGATAATGGCAGGGTCATCGTGACCGGGTGTTTGGGTGCAAAAGAGGAGATGATTAAGGCGATCCATCCTCAAGTACTCGCTGTTACCGGGCCGGATTCGCTTGAGGACGTGATGCATGCAATACACCACCATCTTCCACCAGAACATGATCCCTACCTTGACCTTGTTCCTCCCGGAGGCGTTAAACTGACCCCGCGTCACTATGCCTATCTTAAGATCGCAGAGGGGTGTAATCAGCAGTGTAGTTTCTGCATCATTCCGTCAATGCGCGGTAAATTGGTTAGCCGTCCTGCTGGGGATATATTGACCGAGGCGCAAAACCTTGTGTCGGCGGGAGTGAAAGAGCTGATTGTTGTTGCTCAGGACACCGCAGCCTATGGCGTTGATAAAAAGTACCAAACCGAATTTTGGAATGGTCGTCCGGTAAGGGCAAAGATTGATGATTTGGTTAAAGCGATGGGTTCAAACGATGCTTGGCTGCGTCTGCACTATCTCTACCCCTATCCGCATATTGATCGACTCGTTGAACTAATGGCTGAAGGTTATCTGCTGCCCTATATTGATGTGCCGTTACAACACAGTGATCCTCAAATCTTAAAAGCGATGCGCAGACCCGCTGATCAAGAGAACATGCTTAAGCGAATTGAGAAGTGGCGTGAGATCTGCCCCGACGTAACACTGCGCTCAACCTTTATTGTCGGATTCCCCGGCGAAACCGAGACACAGTTTAACCAGCTACTCGATTTTATCGCCGAGGTCGAGTTTGATCGTGCTGGTGCGTTTGCCTATTCAGATGTTGCAGGCGCTACGGCCAATCATCTTCCTGATCATATTCATCCAGATGAGAAAGAGGACAGGCTAGAGCGTTTTATGGATCTCCAGGGCGCGATAAGCGCTAATCTACTCCAGCGAAAGGTTGATACTGAAATTGAAGTGATTATCGATTCTGTTAGCGAGGAGGGCGCTGTTGCTCGTAGCAAAGGTGATTCTCCTGAGATCGATGGCGTGGTCTATGTGGAGGGCGGACATCGCTTGTCTGAGGGTGATATCGTAAAGGTTAGGATCAATTCAGCAGATCAACACGATCTCTATGCCGAATTACTGGTCACTAAGGGTTAATATCGACGACGGCTATAATTTGATAGCAGCTTTTCTGCTCTTTTAACCTCAACACCCCATTCTGGCCTTTCGCTTACAGGTGAAAATGGCTTTGTGATCGTCGAATTATCAGTAGATACCTGTTCGCTGGTTAGTGCGCTCAGTGTTTGAAGATGATCAATACTTGCTCCGTAGCGACTGTTAAGGAATTCGATGATGTCTTCATCGAGTGCAATGCCATAGTGGGTAACCAGGTATGATGCTAATCGCTCTGCGGAGTACGCCATATTATCCTCAACCTCTTGTGCGGCCGCAGCAGAACGCACAGCCTTGGCTCTTGCACTAAGGCCACTCTCAATACCCATCAGATTGGCTGCATTTGAAGCATCGATCGCACGTTGTATCTCAGGACGGGTGATATCGACAAAGGGTTGGAGTGCGGATGCCATTCCAAGGGCAATCGACTTCGCAACGGTTGAGTCGAGAGGTTGCTTGCGAGTGCCATGACTGCAAATAATTCGATCACTCTGAATCTGAATTCCGTTATCACGAAAGATTTGGTTGATATCCTTTGCCAGTTCAATTCGCGCATCGTCATTGAGTTCAATGCGGATCTCTTCAACCTGGAGTCCTTCTTGACGATGATCAGGAAGTGATAAGCCTTTGACCTTGTGCTTAGACATAATACGCTTCCACTTCTCCACGGTGCGGAGAAAGATGGTGTGACGCCGCTCGGCATGTTTTGCTACACGATGCATCGCTTTAATAAGCTTCATTGCTGCTTCGAGCGTATTAATGGCATTAATATATTTTCGTCTCGACTCCCAATCAGGTCTATTCATTCGCTGAAACGCTTCAATGGTGTCATTACATCTATGGAGTCCAATGATCGCTTTTTGAATGAGTTCATTCGAATCAACACCGCTAATACTTATCTCAGAGCCAGACTCACTACTCTCATCAAAATGTTCTGCTAATGCTTTAAGACGACTTAGTATCGATGCGCGTGCGAGTCTAAATGCATTTCTGCGCTGTTCGAGCAGGGCGGTCGCTTCATTAAGCTCGGTATGACCGCGATAAGTCAGTAACAGTAATGGAATGCTGCGACCATTGATTAACTCGCAGACGAGGATAAGCATCTCTTCAACATCGTGAAGGGTCAATATTTGAATATTATCCTGCTCTGCTGCGGTTAATGTTCGTTCAAGAAAGTTGCTGTCACGAGGGATCCCTTCGTTAAAGGAAGGTGCGAGTCCTTGAAGGCGAAGGCGTAATAGTTTTGCGACACGGGGTGCCCATTCAGCCACTGCCTCGATCACGGGTTGTGCTAACGGCTCTGCTTCCAGCACAAGCTCATCAATCCGGCTGTAAAGTCCTGCGATACGATAGGCATCAATCTTTGCGGCGATAATCGCCAGCGCTTGTGATGCTCCGAGATCTCGCATAGCCAGCGTCAGCGATGCTGGCTCTAAATCGACCCGCTGTAATAGAAATCCAGCGGCTTCAAGTCGGCGCAGATCAGGATCAAGGGCGATCAGTTGAAGGTTTCTGACCGCAGCAATCAGATCCGGAAGACGGTCAACAACCTCAAGTAACTCCTCTTCTGCCTTTTTGCGTCTTTGCCCATAGGTTGCATTGGCAACAATACTGGCGCCAATCCCAATTAATCCTGAAACAATGGTGTAAAACAGAAAGAAACGCAGGTTTTGTAATGGTGGGGCAATGCCATAGCCAAGATAATATCCGATTGAGGCAGCAAGAAAGGTCGCCGGCCCTGCGGTCCATGCCAACTTGAGCAGTGTGACCTGCCACGGCATATTCCTCGCTGCTCCGCTGATGCGATCAACCCAGAATTCACCCCCTTTTTTAACGGCAAAAGGCTCTTTTGATGTTTTACGACGAGATATCGATGGAATAAACATGAGTTGTCTAGGCAAATAATGAAGTCAATGGATTATACCTATTAATCGAATAGTTGATCGTAAAACAATTCTGGTAACGGTTGTTACAGCCAGCGTTTTAATCGGAACAGGATCAGTTGCATTCCGACCAGGACGAATAGCAAAGCAAGAAAGATCCAAAAGGCCAGCGGGTTTTCAGCGCCAGGAACACCGCCCACATTAATACCAAAAAGTCCGGTTAATAGTCCAAGTGGCAAAAACACAGCAGAGACAATGGCAAGCACATATATTCGGGTGTTTAGTTGCTCTGATAAGTGACTTAAGAGCTCCTCCTGGGTTAATACTGCTCGCTCTCTTACCGTATCTAGATCTTCAATATGACGGATTAGGCGATCATTGACCTCACGAAGATGAATACGACTATTATCATCAATCCAGCTAATCTTTTCGGTAATGAGTCGACTAAGTGCCTCTCGCTGGGGCGAAAGGTAACGTCTCATGGTTATGACTTGTCGACGTAGTGATGAGAGATCATATCGAAGTGTCGAGGTGTCTGACTCGATGATCCTCCCCTCAAAGTCAGCCATGGTCTCTTCGTAGTTATCAACGGTATCGCTCATATTCCAGATCAACCTATCAATCAGATCAATCAATAGTGCAGTTGATGTTAGCGGCACGTTATCTGCTGGCATCTCTTCAATTAAACTTCGCACTGCCTGAAGTTCGCGTCGATGGGTGGTAATAATCTGGTTTGGTGTGATCCAGATACGAATGGTAACCATGTCGTGAGGATCTGCGCCAGGTGTCAGATTAACACCGCGAAGCGCAATCAGAACCCCATGTTTAAGAATGGTGGTGCGTGGACGTGTCTCCTCTGCAAGTAGAGCATCGATAACCAGAGGTTCTAGTTCAGATTGCTCGTAGAGCCAGCGTTGGTCATCAGGATCACTGTAATTGAGCCGTAACCAGGTAAAGCCGTGAGCCGTTATGTTTTCAGAGGCATGGTCTGGCCTATCCAACTGCCGATAACCGCCTTCACCGTCAAAGAGAAAGGCAGACGGAAGTGATTTGGTTTGTTCTGCGTCGTATGTCATTGGGAGTACTCAGCTTTTTCCTTTCTCGACTATAGCAAAACATCACTAATAAGAAAGAGCACAATGGTATTGTAGTATCCTGATATTTCACAATGATGATGAATGAGTAAAGGGTAGTGACAATAGATGAGTTATCTGGATCGCATAGATTATTGCAACCGTATAGATATCGCGCACTTTAAGCGCTTCTTCGTTGATGGATATCATGTCGGTTGGGTGAAAAAAAAGAACGCACACCTCATTAAAGGGTGGTGCACAAATGCCGTTGAAACTGAAGAAGATATTGCGATCAATAGTGACAGAGGCGATATAGCCAGTCGTAATGAACTATTTGCTTTTTTAGTCGGACAATTCTCAAATCTGGGTTTGATCTACCCGCCAATGAATGAGCTATATCCGGTCTCACTTCATCAGCGAGAGAATATCGTTGCGGTGGTAGACCGTGTAGCGGCTGCGATCTTCGGAATTCGTTGTTATGGGCAACACCTCAATGGATACGTTAAAGATGGTAGTGCAATTAAAATGTGGATCAGTCGGCGAGCAAAGGATCGCGGCGTTGAACCAGGAAAGCTGGATCAACTGGTTGCCGGGGGATTACCTTTTGCGGTATCTCCATCTCAAAACCTTATCAAAGAGTGTTGGGAAGAGGCGGGTATACCACAAGAACTGGCACAACAGGCTATATCGGTTGGCACGGTTAGTTATTGTGCCGAGAGTGAAAGAGGTCTAAAGCCGGATACCTTGCTGATCTATGATCTTGAATTACCACACACATTTGAACCAAGGTGTACCGATGGCGAGGTCGAGGCATTTTATTTAATGCCGATTGAGGAGGTTGCCACGTTGGTACGAGAAACCACCGAGTTTAAGCATAACTGTAATCTTGTAGTGATCGATTTTCTGGTACGTCATGGTTTATTGCCAGATGATGATCCAGACTACACTGCGATCGTTGCAGGACTACATCCAACACTGCCACAACTCAGTGCACAATAGACCCATAGTGGCGAGATGATAAAAGAACTATACTGGCATTATCGCTTTTGAAACAATTGAGATGAGTAAACAAATCCAATGCACACCACTGCTGAATCACAACTCATCAAACTATTGAGTTATAACATTCAGGTTGGGATCAATAGTGTGCGTCCTCACCATTATGTAACACGTGGATTGCGTCATATTCTTCCCTCAAAGGATCGCTTCTCAAATCTCGATGAGATTGCACAAACAGTAAGTGGGTATGATTTTGTTGCACTCCAGGAGTTAGATGCTGGCAGCTATCGTACCGGCTTTGTTGATATGACCCAATATCTGGCAACCAAAGCAGAATATCCACACTGCTATCATCAACTCAATCGCAATCTGGGAAAGGTGGCACAACATGGAAATGGATTCTTAAGCGCCTATAAACCGCAACAGATCCTTGAACATAAACTACCGGGTACGGTACCTGGGCGAGGAGGGTTGGAGGTTCACCTTGGTAATGCTGAGCAGCCATTAGTGCTTATTCAGCTCCACCTTGCGCTTGGTCGTCATAGTCGCGGGCAACAACTTGACTACATCAGTGAATTGGTTAATCGCTATCAATATGTCATCGTAATGGGTGATTTTAACTCTGAACCCCAAAGTAAAGAGATGGATAAGCTTTTTTGTGAGACATCACTGAAAATGCCACAAAAGGATCTTAAAACCTTTCCCAGTTGGCGACCGGAGAAGCATATTGATCATATCTTGGTGACCGAGGGGATAGAGATCATTGATTGTCGTGTATTAAGTGAGGTCAACTCGGATCATCTTCCGGTCGCAATGGATGTTTTAGTGCCGCAACAAGTGATAGGCACGATATAGCTCTACTCTTTTTCAGCCCATTCACGGATCTTTCGCTTCATCTTCTTCTCGACCTTTTCGCCAATCTCTTCCCAGTCATCACTACTGTTACTAGTATCGTCATCAGCCCACTCTTTTAGTTTTCGCATCACCTTCTTTTCGACCTTATTGCCGATCTCTTCCCACTCCTTATCCCTCTTTTTTTCGGATGCCGATTTACATGAGATATGTCCACCACTTCCCCATACGCTGATAACGCCAATCAGAAATCCGAAGTCATACCAGCCACCGTTATTATTAACTTCATAGATCGAAACATCGTTATTAAAGATATGGATGATCATGGTGATGACTGAAATGATGCCGTGCCACAGGCCATACCAGAAATCGGCAGGGCTATCGGGCGTGAATTGAGGATTGCCAGCGGTACAAGCTGATATCAACAGTACTAGCGGGATTAAAATAAAGTACCTAAAAGGAGATGGATATGCGGTATTCATGTTTGACTCCGTTATTGATGTTTTCATGACGACCATAAGATAACAACCAGTATAGTTCAGGCTGAATAAACCAAAAGGATGAAATCAATCGATTGGGTAAAAGAGAACGCCACACATCACTGGTGCTTGAGTTTCGTTGTAAACTCTATATATTAGTGGATTCTAATATATTCTGTTTTTCAATATTCCACAGTTGATACGTTTACGGAGCTTAATCATGCACAGTGCTGAAGTTGATCGCCTGGAAAACTTTCCTATCTCTTTCTTCTCGACCGTTATGGGACTATCTGGACTGACGATTGCGTGGTCAAAAGCGCAGCATGTTTTCCAAATAAACCTTCATATTACGCCGATTTTGGTCGGTATTACGGCGCTGGTTTTTACACTGCTATTAATACTCTACTCAAGCAAGTTGATACTCCATCGCGATGCAGTCATCAAGGAATTACACCACCCGATAAAGCTTAACTTCTTCCCGGCAATATCTATCAGCATGTTGTTACTGTCAGTTGCGGTGATGCCGCTTTCAGAAGCAGTTGCTGCATTGTTGTGGAAGGCAGGTACCGCATTGCATCTGGTGATGACACTCTATGTGGTTACAGTATGGATCCACCATACCCATTTTGATATTAAGCACCTTAACCCCGCGTGGTTTATTCCAGCGGTGGGTAATGTATTGGTTCCTATTGCCGGGGTTCAGTTAGGCTTTATAGAGGTTTCATGGTTCTTTTTCAGCATTGGTATGTTTTTCTGGTTAATCCTGTTAACCATCGTTTTCTATCGCATGTTTTTCCATCACCCGATAGATGAAAAACTATTACCAACGCTATTTATCCTAATTGCACCACCTGCGGTGGGATTTATCTCCTATATTAAATTGGCAGGAGAGCTGGATAGCTTTGCAAGGATCCTCTATGCCATTGGATTGTTTTTAACACTCCTGCTATTCACACAAGCGCCACGTTTTTTCAGGCTGAAATTCTTTTTATCATGGTGGGCCTATTCATTCCCGCTGGCTGCCATCAGCACTGCAAGCTTCTTGCAATATGAAAAGACCGGGCAGGAGCTATACCTGTGGATCGCATCACTCTTAACCACAGTTTTAACGCTGGTTGTATTCACCCTTATCGTGAAAACAGTGAAGGCGATTATCGCTAAAAGAATATGTGTGGCGGAATAGTTGTGCTGCACACAGAGACTCGCCAAGGATGGTAAGTCAGAAAGACCAGGTTAAACCAGCACTGGCATAATGGAACAGAGAGAAGGTGTAGACCTCATCATTATCTGCACCACCTTCCAACACACGGTAGCCAACCATGAATGAGAGCGATTGATTGGCCTGATACTGTGCAGCAAACAGAACATCCTCAGCTCTTCCCTGAGGCGCAGCCAATGCCTCACCATCGATAAGAAAGTGCCATTTATCATAGGGTGTCCACGTGATGTTAAAACTCAACAGTGGTACAAAGCCGGTGTTGTCCTTCACTGCAACCTGTCCATTGCTCTCAAGCCGGATAGAAGCATCTCTGATCTTTAATGCACCGCCAAGACTGAAGTGATAATCATCAGATTGATGTAAGCGATGGCGGTAGAGAAAACGATAAGAGTCGAAACGATAGCTTGCATTAACAACACTACCCTGAGTAAATGTTTGGCCTCTAAAGTCGATATCATTATTAATCGTGCCTTGTGATCTCAAGGTTAAAGGTGCAATCAGAAAACCAATCCACTGGTGATCTGAGATCTGCTTTCCATACCTAAGCCGTACAGCGGTTACCTTATCAGCGACAAGATCCTCCGTTAAAGAAAAGCGAGTGCCCGAGTTACCCGGTACAGCGACATCATTATATCCAGGTATCACAATGCTCGTTTCAATATCAAGAGTCTGACCAGCGTATGCAGGAAGAGATAGCAAGCAACCCAGCAGGCACAATATGAAGCGTTTATTATTTAAATGCATGTACATCATGGTATTGACCAGACAAAGTGTAAGAATAGATTATTCAGTTTTGCTCAAGCTTATTAATGGTTATATGTCTGATCCCAAGACTTTTCAAACGCAGGACTAATTGAATAGAAGACGGGAACATCTCTTTGTAAATGATTTAAAGCTTAAGAGGGCACGGAACGTGAGTTCGGTTAATCAGGGTTAGAGAGTATTTTTATCTATATTAGAAACAATTGTTCTCTGACCCGGTTTAAATTATTGAAATAATTGACAGCAAGCCAACCGGAAAGTGCAAGGGCTACTGTTACAAGTAACTTTAATTCTTCTATACTCATGGAATACCTTTTAAAAGATAACGACAAGTTATAGCCCGTTTTTCTTTGTCGGTATTTCTTCTGTCCTATCAAAGTAAGCATAATAATTTGGTATTTCTTTTAATAAAATCGTTTCTCCTTGTCCGTATTTTTTGAATTGCTCTCTGAACCGTTTCAATTTCTTGGTGAATTGCCCGTTATAGCCAAAGTTATGATAAACAGTCATTGACGGAATATGCTTTACAGCATAGCCCTGTTTGTTGGCTTTAAAGCAAAATTCAATGTCTTCACCTGCTGCGATTGTAAAGTTCTCGTTAAAGTCAATGTTAATCGCTACTTCTCTTGTTATTGCCAAGTTTGCAGTCGTTCCATAAAGTAGCCGTTCTGTATTCTTTAGCTGTCTACCGTTGAGAGTTCCGTTAATGTTGTGGTAACTCCCAAACCAACTTTTGTCATATGCTGGCGTGTCTCCCGAAAGTATTTGAAAGTCTTTGAAGTCAAGAAAGGATTGAATAATTGTTGAAACCCAATGCTCTGACAAAATGCAGTCTATATCGCTAAATGCAATGATGTCTGAGCCATTTTCAATAGCGAGTGATTTTCCTACATTTCTTGCCCTTGCAGGCCCCGAATTTTGTTCAAGTCTGCAAACTGTAACGGTTTCGGGAAAAATAAAGTTTATCGGTGAACAGTCGTCAATTACTATTATCTTGTTTGGTTTTAAAGTTAGTCTGCTCATTGACTGCAATAAATTTATAATGTCTTGCCTGTCTTTCTCGGATTTCAGATAGGCTGGAATTACGATACTTAATTTGGGGTTTTCTGGAACGTCAGTATTTCTAATTGGACTTGGAAACTCAAAGTAGTCGTGCCTATTGTTGCCTTTACAGCTATGACTTTTGAAAGTGAACACTTCAACTACTTTCGTCAAAAGAAATTTATATCTGTATGGTTTGCCTGCTAGCTTTTCATACCAATAGTCCAAAATTTTCCCATATGGAAGATTTGATAGTGAACTCATTTTCACATCCCAAGGTTTGCACAGTTTTGACAATAGTAATGATTCTTATGAAAAGCCAGAAAGTCCAACCTTTCTTGACTATTCCAAATTTCATTTAGAGACTGATTGGATATATTGCCGTAAACATAAGGATTGAACATATTGCACGGCGTTGTTGTCCCGTCATAGAAAATACAAAGCTCCTGGTTCAAAGCCGGGCAACTTTGCATCGTGCCATTTGTTTGTGTTGGTTTGGCAACTTTCAACCGTATTCCCGCAAGTTGGTCAGGATAAAAGAATTGTAAATTTGAGTTTGAATATAACTTTGTTACTCTTTGAAATTGTGCTGAAATACTTTGATTTTTCTCATTAACAATATCTATAAAGGTCTCAATTCCTTCATCTCTGCGAATTGTGTTATACAGAATTTGACATTTGTTGTCGTATGCAAACTTGGCAATATCATAAATGCGGTGAATGTTCTCTTCCTGAATAGTGAAAATGATAAACGGTCTATTAGGCAAGTTATGCAGACATCTAATGTTTTCTTCTATAAACTGAAATCTTGCCCCTTTCCTGATCGTTTTTAACTCTTCTGCTTCTGAACTATCCATAGAAATAAATAGTTGAACACGATTGTTGATAAGTGCTTCGAGTATTCGTTTATTGCGGAAAGAAAAATTTGAAAACAGATTGATATTTACATTCGGATATTGTTCTTTTGTGTAATTTAATATTTCAACAAATTCGGGGTGTATAGTGCTTTCTCCGCGACCATTTAATCGGATTGTTTTTGCCTTGTCGCCAATTTTGTGAAGTATTTTTTTGTAGTTATCAAAAGTTAGAAATTTACTCTTGCTGTATGGATTAGCTTCTTTGCCAAAGCCACACATACTACAGCTCAAATTGCAGTTGTAGCTTAATTCAACAATAATTTCCTCAAATACTGTCATTTTTTCTGGTGTTGCATTTAAGAACCTTACAGGGCAAATTACATACTCGCATTTTTTCACTTACCGAAATTGCATAATCAGAAGATAGTATTTCAGTCATTGTGTGAGTGTTCAAATTACCAAGTGGCTTTTGGCAACTGTCTATCCAAGTTTGCTGAAAACATGTGTAAACGTCTCCGTTTTGAACAACGGATAAATTTCTGTCCGCTGCAAAACATTGTTGTCCATTATCGGGAATTATGGCTTGCTTGTTTTCTGTTGCAGCCCATGAGCCTTCAAAACCTTCCATCATGTAGTCTTGAATAGAATGATAAACATTTTTTGATCTTGCATATTCTGCAACTTCCGTCATATGTGACTGAGTTTCTTTTGAAAGAACGGATTGAATACTGATTTGTTTAGGAGTCAAAATACTTGTCGCATATTCAAAGTTTTTCAAAACCTTGTTGTAAGAGTTTGTTCCACGCACAAACTTCCAAAAATTTCTGTCCATTGTGTCAATAGAAACCACAATATGAATGTTGTATTTTGAAACGGTATGAATGAAGTCTTTGTCCATTGAAACACCGTTTGTAATGATTACTGTTCTTATATCTGAATCGGCAATGCCATGTATAATTTCGTAAATTTCTGATTTAAACAAAAGCGGTTCACCACCAACAATACAAAGTTCCTTTGTTGTAGGAATACTCTTAATGCCAATTATAAATTTTTCTGTCGATAGTCGGTTGGCTTTGTCCTTGTATTTCCAATGCGAACACTTAGTACATTTTTGGTTGCACTCAATCGTGTTCATATAGTAAATGTCTGCCGGTCTATACATTGACTATTTGTCCTGTTGAGATGGGCTATAAAGTTAAAGCTGTGCGGCGCAAACGAAGCGTAGCGTAGTTTGCGTCAGAACGAGCGACTTGTTAGCCCTAAATTCCAAAATGCTTAATAACATGATTAAAGCAGTCCGTATCAGATTTAGTGAAATTCTGCGGTTTATTTCTTTGTGAACCGATATGAACTGCTTTATTTCTTTTTTTCTGGATTTCAGAAAAATGTGTCATAGGCAAGGATAAAGTCTTATCTAGCTTAAGTAGCTTCAAATAAGTTATAAGCTTTCCCATTCCTAACCCTCGATCACCATCTAGGATCTTTTTATCAACTCCTTGCTCAAGTAAGAGCTGATAAATAATGGCTTCTGTCATTGCGCCAGCCAGGATTAATGCAGTTCGATAGCTTTTGTTCTTTAGGTTAAATAAATAATCTTGATAAAAACTGTTTAGAAGCTCTCTAAATTCATCTTCCTTTTTATGAACTGTTTCTTTTGGAATAGTTTT
>JBNKZU010000017.1:0-114988 GCA_050301795.1 Thiohalomonadaceae bacterium | reverse complement strand
ACACTATCGTGTGGAGCATGGGAGTAATGAGTTTGCCAATGAGAAATCTCACATCAATGGTATTGAATCGTTTTGGGCATACGCCAAGCTCAGGCTGAGCAAGATGAAAGGGATCCGCAAAGAGATGTTTTACTTTCATCTAAAAGAAACTGAATTTCGATTCAACCATCGACGCAATAATCTCTATAAACACTTGTTAAAGCTGCTTCGTGAGAAGTCAATTTGTATGGCTTAACTTCCTAAGACCCTTTACAATTATGGTATCAATCGGTTTTATTAATTCACTCTTGGGATATCTTAAAAGTTGATAGATTAATAACTTTGTATTTTTATGAAATCTAGCTTTTTTATAAGACTCTACAATGATCAAATATATATGCATGGTTATCAATCTCTGATATAGGCGAATAACTTGTTTAGTCATCTTAATTAGACTGTGAATTTATGTGATCGATGATAGAGCGTCATGGTTATAGCTGTGGATGAATGAGAAATCTTGTAATGTGCGACTAAAGATGCTTTGGAGAAAGTAATAAGTCAACTCTGATTGAGTGGGACAAAAAGCAGGTGGAGCAAAAAAACCACTAGTTTCCTGTGGATATATATTAAGGTTATATTGAAATGAATAGTTTACGTACAAAAATAATTGAAACAATACAGAAAACAGCAAACATACGTGGTTCTGAAGTAGGAATATTAACAGATGAAACTATTTTACTAGAATCAGGTCTTGATTCACTTGGTTTTGCTATTTTAGTGGCCACACTCGAAGAAGAGCTTGGCTATGATCCTTTTGTTTTAATGGATGAGCCAGTTTATCCTCGTACATTAGGTGAATTTATCGAGATTTATCAAAGATTTATGCCCAAATGAAATGTTTATTAGAACGATTATCGTCCTTCAATGAAGAAGATGTACTTTGGATAGCTGAATCAATTGGTTTTATCGAAATAGGGATGTTGATTCAGGCAATAAATGGTGTGGATTCATCTGAATGGAAAGGTAAGTCCGTTGCAATTGGGGCATTACCTGCCATTGAATTTCTCACTACACTTGTTTTTTTAGATGGATTGGCGAAAAAAATTATCTTATTACCTTTAGAGGATGCGCCTCATACTCGTGAAGCTCGATTAATTGATGCCAAAGTTGATACTGTTTTGGAGAATGATGGCCTTGGTTTTACTGAGTTGTTTACGCAAATAGAATTGAATGGTAGCTTACAATCTACTTACACTACTCGACCAAAAACAACTCAAACTACATGGTTGCTACCCACCTCAGGTACAACAGGCGATCCTAAACTTATTGCCCATACGTTCTCAACTCTGACCAGAAGCATGTCATCTAGACGTGTTGGAGATGAATTTATTTGGGGTAGTCTATACAGTTTGCGCAGATTTGCTGGTCTGCAAGTGTTTCTACAGTCGTGGATGAGTAGTACCCCTCTTGTTTTAAATAATGAAGGTGTTGATATACATGAATTAATGAATCGTTTCATTACAACAGGTTGTAATGCTCTTTCAGCAACACCGTCGATGTGGCGAAAACTGTCAATGTATCCTTTGTTTGACAGATTACAATTAAAACAAATCACCATGGGAGGAGAGATTGTAGATCAAGTAGTTCTAGATATGTTGAAAAATAAGTTTCCAGATGCACGTATCACTCATATTTATGCATCTACTGAAGCTGGTGTCGGGTTTGTAGTCAAAGATGGAAAAGCTGGTTTTCCTACTGACTATTTACATCATCCTCCCTTGGGTGTAGCAATGCGGATTGATGAATTTGATCATCTTTGGCTTAGAACATCATCTGAGAATTTACTATCAGCTTCAAACGCAGAATACAAATGGATTGATTCGGGTGATGTTGTTAAAGTTCAAGGTGACAGAATACATTTTTTAGGGCGTGCAAATGGATCTATTAACATTGGTGGAAATAAGGTTATGCCTGAAGAGGTTGAGGCTGTAATAAAAGAGCTTACAGAGGTCGCATTTGTTCAGGTTCGTGCACGCAAGAGTACATTACTGGGTAGTTTGGTTGAAGCAGTTATCATTCCTTCTCTTGGATGTGTTGTTGATGATTCATTTAAAAAAAGGGTGATTACGCATTGTCGTAATAAATTGGAAAGCTTTAAAGTACCGGCGTTTATTGTGTCATCTAATGACATTCAAATGACTGCTTCAGGTAAGCTTTTAAGGAAAAATTACAATGAATAAAATTGTGATGGTTACAGGTGCGCGCAAGGGGCTTGGCCTTGCAATTAGTCAGCGATTAGTTGCGGATGATTACAAGGTTATTGCTGTTGCGCGATCAGACAGTCGAGAGCTCAATTCATTGTGTGATGGAAAAAAAGCATACTTTGAATGTTTCGATATGAAAAACACTAATGAAATTCATGATTGGGTTGGTGAATTGACAAGTAAGTATGGTCGTATTTATGGGTTAGTAAATAATGCAGCAATTGGTACTGACGGTGTGCTTGCAACTATGCACGAAAATGATATTGAGCAATCGTTGTTGGTTAATCTTATGTCACCCATAGTGTTGACTAAGTATGTTTCGAGATCTATGTTGCTTGGCGGTACTGGTCGTATTATCAACATTTCATCCATTATCGCAGCTACGGGTTTCAATGGTCTATCAGTTTATGCAGCTACAAAAGCAGGTTTAATTGGGTTTACTAAATCATTATCTCGTGAATTAGGTAAAGCAGGGATTACTGTTAATTGTGTGTCCCCTGGTTACATGGAAACAGATATGACTAAAGGTATTGCTCCTGATAAGCTACTTTCGATAAAACGACGTAGCCCATCTGGAAAACTTGCTACAGTTGAGTCTGTGGCTGCTTCCGTAGCATATCTATTAAGTGATGATGGTGAATATGTTAATGGAACCACAATAACCGTAGATAATGGAAGCACAGCTTAAAAATTATGGAAAAAAAAATATATCCTTTTGGTATTAATCTTTGTCCGACACCATGGGATGGTAAAGCACTTGGGTTAAAAACATTTGATATACAACTTGAAAATATCAATGAGTCGGATGAGATAAGTGTAATTAACACATTAGATGAAATCACATCATCACAAGGTCCCGCATTATTCTGTAGCAGAATAAATGCGAACCTTATTAGCGAAAAGCGTGTTTTGTATCGTACAGGTTTCAATAACTATGAAACACAATTGCATGTTACGAATAACAATATTACTAACTTTTCAGTGCCTCTTGAGTTAGGTAAAAGAAGATTAAAAATCGATATAGCTCAAGACCATGACTATGCTGAGATTACAAAAAAAAGTCTTGAAGTCTTTCGGTTTTCCCGATTTCATGAAGACCCATTTGTTGAAAAGGAGTTGGCTGATCTACGTATGCAACTTTGGTGCGAGGATATGCATAAAAATAAAATTCCATTATTAGTCTATCGAAATAATAAAAATGAGTTGGACTCATTTGTTTACTATAAACTTATTGATGAGCACACAGTTGAATTGGTTCTTGGTGGAAGTATGCCTAGTAAGGGTATGTTGACACCATTGTTTTGGGCTTCATTTCTAGAATATTTCAAAGATACAGGCGTTAAACGAATAAAAACAAAGATTTCGGCGTCTAATGTTTCAATTGTAAATATCTATACATTCTTTAATTTCACAATCAAAGCAACATATTTTGACTTTCATAAACATATACTTCTATGATTCCTTTTAATCGCCCCCCCCACACGGGTAATGAAAAGCAGTATGTAATTGATGCGATGAAGAGTGCTAAAATTTCCGGCGATGGTAATTATGGCAATATGTGTCAAAAATGGTTTGAGGAAAAACTTGGATGCTCAAAAGCTTTTCTTACACCATCATGTACTCAAGCATTGGAAATGGCTGCAATTCTTATTGATATACAGCCTGGCGATGAAGTGATTATGCCAAGTTATACCTTTGTTAGTACTGCTAATGCATTTGTACTACGAGGAGCCAAGATAGTTTTTATTGATATCCGTCCAGATACTATGAATATAGATGAGTCATTAATTGAGGCAGCAATTACGTCAAAGACAAAAGCTATAGTGCCAGTTCATTATGCAGGTGTTGCGTGTAATATGGATGTGATTAATCTTATTGCAGAGCGATATGGAGTTTTTGTTATTGAGGATGCTGCACAAGGGATGCTGTCAACTTATAAAGGAAAACCTCTTGGAACACAGGGTCATATGGCAGCATATAGTTTCCATGAGACAAAAAATTTTTCCAGTGGTGGTGAAGGTGGACTACTAATTATTAATGATGAACGATTTATTAAACGAGCTGAGATTATTCGTGAAAAGGGAACTAATCGTAAGCAATTTTTCAGAGGAATGGTTGATAAATATACGTGGGTAGATCTTGGTAGTAGTTTTTTGTTAAATGAAATAAGTGCAGCTTTTCTTTGGGGGCAATTAGAAAAAGAAAAGACAATAAATAAAGATAGACTTAACTCTTGGAAATTATATCATGAATTATTATCTCCATTACAGAAGCAAAGTATAATTGACCTTCAAGTTATACCGGAAGAATGTGAACATAACGGGCATATGTTCTATTTTAAAGAAGAATCTCTAAATAAAAGACAGCGGTTACTTAAATATTTAAATGAAAAAGGAATTATGGGTGTGTTTCATTATATTCCTTTGCATACTTCTATCGCTGGAAAAAAACATGGTCGTTTTCATGGTGAAGATGTATATACAACAAAGGAAAGTGAAAAACTAATACGATTGCCGATGTATTATGGGCTTTTAGATGATGAAATTAACTATATTGTGGAAGTAATAAATGAATATTATATGACACAGTAAATAATATAATGGTCATTGAATCGAATGATAGTGTTCTCTAAACCATTAAAAAAATTAAATCTCTTAAGCATGATAATTTCACCATGCATACATTAATGAGAAAGACTCATTTTATTAATTGATTGGATGTTTTTGATTGAATAAACATAAAATAATTTGTGTAGTTGGCACTAGACCTGAGGCCATAAAAATGGCTCCGGTCATTATTGCATTGAAAGCAAAAAGCTGGGCTAGTGTTAGAGTACTTGCTACTGCACAACATAGGCATATGCTTGATCAAGTTATGAGTTTCTTCGGAATTAAACCAGATATCGATCTGAACATCATGCAGCCCGATCAGACATTGACGATGTTAACTGCCCGATTGCTGCTAGAACTTGATGGTGTATTACAGATAGAAAAACCGGATGTGGTACTTGCACAAGGTGACACGACAACTGTAATGGCAGTTGCATTAGCGTGTTTCTATCAACGTATACCTTTTGGCCATGTGGAAGCTGGCCTTCGTACTTGGGATATACTGAGTCCTTTCCCTGAGGAAGCAAACCGTGTGATTGCAGGGCGTCTGGCTCATTGGCATTTCGCACCTACTGAAAGTTCACGCAAAAATTTACTGAAAGAAGGTGTGAGTAATGCTGATATTGTCGTGACTGGTAATACAGTGATTGACGCCTTGCTTATGACTGCAGAGAAAGACCTTGCATTGGGTATCGATCTTGATGATGCAAAACGATTGGTTCTGGTGACTTCACATCGCCGTGAAAACTTCGGAACTCCTTTTCGTAGTATTTGCCGTGCGCTACGTGCTCTTGCTCAGAACAATACCGATATTCAAATTCTATATCCTGTACATCCTAATCCAAATGTGAAAGATGTAGCGCATGAAATGCTGGGATCTTGCAACAATATCATTTTATGTGAACCTCTTGATTATGCTCCGTTTGTTGAAGCAATGAAAAGAGCCTATTTGATAATTAGTGATTCAGGTGGTGTTCAAGAAGAAGCACCTGCTTTAGGCAAGCCTGTTTTGGTTTTACGTGATGAAACCGAGCGTCCCGAGGCCATCGATTTCGGAGTCGTAAAACTGGTAGGTTCAGAATGTGAACGCATCGTACAAAAGGCTCAAGAATTGTTGGATGATCAGGATGCTTACCATGCTATGGCTCGTGGTATATCCCCTTATGGTGATGGAAAAAGTGCACAACGAATTGTGGGGGTGCTCAAGGATTACTTCGATTGAGACGTTTGGTCTACTTATCTTCTGTTCCATGGTCGAGTTTCGAGCAGAGGCCACATAAATTCGTAATGTGGTTTCATGCTAGAACAGGGGGTGAGGTTCTGTGGATTGACCCATATCCAACACGATTCCCATCGTTTTCTGATTTTCAACGATTGAGGGAAACAACTGAACCTATAAATCAAACAAATCCAAAGTGGTTATCAGTTATTAGACCTCCTTTTTTACCTATAGAACCATTGCCAGCTTCTGGCATTTTTAATGGGATGATGTGGTGTTCTTTGTTGCGTATGGTAGATATTTTTGTGCATCAGAAGAACAGCCTGCTGGTCATTGGAAAGCCATCTGTTTTAGCTTTGATTCTTTTAAAACGACTAAAGGGATGCAAGTCTGTTTATGATGCAATGGATGATTTTCCAGCGTTTTATACAGGCATTTCTCGATGGTCAATGCGTTGGAGAGAGGAACAATTGGTACGAAATGTAGACCAAGTTTTAGCCTCTTCAACGTCGATCCTGCAACAGTGGAGACAAATCAGATCGGATGTTCAGTTAGTGCATAATGGTCTAGACGCAGAGGTAATACCTAAGCTTACTAATTCTCCTGACAACAATAAGAAGATTCTGGGTTATGTAGGTACAATAGCAAGCTGGTTTGATTGGGATTGGGTAATTAAGCTGGCGAAAGAGAGACCAGAAGATATCGTGAGATTGATTGGCCCGGTATTTTGTTCAATACCCAAAAAGCTACCAGATAACATTGAAATGCTTCCTTCATGTAATCATCAAGAAGCATTAGAAGCAATGCAGATGTTCAATGTTGGTCTTATCCCTTTTAAAAAAAATGAGCTGACTGCATCTGTTGATCCCATCAAATACTATGAATATCGTGCATTGGGATTGCCAGTAATTTCCACTGATTTTGGAGAAATGGCTTTTCGTAATGGAGAGTCGGGTCTCTTTCTTAGTAAAGGAGTGGAGGATATTAGCGTTGTTGTGCGAGCCATGGATTACACAGCAACAATTGAATCAGTTTATAAATTTAGATCTGATAATACATGGGAATCTCGCTTTAATAATGCAAATATTATTTAGAAGTAATATAGGTATAAGCATTAGTTAAAAATATGGGTTATAAAAAAATACAGAGATGAAATCAATTGAGACAATTCTGCCCGCCCAAATCACAATAAAAGTGATGTGCACTTCAAATTCTAATGAGTGAACAGCGATGATGAATAAATCGCAAGCTATCGGAGTAATTGGAGCAACCAGTATAGTTGGGCAGTTACTTGTGCGTAAATTAATATCTTCTAATCTATTGGTATATGCTTTTTCACGCAATCGTGATGAAGGAATAGTGGATAATGTGAATTGGAGAAATCTTAATAACTATTCGTTGAATATTGATAATGATACGCCGATTATGCTTTGGATATGCTTTGCCCCTATTTGGACTTTGCCAGAGCATTTCCCTCTACTTGAATCTTATCGCGCACATCGAATTGTAGTACTGTCATCTACTAGTTGTTTTACTAAAGTAGACTCATCAGATAAACATGAGCAAGAAATTGTTCGGCAGTTGGTATCAGCAGAAAAAAGCTTACAACAATGGGCTATAGAAAATCAGGTGGAATGGATAATCTTAAGACCTACTCTTATCTATGGACATGGCAGCGATAAGAACATTACTGAGATATCACATTTTATCCGTAGATTTGGTTTTTTCCCTTTATTTGGAAAAGCAAAAGGGCTACGACAGCCAGTTTATGCAGATGATGTTGCGGATGCCTGTGTGAAATCTTTATTGACACCAAATGTGTTGAACAAGGCATATAACTTGTCAGGTGATGAAGTAATTACATACCGTGAGATGGTATCTCGTATTTTTACTAGACTTGGGCGTAAAGAGCGCTTTATTTATATTCCTATTTGGGTATTTCGATTAGTACTCACAATTATTCGCATGATTCCACGATATAGATCCTGGACTATTACTATGGTAGAGCGTATGAACAAAAACATGATATTTGATCATACAAACGCAGCCCAGGATTTCGACTACAAACCGAGACCATTTATACTGTCTGAAGATGACATTCCTAAATGATGAATTGTGCAATTATAGTCGTAGTGTATCTTCTCGTGTTATATCTCTATATGACTGCAAGAACTACAAAGTATTTGGTTGGTAATTTGTGATTTCAGTAATTGTTGTTAATTACAATGCAGGTTCTCTATTAACCGATTGTATTAGTTCTGTAATAACTCAAGCGGATGAGATCGTTGTTGTTGACAACGCATCCTCTGATATAAGTCTTGAAACATGTCTCAATCGATTTCAAGATAATCCGAAACAGAAAATCATAAAGAATAATAGCAATTTAGGATTTGCTAAAGCATGCAATATTGGAGCGTTAAACTCTAAAGGTGATTATTTACTATTCTTAAATCCAGACTGCCAAATGCATCAAGGATCGGTTGATGCATTAAAAGATGTCATCACACAAGAAAAAAATTTTGGTATGGTTGGTGGTTTATTAATAAACCCAGACGGTAGTGAACAAGGCGGCGGTCGTCGTGCAATTCCTACACCATGGCGCTCTTTTGTTCGTGCATTTGGTCTTTCTCGGCTATCTTCACGATGGCCTGAACTATTTGATGATTATCATCTTGAGAAACAACCATTACCAGATTCCCCCGTTGAGGTAGACGCCATATCTGGTGCATGTATGTTGGTAAAGCGTGAAGCTGTTGATGATGTAGGGCTCTGGGATGAGGATTATTTCTTACATTGTGAAGATCTCGACTGGTGTATGCGCTTTCGTCAGAACGGGTGGAGGATTTTGTTTGTTCCTTCAGCAAAAGTTACGCACGAGTTAAGTGCTTGTAGTAAATCACGCCCCTATTTCGTTGAATGGCATAAACACAAAGGAATGCTTCGTTTTTATCATAAATTTTTTCGTAATCAATACTCTGGAATCTTGTGGTTGCTGGTGGTCGTCGGTGTTTGGCTACGATTTGGTTTCGTTGTAGGATTATTGGCAGCAAAAAAATGGTATAAATGACAATGTAGTGACACAAGTAGAATTGTTAAGAATAATAAAACTTACACACTTAGGCAGTAATAGACTTGTTACCAGTTTATTTGATTATAACCTCAGGAATATTCTCATTTTTAGTAACCTATGTGGTTATTAGATATGCTGCAAAGTTTAATCTTTTTCAGGAAGTGAATCATAGATCTAGCCACATTAAGCCAACACCTGGAGGCGGTGGTATCGGCTTTGTGATTGCTTCTTCAATTACTTATCTATCGGCTAACTTACCCTTAAATCTGGAAATCTCGAGCTTTATTATTTTAGCTTTGATTTTAAGTGTTTTAGGTTATGTTGATGATAAAAAGCACTTGCCCGTTAGGGTAAGATTCATCACTCAATTTTTGGTTTTAGCTTGTGGGATTTATTTCATTGGCTCTCTGCCTGAATTCAGGCTATTCATCATTGACTTTAGCGGTATAGCCTTATCTCTATTGGCGATGATTCTTGGTTTGTGGTGGTTGAATCTTTTTAATTTTATGGATGGCACCGATGGGATAGCAGCAAGCCAAGCACTCATAATGCTTGTTCTAGCTTTGCTTCTAGGCTGGTATCAGCACGATGGATTTGCCTCAACATCAATATTTTTATGGATGCTGATTATTTGTGGTGCATTAGTTGGTTTTCTGTTGCTCAATTTCCCGCCAGCAAAAATATTTATGGGAGATACCGGGAGTCTGTGGTTAGGATTTGTACTGTTCTCAACAGCTTTATTAACAATCAAGGATGGCTGGTTGGCATATGAGCCATGGATCATAATGGGGGCGCTGTTTGTTACTGATGCAACGGTGACTCTGATGATTCGAATGATAAAACGGGAGTCATGGCGAGAAGGTCACCGAGATCACGCTTATCAGAGATTATCCAGATATTGGGGGGGTCATCTACCCGTTCTCTTGTTTGTGATTGCAGTTAATCTCTTCTGGCTAGCCCCGCTAGCATGGCTAACCATTCAATTGCCTGATATTTCGGGAGTTATAGCGTTCATCTCATATATCCCAATTATCCTTGGCTGTATTTGGGTTAGTACAGGACGGATTTCACAATATTGAGATGCCGGCTTGCAACCATCTCTCTTTAGGCATAGGATTTACAGTCCGTTAAAAGAGTATTTTAAAGTGGTTTCTCAAGGTAGAGTCGTATGTTAAATAGCAGCATTAATCAAAATACGATTGTCGTCAGATTTTCAAGACTGCATAAATATATGCTCTCCATCATTGGAGATCTTTTTTTAGTAGAGCTTTCGCTATTACTCTCACTAATGTTGGTGATGGGGGAACAATTAAGTTTCACTCAATACCATCTCTATATCGCGCTACTAGCAGCATTTAGCTCGATCATTGTCTTTAATAGCTTTGGCCTTTATAAGATCATCATCCGGTTTATAGGATTTAATATTATCTGGAAGGCTGTTCAAGCAGTCTCAATCTATTCGATGATCCTCTCCTTAATTGTCCTTGGATGGGTAGATTCAGGAATTCCCAGAACCTTCCTGGCACTGAATTTTATTAATACGCTCTTCTTTATCGTTGGTAGCCGCCTTGTGGCGCGTTGGTATCTAACTAACTATAAGGGATACGGCTATAATACTAAGTCAGATATTGTCAGAAATGTAGTTATCTATGGCGCAGGTTCTGCCGGTATGCAGTTATCTATGGCTCTGAAGTATGGACGTGGATTGAAGGTGGTTGCCTTTATTGATGATGATGAAACGATACAGAATCATCAAATCAATGGTATTAAGATTCACCCATTCTGTGAACTAAGCTATTTAGTCAGGTTTTATGAGGTCGAAGAGGTTCTATTAGCACTGCCATCAATTTCACAGGATCGCCGAAATAACATCATCTCAATGCTTGAACCCTATCCTGTTCATGTAAGGACAGTACCGGATTTATCTGAAATAGCCCATGGAAAGGTGAAGGTTGAAGATTTACGTGAGGTGGACATCCTTGATTTGTTAGGTCGAGATCAGATTAGTTCTGATATCGATCTTCTTCATGCCAATATCACCAATAAAACGGTGATGATTACCGGAGCAGGTGGCTCTATTGGTTCAGAGTTGTGTCGACAGGTTTTAAAATACCAGCCAAAACAGATCATTCTTTTTGAGGCAAATGAGTTTGCTTTATACCAGATTGAGAAAGAGATTAATGGATTTATAGAATTACAGGAAAATGATGATTTTTTGGTTCCTGTATTGGGGAGTATTGAAAACCGGGAGCGCGTGGAAAAGGTCTGTAGAGCCTTTGATGTTCGCACTATCTACCATGCCGCAGCTTACAAGCATGTCCCAATGGTTGAAAAGAATCCTGGGGAAGCGATCCGGAATAATATCTTTGGAACACTTTCTGTAGCTCAAGCTGCGGTCAATACTAAGGTTGAAACCTTTGTATTGATCTCTACAGACAAGGCAGTACGGCCAACAAATACCATGGGGGCAACCAAACGTTTTGCTGAGCTTATCCTACAGGCATACAGTCAATCACCTACCTTGTCTAAGAATACACGTTTTACGATGGTTCGTTTTGGTAACGTGGTTGGATCGTCCGGTTCAGTAATACCACTATTTCGTGAGCAGATCGCCAAAGGCGGACCTGTTACTGTCACTGATAAACGTGTCATTCGCTATTTTATGACGATCTCGGAAGCTGTCGAATTAGTGATTCAGGCTGGGGCGATGGGGCAAGGCGGTGATGTGTTTGTGTTGGATATGGGTGAGCCGGTACGCATCTATGATCTTGCTAAGCGTATGATTCATCTAAGTGGATATAGCATTCGCAACGAAAAAACACCCGATGGAGACATTGAGATTATCTTTACAGGCCTAAGACCAGGAGAGAAACTATTTGAAGAACTCCTGATCGGCGATAATGTTTATCCTACAAAGCATGAAAAGATCATGCGTGCAAAGGAGAAGGTGATCGAGTGGCCACAACTTCAGGTGTTAATCAAGCAGCTTGATGAGGCAACAAAGCTAGATGATTATGAACGTGCCAGAGCCATCCTGAAGGAGGGTGTAACTGGCTTTATTCCTCAATGTGAAATCGTCGATCTTGTCTCAAGAGTCAATCAAGTATCTTAGTCATCGCAACTCAATACTAAGTTTCCAGTCGCATCAATAACGGCTTTCCAATCGTTGCTAATATAGGTTGTTGATACTGTCTCAGTAATGATCGCAGTGCCCGTGATTTCATAAGCTGTCGGTATACTCATACGATTATAGATCTTTGCATTTTCGCCAGAAGGTAGTGTTACATCTTTGGGTTCGAGATCAACAGACTCCCTTTTGAATTCGGTATTTATCGTTTCTTGTGGCGCAGTGATTTGAAGCCGTAGATTTACGATCTCAATCGGGAGATCCATGTTGTGACCATAGCGATTGAAGTGTAGCTGATGAAATTGCTCAGCGCATTGCTCCATCGAGCTACCCAGTTCCAAAGGGGTATTTAAGGTGTAGGATTGGCCTTTATATCTCAAGTCTAAAGAGTAGTGGTGTTTGATCGCGGTTACATCAATCCCCTCTTTTCTCACTGACTCAATCCCTTGTGCTAATAGTGACTGAAATGAGTCTCGAATAGAAACGGGCGTCATTGCCAAAAGGTTGGCATTAATGGTTCTGGAGAGTTGTCGACCTCTCGGTGCAACTAGCATTCCGAAAGCGGATAATACGCCGGCATTGATGGGAACCATTGCTTGTTTGAGTCCTAAGGCATCGGCAAGCGCACAAACATGTAGACCACCAGCACCTCCGAATGAGACCAATGTTGTTGTCGCGGGGTCTATCCCTCGCTGCACAGACATGACACGTAATGCTCGCGCCATGTGCTCATTTGCCACTCGAATGACTCCTTCAGCAGCCTCATTAATTGTGCACGAAAGCGCCTCTGCGATTGGGGTTAATGCACGATATGCATGTTTAATATCCAATCGCATGTCACCACCTAGAAAGGACTCTGGTTGTAATCGACCAAGAATGAGATTGGCATCGGTCACAGTGGGTAGCGTTCCACCTTTACCGTAACAGGCAGGCCCTGGAGAAGCGCCAGCTGACTGAGGGCCAACCTGAAGTAATCCTCCGGCATCAATCCAGGCAATTGAGCCGCCTCCAGCGCCAATGGTATGCATATCTACCATTGAAACCGAAACCGGATAATCTGCCACTTTCCCTTCCGAGGTAAGTTTTAGCTCCCCCTGAATTAACGAAACATCCGTTGAGGTTCCGCCCATATCGAAGGTTAACAGGTTGAAATGCCCTGCGATTTCTCCAATGTATTTTGCTCCAGCGAGACCGCCAGCAGGCCCTGATAACAACATATGTACAGCCTCCTTTCCAGCCAACTCTGCTGCTATCGTGTTTCCTGAGCTTTGCATGACTGAGATAGTTGCACCGGGAAGCGCATTTCTTAAACGTGATAAATAACCTTCAACCAAGGGGCCGACATAGGCATTAAGCCATGTGGTCATGCCACGTTCATACTCCCGATATTCAGGAAGGATTGCTGATGATCTTGAGACAAATAACGGTGGTGGGATAAGGGCTTCAATCTCTTTTTCATGATGCTCATTAAGGTATGAAAAGAGCAGATTAATGGCGATGGCATCAGGCTTATGCATCTCTATCGACGCTTTAATTCGTAAGCGATCATCATCAGAGAGTGGCTGAATGACATCCCCGTGTTTATCAACACGACACCCAACTTCCTGGCAAAGCTCGGCTGCAACAGGTGGGTTTATGTGCTGAGGTTGAAGATCATAGAGAGAGTTTCGTACCTGTCGCCCAATTGTTAGCAGATCTCCCATGCCGCGATTGGTGATGTAGAGTACCTTTACCCCTTTTCCTTCAAGAACCGCGTTGGTGGCAACGGTAGAGCCATGGATTAGTATGAGTCGTGAATAGTCAGAGGCTTTAATCCCCAGTTCATCAACTCCTTTTAGAATGGCCTCTTCTGGCGCATGGGGTGTGGATAAAACCTTATGGATCGTTTGTTCAATACCATCATAGAGAACAAAGTCAGTGAAGGTGCCGCCGGTGTCGACGCCAAGGAACAGGGATCTGGGTTTAAAGCTCTTCAAAGGGTATTCGTCACTAAATCGTTTAGAGGATATGGTGCAGATCATAACGAATCGTAATCAGATACGATAGGTATATGCTAAATCGTTACAGGGCTTGTATCATGCCACGGTTGCACCCATAGAGGGGTTGTATCAGGGTTACCATTGAATGAGAGAGAAGCTTGCCGGAATTACCAGAGGTTGAAACCACGCGCAGAGGTATAGAGCCATATCTTGCGGGTTCTCAGATCGCAAAAATAGTTGTTCGCCAGCGACAGTTACGCTGGCCTGTCCCAGCAAACCTCTCAAAAGTGTTATCAGGGCAGAGGATTTCGGCAGTAAAGCGACGTGCAAAGTATCTGTTGCTACAACTGGAGCAGGGGCATCTGGTGATTCATTTGGGAATGTCTGGATCGCTGCGAATTATTGAGTATCAGCGACCACAGAAGCATGATCATATCGACCTGATCTTAAGTTCCGGTAAAGTGCTTAGATATCATGATCCGAGACGATTTGGATCTTTTCTCTGGCATCAGGGCGAGTTGGAATCACTATCGCAGTTAGCAGACCTGGGGCCGGAGCCATTAGATAAGGCGTTTAATGCAAGCTATCTGCAAGAACAGGCGAAAAGACGACAACGCTCAATCAAGCAGCAGATTATGGATCAGCAGGTGGTTGTTGGCGTCGGTAATATCTATGCCAGTGAGGCGCTCTATTTAAGCGGTATTGACCCCCGAAGGAGTGTGCAGACGCTCTCATCCAAGGAGTGTCAGCATTTGGTACTGGCGATAAAAGATGTGCTAAGTAGCGCGATAGAGCAGGGTGGCACAACCCTTCGAGATTTTACAAACGCTGATGGCAAGCCGGGTTATTTTGCACAGCAACTTCATGTATATGGGCGTGCTGATGAACCTTGTGATCAATGTGGTTCAGCGATAAGTCGTATTGTTCAGGGAAAACGTGCCAGCTATTACTGCCCGACATGCCAGACGTGATAACAATTTTTGTACTTTGATGTGAATGACTTATATCATTCGCGCCAAAACTATATCAGCAATTGTGGGCGTTACCGCCTGAAATACAATTTAAAGAGGAAAAAGAATGAGTTCAAAGGTGACAGTAAAACCCAGTGGTCACACATTTACCGTTGAAGAGGATGAAAGTGTTTTAGATGCTGCTATCCGCAATGGTCTAGCCTTTCCATACGCTTGTCGTGGTGGCGCCTGTGGTGTCTGTAAGGGGAAGGTTATTGAGGGTGATATTCATTATGACGATGAACCGATGGCGCTGACAGAAGAGGAGGCCGCTGTAGGGATGGCGCTTTTCTGTGTTGGCAAATGCAAAGGAGACATGAGTATAGAGGTTAAAGAGGTTGGTGCTGTGGAAGAGATCCCGGTAACCCGTCACCAGGCCACTATCTCAAAGCTCGATTTTCTTAACGACGATGTCGCGGTTCTTGGTTTGACTCTCGACAATAACGAGCGGTTGCAATATCTCGCAGGTCAGTACCTCTCTTTTATTCTGCCCGATGGACGTAAGCGCGCCTTTTCCATCGCCAATGCACCGCATGATGATGAGTGTCTGGAGTTTCATATCCGCAAGGTCAGCGGCGGTCAATTTACAGAGGATCTTTTTAGTGGAGTCACTAAGGTTGGATCACGTCTTGAGATCGAAGGCCCACACGGCACCTTCTTTGTAAGAGAAGATAGTGAACGCCCGATGTTAATGTTGGCAACCGGAACCGGATTCGGGCCGATAAAAGCGATGGTCGATCACCTTGTTGCCGAGCAGAGCACCCGTCCCGTATACCTCTATTGGGGCGCACGTACTGAGGATGGACTCTACTATGATACGTTGGTCAAAGCGTGGACTGCCAAATTTCCTAATATTCACTATCGTCCTGTACTCTCACAAGCCGATGATTCTTGGGATGGCCGTCGTGGACGAGTACAAACAGCCGTTGCCGAAGATTTTTCAGACCTGAGCGAGTTTGAACTATATGCTTGCGGCCACCCCGATATGGTCTATACCGCAAAAGATATGTTGGTTGGGAAAGGAATTAACCCTGACAATTGCTATTCAGATGCATTTGAATATGCGAGCAACTAACACTTATTAGCGGGTCAGATGATGAGACCGGTTAACACCGGTCTCTTTTATCAAGAGGCAGTATATGGATTAAGCGGAGAACATTTCCCTTTTGCCGCAAGTCTTAATCCCTTGGCAAAACAGTCAGCCGCCGCCTCATCCTCGTTCATAAATTCCAGCAGATTTCCCAGTTCACAGTAGCTCTCCTCACGAGGCTCTGCACTGATACTCATCTCAAGGTAGCCTTTCGCCTTACCCCATAATTTATTCTTAAGAGCGATCCGACCCAAGGCAAGATTTAACTCAGGATGGCGGTGGTACTCTTTAAGCCACTGTTCGGCGGCATTGAGCTGTAGCATCAGGTCATCGCCGCTGACCAATCCGTATAAGCGGATAAGATCAGGACTCCAGTTATTCTTGAGGTGGTTGCGCAGAATGGTTTCACTTTCAGAAACCGCACCAAGCGATGCCAGCTCACTGGCATATTTCCCTAAAAATTTGGGTTGTTGACGTAGTTGTTGCGGGATCCGGTTCCAGGCCTGATGCAGATGATCAATTCGATCATCAGCAGCGATCAGGATCTCAAAATAGACCTTTTCCTCAAGCTGGTTGAGCTGCTCGGTGTTAAAAACCTTCTGTTGGTGCAGACGAGGGAGTAACTCGACCAGATCATCCCAACTCTTCAGTTGTTCACAACACTTCTTTAGAAGGTAGAGTACATATTTATGTTTCGGAGCAATTGTGCTGAGGTGCTTTAGGGTCGCAAGCGCCTTTTCGATCTGCCCATGAGAAAACTGCACATCCGCTTGGGTCAGGCCAATCGCAAGCTCGGCCTCAGGCATTGAGCGGTGAGCCGCAGCAAGATATTCGTCCCGACGCTTGTCTGCTCCGAGGCGCTGGGCTGCCTGAGCAGCACCAAGGTAATTGATTAACGGAGAGCCGCTGAGTTGTGCATGACGACTAAACTGTTTTTCTGCGCGCTCCCAATGTCCCTCTGCAAGCGCAACCAGGCCGGCATTGGTACTTCTTTGAACCTTCAGCATATTTCGGTGCTGACGCCAACGGCTGAATCGACGTGGTAATTTGAATGTAACGCCAACAATAGAGTGGAAGAAAAACAGCACAAACAGAAGAATGGCAAAGACGATCAAGGTAAAGGTTAGAGTGCTCTCAACATGCCAGTTCATATAGCGGATATAGATATATCCAGCATCATACTGGGAGATGAAGAGAATTAAAGCGCTGGTTAGCGCAATAAGTAACAAAATGCGATAAAGCCCCACGCTATAACTCCAACGCGTTGTTTTGAATAGCAGGTGCAACCTCAGCAGGCTCTTCGTGAGGAGGCTCTTCAGGAGTTAGTTCTGCTGATTCAGTTGACTCGAGAGGTGTTACAAAAGGCATCGCCTCTGTTGTGGTTTCAGGATTATCCCTGAAGGACTCGATTTCTGTTGTCATCTCCTCTGTTCCAGGCATTGTCGGCTGTTCTTTTGGGGTGTCGATGACAGATGATTCTGGAACGGACTCCACACGGTTAAGGGTCTGAATCTGTTCCCGTATGAGTTCAATATTGAGCTGAGGTTTCTCTTCAATAGAGATGTTGAGGGTCGAGAGTGCCTGTGTGGCATTCGATACCGCTTGATCCTGATTATCGAAATAGCGGTTTATCCATTGCTGAGACTCTGACAACGCATTCTGATAGGCCTGCTGATTATTGGTCAGATAGGCGATGCGGGCAGCCTCAAGCTTCAGTCGTAAGCTCTGTTGCAGGAAGTAGTGTTGACCCTGGTTGATCGGTATTTCCGCTTTGTTTCCATCGCTAATACGGAATAATCCGCTTAAATCGTTCATCAGTTGTCCGCCATAGCGCTTCCACTCATCGAGGCTTTTTGGCGGTAACGAAATGGATTTATCTTCACCACTATCCGAAGGTGGTGTTGGCTTGAATTGAGCCGGAGCAACCGGTAGGGATTCCGCGATGGAGATCAGTTGGTTTAGGGTATCCGTCGTTGCGCTACTGTTGGCAGGTGTGAATCGCTCCAAAAGCTCAATATCGTGATTGAGTTGATCAATAACGGGCTGAAAACGCTCATCAGCAGTGGTTTGTAGTTTCTGATTTGCACTTGAGAGAAGCGCACGACTAACAGTTAGATTGTTCATGATCAGATACTGATGCTGTGCAAGGCTTAGCAGATAATCGACCTCTGCAATACTCCACTCCTCAGGCCGCTGCTTAAACTGACGCTGAATCTGTTTTTGTTGTGTCGCTACAACCGCAAGCTGATCGAGTATCTCTGGGTGTTTATGTTTGGCCAAATCAGTGATGACACTGTTCTGCTGATCCAGCGTGCCATCCAATGAGGTGATCAATTGATTCAGGCTTGATTCAAGACGGATCTGCAAAGCTGTGTTTTGTTGATTCTCCTTCCACAGCAGATAGGTTCCACCAAGCGCTAAAGCGGCGATAGCGAGCGCAAGAAGGTGGCTAATATGTACTCCGATACCGACCCTTGCTCGTGGGGGTGCTTTTGAAGCAGGCGCGTTCACTCTTTTTTGAACTTCCATCGTTTTACCTAGTTAAGTCCGCTGTTGATGCCATTGAATAAGCGTATCTATCAGAATATCAGTCGTTGCGTTATCGGCGACAACTGCATCATATATAAACCCCAGTTCAGCGGCCAGTTTTCGAGCACGCTGACTGACAACAATCTGTGTCGTCTGTAGTAACGCATCACGCTGAGATATTGGCGTCATCAAGAACAGATGTTCAAGAACAGCGTTACTGGTTGTGATCACGGCATCAATTTTACCACTGTTCCAGTCGGGATCGGGATGACGATCACTTCCGGACGGGATCACTCTGCGATAGAGTTCAAGATAGTCAACCTTCGCACCCCTGTCACGAAGCTGCTCAGCAAGATGAGCCCTTCCGCCTTCTCCACGAATAATCGTGATCGTTTTGCCTTTAATCTGCTGCGACTGAAGTTCAGGTGTCGCGAGTAGTCCCTCACTATCAAATTGGGAGGCGGGAACGATATTCACCGGCCGATGAAACAGCGCCTCAAAGCAGTCTGCACTACCCTGTCCAACCACAGCAATGGTTCTGTTTGTGAACAACGATTGGTCAAGAAGCTGATGCGTATACTCTATCGCATTACGGCTGATCGGAATCACAATATCCGATGCCGAAATCATCGCATTGGCCTGTTGGATTTGGTGTTGTGAACCGATGGGTTCAATCACCAGTGTTGGGTAGCAAATGGCACGACCCCCTTGTGCCTCAATCGCATGGATCAGGTTTTGGGCATGGTTCTCAGGTCGTGTTACCACAACCTGTACCCCATCAATCCTATGCTTGTGCATAGACCTCTTGCAAGATTTCACCAGCGCCTCGTGAAAGCAGATCCTCTGCGAGGACGTTACCCAACTCTTCAGCATCCTCAGGACGACCACTGATACTGCCGCGAACGACCTCAGAGCCATCGGGTCGGGCTACCAGGCCTTGTAAAACGACAACACCATGATCAAGCTCGGCGTAGCCGCCAATCGGAACCTGGCATCCCCCTTCGAGTCGACGATTCATTGCACGTTCAGCAGTAACGCGTGTCCATGTGGTTTCGTCGTTTAATGGTGCCAATAAGGCATTGATCTCAACATCATCACTACGACACTCGATCCCGACCGCACCTTGACCTACAGCAGGCAGAATGGTGGTGGTCTCTAATAGTTCAGTGATGCGATCACCCTCTTTAAGACGAATAAGGCCAGCACTTGCAAGAATGATGGCATCGTATTGGCCTTCATCGAGTTTACGCAAACGGGTCTGTACATTTCCACGCAGGAATTTGATCTCCAGATCGGGACGATGAATCAATAGTTGTGCCTGACGACGCAGACTGGATGTGCCCACTACAGCGCCTTGTGGTAGCTCATCAAAATGTTTATAGGTGTTGGAGACAAAGGCGTCTCTTGGATCTTCGCGTGGGCAGATCACTGCCAGATGAAGACCTTGCGGTAATACCATTGGCACATCCTTCATGGAGTGAACAGCGATATCTGCATCCCCTCTAAGCATCCCTTCTTCAAGCTCTTTTACAAATAGGCCTTTTCCACCGATCTTGGCAAGTGGGGTATCTAAAATGCGATCCCCTTCTGATTTCATTTTTATCAGCTCAACCTCAAGACCGGGATGGGCATTTCTTAAAGCGGTGGAGACATACTCTGCCTGCCACAAAGCAAGGAGACTCTCACGGGTAGCAATTCGGATCTTTTTTACACTCATTCTTTTTAATTACTCTTTATCTTTAACAGGTGGGGCGCATTAGCGCCGCCTCAACATTATCGCGTATTTCGCGGCCTTGCAGTAGTTCAATCAGGGTTAGCGTAAAATCCATTGCTGTACCCGGGCCGCGAGAGGTGATGACTTTATCATCAATGACCACAGCTTCGCTTGAATAGTTCACATCCGGGAGGTTCATTGTATCAACATGTCCCGGATAACTGGTGGCAGTTTTACCCGATAATAGCCCCGCATTGGCAAGGATCCGTGGAGCTGCACAGATTGCCGCAGTATATCGGTTCTCCTGTGCCATCTTTTGTAGTAATTGATGAATGCGAGGATCATTATCCAGATGGGTGGCTCCAGGAAGGCCGCCAGGGAGGACAACCATATCAAACTCATGCTCAAGTGCTTCTTCGAGACTGGTATCAGGTACGATGACCACCCCGCGTGAGGCTCTTATTGGTTTTCCATCAAGGGAGGCGGATATAACTTCGATATCTGCGCGAACGAGCAGATCGATGATGGTTACTGCCTCAAGCTCTTCTGTGCCTTCGGCGATTGGGACAAGGACGCGTGCCATAGCGGTGAACTCACTCTCAGTTTTCGTTGTTGAATCATTTCACTGACCGGGATCAGGATCACTCCCTCTTCTTTCAGAGTTGGCACTAGTCTCTTTAACGCTGCGATGGTTTCAGGGTAGGGATGCCCAATCGCGACAGAGGAACCAACCTCTCTGGCCTGATCAATCAAACGCTGAAATTGAATTTTAATATTCACAAAGGTGCGTTCATTATCAAGAAAGATATTTCGCCGGGTATTCGGTATTTGGCGATAGCTTGCATAGACAGAAGCGACACTCTCTTTAGTAGTGATGCTATCGACAAAGTAGTAATCACCACGACGTTTAAGAGACTCCATTACGGCAATCATCATTTCAGGATCTGCGGTGAGAAGACTGCCCATGTGATTATTGATACCACGGCTATAGGGTACCGTTGTAAAGTTATCATCCAGTGTTTGGTAGATTTCACCGATATCCATGGAAGAAGTTATTCCACCAGCACCCAGGATCAGCCCTTTGGTTGACTCCATTGGCTGATGCATCATCACCTCTTTGCCCGACTCATTGGCTAGTATCGCAATCTCCCGACTGTAGGGTGTTTTAGGAAGAATGGCGTAGGTGAGATTGCCGGGAATCGATACTGCGTCCAGACCAAGTGGCCGATTGGTGCCGAGATCATCAATGATAATACTTACCACCGGAATCTCGGTGGAGACAGTGAGCAACTCCTCCATCTCCTCAGCATAGGAGAGGGGTGTGATGAGCAGTAGCGATAGCAGTATCTTCTTTATCGGCATAGTCTGAGGTTACTTGATTATGATCACATCATCAATTCAGTAAGGTATCAGTTATTCCCTCTCCATCTACTGCATCCTTGCAGATAGAGAGCCTTTATTTATATTGGTTGAGAATCGTTAAGCCCTTTAGCAGGGTCAGTGCCTCATGGAGAGCGTAATCCTTTGAGGCAAGTTCAGTGGTATCGATATGTTTGTCTTCACTGTCCTTTTTATTCTCATTCGCTTCGTTGCCATTGGTTAGATGACCTGTGAGATTCGCCTCTTTTACCGGAGCAATCTTTTTATCATTTGATTTGGTGACCTTCACCGGATCAACAATGATATCAGGGACGATGCCTTCGGCCTGTATCGAGCGTCCTGATGGCGTGTAGTAGCGGGCAGTAGTGATCTTGACAGCGGTTGAGTTGGTCATTGGAAAGATGGTTTGTACCGAGCCTTTACCAAAGCTGCGACTACCCATGATGATTGCACGATGATGATCCTGTAATGCTCCGGCTACAATCTCAGAAGCAGAAGCTGAGCCGCCATTGATTAGCACAATCATCGGCGCACCCTTGAGGATGTCATCAGGTTTAGCCGAATATTTTAACTCTGCATCATTGGCTCGACCCTGGGTGTAAACAATCATCCCTTTTTCAAGGAAGGCATCAGAGACCTCAACCGCAGCTCCGAGGACGCCGCCGGGATTATTTCTCAGGTCAAGAACCAGGCCTTTGAGACTTCCGCCATTCTCTTTTTTCAGCTCATCAACCATCTCACGGATCTGTGAACTGGTACGTGTCTGGAAACTGGTGATACGGATGTAACCAAAGCCCTCATCAAGAACACGCTTTTTAACACTGCGTACTTTAATCACATCGCGGGTAATGGTGATGGTTAGCGGTTTCTCTTCACCTTCGCGGACGATGGTTAATTCGATATCTGTGCCGGGTTTGCCTCGCATGATTTTGACCGCTTCATTGAGGGTCATCCCTTTAACAGGGGTTTCATCGAGTCGAATCACAAGATCGCCAGCCTGAACGCCAGCCCGTTGGGCGGGGGTATCATCAATCGGAGTGACAACCTTTACAAAGCCATCCTCCATCGTGACTTCGATTCCAAGTCCGCCAAACTGACCAGTTGTGCCGACTTGAAGCTCTTTGAATTCATCTGTGTTTAGATATGCCGAGTGGGGATCCAGGCCAGATAACATTCCACGGATCGCATTCTCAAGCAGCGTATCGTCGTCAACCTCCTCGACATAATCTTTTTTGATCTTGCCAAAGACCTCGCTAAAGTTACGCAGTGATTCGAGAGGAAGGTGTGGTGGTTTAGTTGAAACCTCTTTATCAGCAAAAACGGTCGTACCGATGCTGAGGATAAACCCGATTGTAATTCCGGTTGTTATTAGAGATAGCGTCCGTAAAGGTAAGCGCATCCAAGTCTCCTGTTGATATTATTTCTATGCTGTTTTTTATCACAACTTAAGGGGAAAAGACCATTTTTACGATGAAAAAGTGCCAGTTTGGTTAACAATAGCACATTAAGGGGATATCAAATTAGCCACGACACCAATAACGTGGATTTGTAGGCTTTCCTTTATGCCGAATCTCAAAATAGAGCGCACTCTGATCAAAACCACCACTGTTACCGACTGATGCGATGGCTTCTCCCTTATCAACCCAGTCGCCAACATCCTTTAGCAGGCTCTGGTTATGTCCATAAAGGCTCATATACCCATCGCCATGATCGATGATGATGATTAGGCCGTATCCCCTGAGCCAGTCAGAAAAGACGACCCGACCATGTGTGATCGCCCTGACATTATTGCCTTCCTTTGCTTTTATCATGACGCCATTCCATTTTAGCTTTCCTAGGTTTCGTTCGCTGCCGTATCGCGCAATGATTGAGCCTTGGGTTGGCCATTTCATCTTGCCACGCTGACTTCTAAACGATTTTAATTGTTGTGGTGCAGATGGAATATCAGCAAGAACCTCACCCAGCGCTTTTATTAGGCTTTGAAGCTCATTCTGGCTCTTAAGCATCTTGGTTAATTGCTCATCACGGGTTGTGAGTTGACGCTTAAGTTGTGCTAACACTCGTTTTCGTTCGAACTGTCGCTGGTTTAATTCACTCAACTCTTCGAGTCGTTGGTCTCTTAAGGCGAAGATTCTTTGCTGCTCGACCTCCACTTCGGTCTCGATTGCTGCGATCTCAGTGATCTTTTCACCAAGCGCCCCGATCTCTTTGCTTCGCATACGGTTGAAGTAGTCGTAATAGGTTAGCATTCGACCGATGGTGGATGGGTCTTCCTGATTGAGCAGGATCTTTAGATACTCCTGGCGCCCCGTGGCATAACTGGCTCTAATCTGACCCTTGAGCAGCTTTCGTTGCTGATTCAGTTCAAGCTGCTTTTTCTGGCGGCGGTCTCGCAGATCATCAATTTTGTCTTGCTGTAGTTTCAGTGCGCGCTCTAATGAGTTGACTCGCTTTGAAAGCTCGCCGATCCCGATTTCTGCTTTTTTTAAGACTTGTTCTTGAGAAGAGAGTGCTTTTTGAGTTTTCTTCAATTCCTGACGAATAGTTTTGATATTGGATTGAAGCTCTTTTAACTCTTGCTCCTTTTTCTGCCGTTTATCGGTTGCAGCAATAGTCTCGGAACTTAAGGAGATCGACAGCAGTATCAACCAACTGATAATAAGTACGTTGATGTTGGTGTTTATGTACCGTTTAGAGGTGATCTGTGGCTTCATCATCTTTGGTGATTAGAGAGTGCCCATTCATCTCAATCGGTTTTTCGAGAGCTAATAGCTCCAACATTGTCGGTGCAATGTCGGCAAGTGTGCCATATTCATTTAATTTAAGATCACGGGCACCTGCATAGACGAATGGAACAACATTGGTGGTATGGGCGGTGTGGCGTTGTCCACTCTCTTTGTCACGCATCTTCTCGGCATTGCCGTGATCGGCTGTGATTAGCGCCTCGCCATCAACACGATTTAGAGCCTCCAGTATTCGTCCAAGATGGGCATCAATAACCTCAATTGCGCCAATTGTTGCGTCGAAATTTCCGGTGTGACCCACCATGTCAGGGTTAGCGTAGTTACAGATGATGACGTCGTAGTGTTGGCTCTCAATCGCCTCAACGAGTTTATCGGTCAACTCGTTTGAATTCATCTCCGGCTGAAGATCATAGGTTGCGACATTAGGGGATGGGATCAGCATCCGCTCTTCCCACTCAAACGGCTCTTCCCGGCCGCCGTTGAAGAAGAAGGTGACATGTGCATATTTCTCGGTTTCGGCGATTCGAAGCTGACGCATACCAAGATTTGAGAGGTATTCACCAAGGCAGTTGGTTAAACGCTCGGGCGGAAATGCCACAGGGACATCATAGTCAGCGCTGTACTCGGTCAGGCTGACAAATGCACCAAGCTTAGGTCTGTTAGTGCGCTCAAACTGATCAAAATCCTCCTCAATGAATGGGCGGGTGATCTGACGTGCACGATCTGAACGGTAGTTCATAAAGATCAATACATCACCATCATTCAAGCCGCATTTGTCACCACCATTACCGATAGCGGTGGCACGGACAAACTCATCAGACTCACCTCTGGCGTAAGCCATCTCCAATGCTTCGGTTGCACTACTTGCTTTAAACTCAGATTTACATCCGGTAATCAGATCATACGCTTCCTGAATTCGTGGCCATCGATGATCCCGATCCATGGCATAGTAGCGTCCGATAATCGAAGCAATGCGTCCATTTCCCAATGTTTTAAACAGCTCCTCAACCTTTTGGATCGACTCTTTAGCGCTTTTCGGCGGGGTATCCCGTCCATCTAAAAAGGCATGGAGGAAGACCCGTTTTACGCCGCGATCAATTGCCAGTTGTATCATGGCATGAATATGCTCTTCGTGACTGTGTACACCGCCGGGAGAGAGCAGCCCGAGAATATGGATCGCTTTATCACTCTCTTTAGCGAGATCGACAGCATCGGTCAGGGTTGAATTTTTAAAGAATGATCCGGTTTTTATCGCTCGGCTGACGCGAGTAAACTCCTGATAGACCACTCGTCCTGCACCGATATTGAGGTGTCCGACTTCAGAGTTACCCATCTGATCTCCCGGTAATCCGACCTCAGCGCCAGAGGCGCGAATAACGGTGTGTGGATTGTCCTGCCACATCTTGTCCCAGTTCGGGGTGTTGGCAGCAGCGATAGCATTCCCATCGGTTTGCTCTGAGTAACCCCAACCATCAAGAATGATGAGGGCTAAAGGTTTATGGCGTTCAGTTGTGGTCATATTTTTGTGGTTTCAGGGCATATTCGCCCAATTTCTCATCTCTAATATACAAAATGGAGCAGAGATCTCTTGATTCAACTACCCAATGGAGTGTATGTTCTTCCAGAAGTATTCAAGAGTATTATTGTATTAGAATAAAGCTCTACTCAAAATCAGCTTTATTGTATAATGTTTTGGCTTTTATAACAGCTAAAGCTGCGTATAACAGAATATAGAAATAGCAGCTCTATCAACGACATTAGTGGAAAAAATCTATGATAAGCGAAGATAACACTCACGGTTTAATGACACGGGACGAGGATATTGATCGTGCATCGCGCTCTCTTAAGGCAATGTCTCACCCTTTAAGATTAAAGATTCTCTGCACCTTAGGGGATCAGGAGGTTAGTGTTCAGGATATTGTGGAGCGTGTTGGAACATCACAAAGTAATATCTCTCAGCATTTGGCGATTCTTCGTGACAAAGGGATCCTCTCTTCACGTAAGGATGCCAATCGTGTTTTTTATAAGGTGGTCGATGCGCGCACGTTACAGTTAATTGGAATGATGCGAAACGTATTTTGCACCATGGGATAGAACCCGATAAAACAAGTTAACGCAATTAAAGGAGATTTCCAGTAAAATCTCCTTTTTTTATTATTAGCCGTTTGTGAGTTTATGGAACGTATTTTAGAGTTTTCAATCAATCACTGGGATCTTGTTCTTTCCCTTCTCTTTATTATCGCGATGATGTTCGGTGGTCAGGTGATGCGCCGAATTCGTGGATATCACGAGGTCGATGCCTCAGGTGCGGTGATGCTGATCAATCATCAGGATGCACTGGTATTGGACGTTCGTGAACAGAGCGAATTAAAGGATGGGGTAATTGTTGATTCCGTTCACATGCCTCTTAGTGCATTTGCTAAACGTGTTGATGAGATAAGCAACTACAAGGATAAAACAGTCATTGTCGGGTGTCGTAGTGGTCATCGTTCCAGCAGTGCCTGTGCAAAACTGCGTAAACAGGGCTTTGAGAATGTTTACAATCTCCGTGGAGGAATCATGGCCTGGAAAAACGCTAACCTTCCAATAGAGATTCCCGGTAAAAAGCGTAAGAAGAAACGATAAGAGGTTTAATGAAATGCCTAATGTAGTGCTCTATACAACTGCGATGTGTCCATACTGTATTCGTGCTCGTAGTCTGCTTGACAAGAAAGGCGTGGAGTATACCGATATCAGACTTGACCAATATCCTGAGCGCCGTTCAGAGATGGAAGCGTTGTCTAAACGTACCTCTGTTCCGCAGATATTTATCGATGATTTTCATGTGGGCGGGTTTGACGACATGGCTGAAATGGATGTCATGGGTGAACTGAATCCTCGCCTCGGAATCGAATAGCCATTAACAATGGGCGAAGCAACTCACATTGTCTGCCCTCATTGCGATACGGTAAACCGACTTCCATCGCAACGACTGAATAAAAATGGTAAGTGCGGCCGCTGTAAAGCACCTCTTTTTATCTCGAAACCCATCGAGTTGAAGGGCTCAAATTTTAATCAGCATATCAGTCGATGTGATCTTCCTGTGGTTGTCGATTTCTGGGCTCCCTGGTGTGGCCCGTGCAAAATGATGGCACCCATCTTTGAGAAAGCAGCACAACTATTTGAACCGCAGATCAGGTTGGCAAAGGTAAACACTGAGGTCGAACAGGGCTTGGCGGCAACTTGGAATATCCGTAGTATCCCAACTATTGTACTATTCAAAGGTGGACATGAAGTTAATCGGGTTGCCGGTGCAATGGATTTGAACAATTTAACTGGCTGGATAAAACAGTCGCTTTAAAAAACAGGATTGAGTCTGATGAGTGAAAACACAAAAAAAGCAGAGCAACAATTTGTCATTCAGCGAGTTTATGTCAAGGATATCTCGTTTGAAACCCCCAAATCCCCATCAATCTTTACGCAACAATGGGAGCCAAATGTCAGCATTGAACTACATACGGATGTCGAAGGTATTGCCGAACATGTTTATGAAGTGACCCTTAATCTGACAGTAACCGCCAAACTAAAAGAAGAGATCGCATACCTTGCAGAAGTAAAGCAGGCCGGGATCTTTACTGTGAACGGTTTTAGTGAATCGGATATGGGCAAAATGTTGAACAGCTACTGCCCCAATATTCTATTCCCCTATGCACGAGAGGTCGTCTCGGACTTGGTTAATCGTGGCAGTTTCCCTCAGTTGGTATTAGCCCCAATCAATTTTGATGCACTCTATGCACAGCATCTGCAAAAGCAGAGTCAGAGCAAAGAGAAAGCACATTAATCCTTAACTATAGATGACTGCAAAAGAGAACATTGTTGTCATCGGCGCTGGTTCGTGGGGAAGTGCTCTTGCGATACAGTTTGCGCGAAATGGCAATCGAACCTATCTATGGGGACGAGATAAAGCGCAAATGGATATGATGGCGACGAGCCGAATTAACCAGCGCTATCTTCCTAATGCCTCCTTTCCTGAAGCTTTAACACCATCGGCTGATCTGCCATCGCTTTTATCGATGGCTACCTCAGTGGTTGTTGCCGTTCCGAGCCATGTTTTTCGCGCTACGATTGCAAATATCGTAAGTGAGTTAGATGAAAATTGTCCGATCTCATGGGCGACTAAAGGGCTTGAACCCAAAACAGGTAAACTACTACACCAAGTGGTTGAAGAGGAGGCTGGTAGTTGTGAGCGCTGTGCGGTGATCTCCGGTCCGACCTTTGCGCTTGAGGTTGCCAGTGGTTTGCCAACCGCTGTAACGGTAGGTGCCTCAAATATCAAGATTGCGGATCACTTTGCGTCACTGTTACATGGACATGCTTTTCGCGCCTATACCGCCACGGATATCGTCAGTATTGAGATTGGTGGTGCCTGCAAGAATGTCTTAGCGATTGCTGCCGGGATTGCAGATGGCCTTGGCTATGGTGCAAATACCCGTGCCGCACTGATTACACGTGGACTTGCAGAGATGGTTCGTCTCGGTGTTGCGATGGGAGGTAATGCCGAAACCATGATGGGATTAGCCGGACTAGGCGATCTGGTGCTGACCTGCACGGATAATCAATCGCGTAACCGACGTGTCGGATTAGGGCTCGGTGCCGGAAAACCACTAGAACAGGTGATCACAGAGATCGGACAGGCAGTTGAAGGTGTAAAAAGTGCCCCCGAAATCTATATGCAATCGCAACACCTTGGCGTTGAGATGCCGATTGTGGAACAGGTCTATCGTGTTCTTTATGAAGGCGTTGAAGCGACACATGCCGTAGAGTCTCTATTAGGAAGAAGCCCCAAGGCTGAGATCGTTCAATAGAGTCCCAACTCTCCTCTAAACCCACCGGGTCTTGCGCTCTTTTGCGTTTTAACAAATGGTCTGCTCTTGTTTGCAGCTGATAAATTGGCAGGACATGAGCCGTTATCGATATAGTCAAGCGCTGCCTTGTATAGCGGCTCGGTTGTTGATCCAAACATCTCAAAACTACTCTCTGAGATTGTACAGGTGGGGGGTATTCCTGAGGTTAGCCAACTATCACCGTTTGCATTTTGCATTTTGAACTGGATTGGAACCAACACCTCATCACAAAACTCATTTGCGTACATCCCATAGGGCTTACCATTGGTATAATCACCAATGGTGATGACCTTGGTGTAGGGAAGTAGGCCGTTGATTAACTGTTCGCTGGCGGATGCAGTTTCGTTGCTTGTGATGATAAAGACGCGATTAAGGCTTAGGGACTTATTCGCCGATATAAAATAATCTTCTTGGTTCAAACTAGAGTAGTTACTGTTGTGAATATAGCGGGTATAGACGCTGCCATCGAAAACGGAGGGGAGTAGATAGTTTGCAAGAGTTTTAGAGACATCTGTGGTGCCACCGCCGTTGTAACGCAGGTCGATGATTAGCTCCGTGACGTTCGAGTCAATAAAATCATCCATTAGTATGGTTAGTTCATCCTCTGTTGGCAGGATAAATCGATCGAGCATGAAGTAACCAACCATGTTGCCATTATGAAGAGTCTTTTGGCTATAGACGACAGAGGTAACCGAAACCACCTCCTTTGTTAGCGTAACTCTACGGCCAGTACTTAGATTTAGTTTAACCACGACACCAACATCATCATCTTTCATTGCGTCGTCTAAATCATCAGCATCAAGAATTGACGAAACAGGAATATCACTAATAGCGGTAATGGAGTCACCCCTCTTCAAACCAGCTCTATCGGCAGGAGAGCCGGGTATTACATAGCGAATCATAATGAAGTTTCCATAATCTACTGCCATAGAAATGCCAACACCAACAAACTCACCCGATGAGTAGTAGTCATTAAACTCTTTAAGGCTCGTGATGAATGACCAACGATCAGTCGGAGAATAGATCAGGTCTTTTAATAGGGCTTTTTGGGAGTGATAAGTGGTGTAATCGAGTGTTGGTGTCTTGTCATGCCAATAGTATGCATCGTGCATCAGGCCATAGATGATTTCGTTCTTTTCCAGATCAGTGCATTTCTTACTGACACTGGATATGTCGCGCTCAGTGAAGTCGTTGCAACCTGATAGCAAGAACAACAGCAGTATGGAAACAAGATATTTCAAATAAAATTGCCCTATAACCTTGAAACGTAAGAAATTGCGGAGGTTAACTCTATAATACTTTCTATGTGAGTTTCAGGAAAACCCAACCATTGGTGGCAGTAAAAGTGTGATTATTGTCACATAGCTCACAATTTAAACAATAAACGATCCACTTCTTCCTAACCCTCAATCGGAGAGAACAGGTTTTAACCATATTGTTATGGAATAACCCCTGTGAACTTTTTGAACGCTAAATCGGAGTTGTCGGAGCAATACGGTGTTTATTCAGTAAATCTGATTTGCTTAAATTTTTGGACATTTTCACGTCTAAAACTCACGACTATGAGAGGTGTTTAAAGTGGTTAAATGTTGGAAGTCGTTCATTTTTGGTAATCTATAACAAAGAAAATATCCTTCTGTTTTGCTAAGGATAATCAGGTTTTTCTTATTATTAATCAATTAATTACTGTTCTGATAAAGTCCTAAGGTGTAAGGTGTAGCGTTTTCTAATATGGTAATAAATAGACCTCATTGGTAATTGAGGCGGGGATCGAATAAAAAGGCTCCCAATATTGGATTTATGTATCTAAAGATTGACCTTTTGGAGGTAATCAATGTCAGAGGTAATCGCAACCAACGAGACCATTATGGTCGTAGGGGGTGGCATCAGCGGACTGACCGCAGCACTGGAAGCAGCAGAGTGCGGCAAGCAGGTTCTGTTGGTTGAAAAAGCCCCAACAGTAGGTGGCCGTGTTGGTCAGCTCTATAAATATTTCCCAAAACTCTGTATGCCAACTTGTGGCCTGGAGATTCAATACCGTCGTTTAAAAGGCAACAAGAATGTTCGCCTGATGACCATGACCGAAGTAACTGGTGTCAGTGGCGATAAGGGCAACTACTCAGTTGATCTGAAAGTTGCGCCACGTTTTGTTAATGAAAACTGTACAGCTTGTGGCGATTGTGGTCGCGCAGTTGAGGCTGAGTTCGACGACGAGCACAACTACGGCATGATGAAGCGCAAAGGTGCCTATCTGCCGCACAACATGGCCTACCCTCAGCGCTATGTGATTGATCCAGCGATTATCGGTACAGATGATGCCACTAAAGCAGCCGATGCCTGTAAGGCCGGTGCTGTTGATCTTGATATGGCTGAGCAGAACATTCAGGTCAATGTTGGCGCGATCATCTGGTCAACTGGCTGGAAGCCTTATGATGCAGCGAAGATACAGCCTTATGCCTATGACCGTCAGGCAAATGTGATCACCAATGTTGAGTTTGAGCGTATGCTTGACCCATTCGGTCCAACCGGTGGCAAGATTGTTCGTCCTTCTGATGGCGAAGCACCTAAGAATATCGCCTTTATCCAGTGTGCCGGTTCACGTGATCGCAATCACCTCAAACACTGCTCACGCATCTGCTGCATGGCAACCCTGAAGCAGACCACCTATGTGGCTGAAAAACTGGAAGATACCAAGTCTACGGTTTATTACATCGACATTCGTGCGATCGACCGTATTGATGATTTCCAGCAGCGAGTCAAAGAGGATGAGAACGTATCATTCGTTAAATCCAAGGTGGCAAACATCGTCAGTGGTGAGAACGGTAATGTCATCTTGCACGGTGTAGATACCGAAGGTTACAACCGTTACGCCAACGAGCATGACCTTGTGGTACTGGCAGTTGGTATGGAGTCAACCGTACCAGCAGGTGTCCTGCCAGAGGGTACAGTAATTAATGAGCACGGCTTTATCGACGCTGATGAGTCTAACGGCGGTATCTTCGGTGCTGGCTGTTCTTCAGACGCACTCGACGTTAACCGCGCGGCTCAAAACGCAACTGCAGCAGCACTGAGAGCGATTCAGGTCGTTAATCAGGTTGCAGGAACGGAGGGTTAATACAGTGTCTGAGATGAAAATTGGAGCTTATATCTGTAAAGGCTGTGGTATTGAGGATCGTCTCGATATCAACCAGCTCACCATGACCGCTACCCGTGATGGTAAGGCGGCGATTGGTAAAGATCACGAACTGCTTTGTGGTGCTGAAGGCGTCAAGATGATTCAGGACGACATCGACAACGAAGGTGTAAACCGCGTTGTCATCGTTGGCTGTTCACGTCGCGCCAAGACCGATGCCTTTGACTTTGAGGGTGTCACCCTGTCGCGTGCAAACATTCGTGAAGGTGTTATCTGGGTTCGTCCTGATAGCGACGAAGCGCAGGAGACCACTCAGGAGATGGCCGACGACTATGTGCGTATGGCCTGTGCTGAAGCGAAGGCGATGAAAGTACCAGCGTCAAGCGGCGAACAGTCACTGACCAAAACCATTATGGTTGTCGGTGGTGGTGTTTCCGGTATGACTGCGGCATTAGAAGCGTCAAAAGCGGGTTACAGCGTTGAGCTGGTTGAAAAGGCCGATGCCCTCGGCGGTATCGCGGCTCAGCTCTACAAGCGAGTTCCTGCAAAGAATGGTCTGCAAGGACCCGTCGATAATGATACCGCTGATCTGATTGCAGCCGTTGAAGCAGCATCAAACATTAATGTGCATACCGGCACAACCGTCGCAAGTACAGCAGGTGCTCCTGGACGTTTTAGCGTTGAGCTTTCAAACGGCACTACATTCAATGCAGGCGCAGTGGTTCAGTCGACCGGGTTTAATCCTTATGACATCAGCAAGCTTGATTACCTCGGTGCTGGTAATGCCGATGTTGTTGACCAGCTTACCTTCGAGCAGATGGTTAAGGCCAATGACGGAGCGATTAAAAAGGCAGACGGTAGCGATGCACAGAATGTTGTCTTCGTACAGTGTGCCGGTCAGCGTAGCCAGAAAGAGGGTGAACTGCCTTACTGCTCTGGTCACTGCTGTAACACCTCCATCAAGCAGGCTCAATATGTAAAGGCCGCAGGTGGCGATGCCACGGTTATCTTTGATGACTTGCGTACTCCGGGCGCAACGGGTGAGGATTTCTACCGCTCAGGTCAGGAAGCAGGTGTTACCTTCTCCAAAGGTGAAGTCACTGGTGTCTCTGCAAACGGTGCACTGACAGTCAACTATAAAGACAAGATCCTGAACGAAGAGACAGGCATTAATGCCGACATCGTGGTTCTGGCAACCGGTATGGTTCCAAACTCTGGTCCTAATCCAAACCTGGTGGTTGAGTTTGCCGAAGCGCGTGAAAAAGGTGATGAGGCGCTGATGGCCGAGATTGAGGCCGAGATTGCGATTCAGCCTGCACCTATCCTGAACCTGCAATACCGTCAGGGTACAGACCTGCCGCAATTGAAGCACGGCTTTAATGATTCACACTTTATCTGTTTCCCGTATGAGACACGTCGTACTGGTGTCTATGCAGCGGGTCCTCTACGTCGTCCAATGGATATCGTACAGACTCAGGAAGATGCGGCTGGTGCTGCACTGAAGGCCATTTCAGCCTGTGAGAATGCCGCACTGGGTCGTGCAGCACATCCTCGCTCTGGTGACCTGAGCTTCCCAAGCTTCCGTAAAGAGGGTTGTACCCAGTGTAAGCGTTGTACAGTTGAGTGCCCATTCGGCGCGATCAACGAAGACGAGCAGGGCTACCCACAATATAACGAAGCACGTTGCCGCCGTTGTGGCACTTGTATGGGTGCCTGTCCGGTACGTGTTATCTCGTTTGAGAACTACTCGGTTGAGACCGTTGGTCAGCAGATCAAGAACGTCGATATCCCGGATGAGTTTGATGAGAAGCCACGTATTCTGATGCTGGCTTGTGAGAATGATGCCTATCCTGCACTCGACATGGCCGGTATGACCCGTCAGGAGTATAGCCCCTGGGTTCGTATCGTTCCTGTTCGTTGCCTGGGTTCAGTCAACACCATCTGGATCACCGATGCGCTAAACAGCGGATTCGACGGTATCATCCTGGCGGGTTGTCAGAAGGGCGATAACTATCAGTGTCACTTTGTCAGAGGTTCGGAGATGGCTCATATTCGTATGAGCAAGATCGACGATACACTTAAGACACTTAATCTTGAGCCTGAGCGGGTCAAGACGCTTGAAGTGGCGATTACCGATATCCAGCGACTGCCTGAAGAGATCAACGCGATGGAGAAGACCATCGAAGAGATCGGCATGAGCCCATTCAAGTTCTAAGGAGATTGCTATGAGTGATATGAATCAAAACATGATCGACAAGTACCGTAGCAGCTTCCTGAAGGAAGTTGAGGCAAATGTCGAAGAGGGCCATATGGTCAAGATGTGTATGCAGTGTGGCGTTTGCTCTGGCTCATGCCCTATGCAGAATCACTGGGAACACCCACCACAAGAGATCTTTATGATGATCCGCGCCAACAAGCGTGACGAGGTTTTGACCTCATCATCTATGTGGATGTGTACCTCGTGTTACAACTGTATTGCACGTTGTCCTCGTGGTCTACCGATCACCCACATCATGCACGGTCTTGCAACCTATGCAAAACGATTGGGTCTGGTACCGAAAGAGCAACAGACTGCGAAGTTTGCCCAGTTGATGTGGGACAACCTCATCAAGAAAGGTCGTACCAATGAATTGAAGCTGGGTCTTTCGCTCTACTTCATGAACGGCTTTGTTAACGGAATTAAAAAGTCACTTTCGATGACCGATGTGGGTCTTGGCATGATGAAAACCGGACGTTTAAGCCCAATGGAGATACTGGGTGGTCACGGTATTAAAGATGTTTCTGGCTTACAGAAGATGCTGGCCAAGGCACAAGAGATTGAAGAGCAGCATATCGCTGACTACAAAGGTTGAGGTGAATAACATGGCTAAATATGAATTTTCCTATTATCCCGGTTGTTCGTCTCAATCGAAGGCATCAGCCGATAACTACATGAAGGCAAACAGTGTTGTTTGTAGTGATCTTGATATTCAACTAAACGAGATCCCAGATTGGAACTGCTGTTCAGCATCCATTGGTTATGCCGGTGGTGGTGAGCTTCCCCGTTTATCATTAAGCGCACGTAACATTGCACTGTCGCAACAAGCGTATGGACAGAAAGATATTGTCAGTCCTTGTGCTGCTTGCTGGTTAGCAACACGCGAAGCGAATGAGCGTATGGAAGACAATGCAAAGGTTAAGGCTGGTATTGAAACCGCACTGTCTGAGATTGGCCTGAAGATTGAAGGCGAGGCTCCAAAAGCGCGCCACATGGTTGAAGTGCTGATCGAAGATGTAGGTTATGAAGAGATCGCTTCAAAGGTGGTTAAGCCTCTGGAAGGTATCAAGATTGCTGGCTATGTCGGCTGTCAGACCAACCGTCCGTTCGGTATCGATGGCGAGTCATTTGAAAACCCGATGTATCTGGATAAGATGATTGAGACTCTCGGCGCTGATCCAGTCGCCAATTATGAGAAAAAGGCATCATGTTGTGGCGGTGCGTTGATGTTCTCAGAACCAGAGAAATCACAGGACCTGGTTAAAAGCATTATTGAAGCAGCCTATGATGGCGGTGCAGATATGATCGTTACGCCATGTCCTGTATGCCAGATGAATGTTGAGGTTTATCAGGGGCATATCAACAAAACCCACGGCACCAAGTTTGAGATTCCAGTGGTTTACTACTCAAACCTGATGGCTGTTGCCTTTGGTCATAACAGTAAAGAGGCCGCACTTGATGGTCAGATGATTCGTGCCAAGAAGCTCGAAGATATTGCCAAATAGTAAAGCCATATTGGTTTTATAATAACCAATAACATTTACAACAATAAGAAGACCTAAACGCCCCTTTTCGGGGCGTTTTTTTATTGAAATAGATCCGCAGAGTGGCGGCTCATCGATAGTAATATGTTTTATCGGACATTTTGCCAGCATCGAGAATTGGTTGTGATCCATTTAAATCAGTTCATAATCCCATTTTCACAAACAGATTTCGGATAGGTTCATGGTAGAGATTGGTCGGGTCAACAGGCTTATGGTCATTAATGAGGTTGACTTTGGGGTTTATCTTGATGGAAAACAGTTGGGCGATATCCTTCTGCCGACTAAAGAGTGTCCTGATGGATGTAAGCGTAACGATTGGCTAACCGTCTTTATTTATCGTGATTCAGAGGATCGACTGATCGCCACCACCACAATGCCAAGGGTAATGGTTGGTGAATGTGCCTATGTAAAGGTTAAAGAGGTGAATAATACGGGGGCATTTCTTGATTGGGGGCTTCCCAAAGATCTACTCGTTCCCTATAGCGAAATGTATCGACCAATGGAGGCTGGCCGCTTCTATGTGGTGTATCTCTATGTGGATGAGAAATCTCAGCGTATTGCAGCAACATCTAAACTTGATGGCGTGCTGGAAGAGACGACCCACTCTTTAGCACCTAAGCAGGAGGTTGAACTCATCATTTGGGGTCGATCAAATCTTGGGTATAAGGCTGTAATCAACCACACCTATCTTGGATTGATATTCAATAGTGAGGTATTTAAACCATTAAATATCGGACAAAGCCTAAAAGGTTATATTAAAAATATCAGGGACGATGGCAAGATTGATCTTACCCTGCAAAACTCGTTTCGGCAGGTGCTGGATGAACTCTCCGAAAAGATCTTGTCAGACCTTGAAGCAAAAGGTGGCACCTCATTGATTACAGATAAAAGTTCAGCGGATGAGATCTATCATAAGTTTGGAGTAAGTAAGAAGGCCTATAAAAAGACCCTCGGTAAACTCTATAAAGAGCGCAAGATTGTTATCGAAAAAGACAAGATCACCTTATCCCAATAAAAACACTGCCGAAAAGGCAGTGTAGTGGCAAAATCCTTTGAGTCGTTGGTTATCCGCCGCTTGCCATGTTTGATTGGTCGGTAACCCGGACTGCAGGATAAAGCTCTTCGGTTAGTGCGATAATCCTGTCTTCAATCATCACAAAAACATCTAGGGTCTCATTGATAAAGAGATCGTGATCAGAGATTTTTAGTCCGTTAGAACACCAGCGATGCTGATACTTGTTGAAGATCCGTTTTAATTCTCGTCCACCCTCTAAAAAGCGATTAGCCAGGGCATTGTGTTTCTTATCTTTACTCGCGAGCAGAATGGAGTAGAGGTTCTTATCTTCAAAGTCGATCTGAGTCTTTACCTTGTCAGTGTAGCGTTCAAAAAGTTCGCAGGTGATGTCGGTATCGCAGATTTCACGATCCTGAATGAGAGTTTTCAGAACCTTGCTTAATTCAGCAATTTCGTGGTTTCTTATATGTAGATCTTGGAACGCTATCATTAGGTTATTCTCCCCTTTTTTAATATCTGGCGTCTCTATGGCCAGTTGCAAATTCACAGCCTATCGTTGTTAGTTATAACCATGAATTTCAGTCAATCATTCTCCGATTATTATAGAATGTCAAGATAACTTATTGATATTAAAGGATTAACATCTCTCGAAATTCTAATATGTGGAGTCCTGAGCAAATAGTTAGGATGCTTGTCTACTTAATCCATACCGTTTTTGGATTAGTGAATTCCGTGATGCCAAGAAAGGATAATTCACGTCCATGCCCAGATCGTTTAACGCCTCCAAACGGCAGTCGCGGATCACTTTTAACCATGCCATTAACAAAGGCACAACCACATTGTAGTTGACGCGCTATCCGTTCGCCACGGATGCGATCCTGTGTCCAGACACTGCCGCCGAGTCCAAATGGTGAGTCGTTAGCGATATCAACAGCATCCTTTTCATTCTCAGCGCGAATCACCAATGCCACCGGGCCAAAGAACTCTTCTTTGTAGGCGCGCATCCCTGGTTTGATTTGATCAAGAATGGTGGGTGAGTAGTAGGCGCCAGCACCTTCAATTGGTTTTCCGCCAGTAACGACAACTGCCCCAGCAGCAACAGAGTCTAAAACCTGTTGGTGAAGCTCATCGCGTAGATCGACACGAGCCATCGGTGCGATTGTAGTCTCGGCATCTAGTGGGTCTCCGGCCTTTAACTGTTCAACCGCATTTGAGAATGCACTGACAAATTGATCTGCAATCTCTTTCACCACAATGAACCGCTTGGCGGCAATGCAACTTTGGCCGGAGTTAAGAAAACGAGAGGCAACGGCGTTCTCAACTGCCAGTTCCATATCGGCATCATTAAGCACAATAAAGGGATCTGAGCCGCCTAGCTCTAAGACAACCTTTTTAAGTTCCTCTCCGGCAATACGTCCGACACTGATTCCTGCTGGTTCAGAGCCGGTAAGGGTGGCGGCATGGATGCGAGGATCACGTAGCAGGGTCTCAACCTGTTTTGAGCTGACCATCAGATTGATAAATGCGCCATTGGGTAGACCTGCCTCGGTAAAGATCTGTTCAATCGCCATGCCGCATTGTGGGACGTTTGAGGCGTGTTTGAGGATCATCGTATTTCCAGCAACTAATGCAGGTGCCGCAGCTCTAAAGACCTGCCAGAATGGATAGTTCCAAGGCATGACAGCAAGCACGGTGCCTAATGGTTGATAGGTGACGAAGCTCTCAGAGGCATCAGATTCAAGTGGAACATCCTTAAGCTGCTGCTCGCCGTGTTCTGCATAGTAGTCACATACGCTGGCACATTTGTCGACCTCAGCTAATGCCTCTTTATAGAGTTTTCCCATCTCTGCGCTAATCAGTTTTGCCATCTCCTCACGACGCATACGTAGCGCATCGGCAGCGCGGGAAATGCGATGGCAGCGCTCAGATATTGCAGTATTCGACCAGATAGGAACCGCATCAGCACTGCGGTCGATCGCATTTTGGATCGCTTCACTGCTACATTCAGGAAATTCAGCTAATAACGTACCGTTTTTGGGATCGATCGATTGAAATGTCATAATGAAGCCTGCAACATCTATTAAGTTATGGAGTATTCAAGTATACATTCTATATATGGATTAGCATTATTTTGTTCAATGGGGATTCTGAGTTGCAGATTTATCTGGTAGGTGGGGCAGTACGGGATCGACTTCTTGGGGTCGATTCGGTTGATCGAGACTGGGTTGTTGTCGGGGCGACACCCGAGCAGATGGTTGCGATGGGTTATAAGCCTGTCGGAAAGGATTTTCCGGTTTTTTTACATCCTGAAACATCCGAAGAGTATGCGTTAGCGCGTACCGAACGTAAAAGTGGGCACGGCTATCACGGCTTTGAGTTTGATACCTCGGTAGAAGTAACGCTTGAGGAGGATCTATCCCGCCGCGATTTAACCATAAACGCAATGGCTGAAGATCACGATGGAACGATTATCGATCCCTACAATGGTCAGGAGGATCTTCGTAATGGCATATTACGCCATGTGTCGGATGCCTTTGCCGAAGATCCTGTACGGATTCTGAGAATAGCCCGCTATGCTGCCCGTTTTCACTCCATGGGGTTTCATATCTCTCATCAAACACACGATTTGATGAAACGGATGGTTAAGGATGGTGAGGTTGATGCCCTGGTTCCAGAACGGGTATGGCAAGAGACACAACGGGCACTTACCGAGCCATCACCGCAACGCTACTTTGAGGTGCTCCATCGATGTGGTGCACTGGAGGTGATCTTTCCTGAACTGGCTCGACTTTTCGGTGTGCCTCAACCTGCACACCACCATCCAGAGATCGACTCAGGGATTCACACCTTAATGGTTTTGGAGCAGGCCGCTCGAATGAGTGAGGATCCTGTCGTTCGGTTTGCGGCACTGGTACATGATCTCGGTAAAGGAACCACGCCTGCAAGTGAACTGCCACGCCACATCGCGCATGAAATCCGTGGCAAGAGGCTGGTTCAGCAACTGTGTGATCGTCTACGAGTTCCCAAAAGTTATTGTGAGCTTGGAGTATTGGTCGCTGAATATCACGGTCTCTATCATCGTGCAGAGGAGCTTCGTCCTGCGACGATGTTGGCGTTATTCAAGAGTCTTGATCTCTTCCGCAGGGAGGAGCGATTACAGCAATTTTTAATCGCGTGTGAGGCCGACTCCCGTGGACGTACCGGCTTTGAAGATCAGGAGTTTATTCAGGTCAGGATCCTAAAAGAGGGCTTTAATGCAGCAAAATCGGTTGAGACCAAGGCTGTGATTGCTGATGGTTTTAAGGGAAAGGCGATTGGCGACGAGTTGGATAAACGTCGGGTTAAAGCTATCGCATCATTACTGAATAAGTAGCCATACACCCTGTGCATGACTAAGTATTCACGTGGGAGATCTGAGCCGCAGCTTTAATGAAATGGGTGTTAAGTAAATGCTTACCAACCACCCTACAAATACACCAGTAGTGTTTGCGACCATATCGAGTACTTCAAAGTATCGATAGCCGGTCATCTGTTGTAGAAACTCAATGCCAATACCCATCACCACAAAAGTGATCGCCAGCATCAGTTGATGTTTCGTTTGGTTCACCGCCACTGCAAACCACCACATTAACAGACCATAAGCAGCGGTATGTTCAAGCTTGTCTGATAATTCAAAATCAAGAGGCTTCGGCGGGATCGGTGTAAGTGAAACCCAGAAGATTCCCAGAATCATGATCATGCCAATAGTGAGCCATATCTTTTTATGCACTACCACCACCCAAACATTGCAAACAGGAAGACACCCAACAACAGCCGGTAGAGAACAAACGGCAACATGCCGATCTGATTAATCATCTTTAAAAACAGTGCAATACAGAGATAGGCGCTTAACGCAGAAAGCGCTGTTCCCAGCAGCAAGGTACTCCACTGGACAGTGTCAGGACTCTGAATAAGTTCAATCGTATGGAGACCACCTGCAAGAATAATAACGGGGACAGAGAGCAGAAATGAGTAGCGCGCTGCGGCCACACGTGTGAGGCCAACCATAAGTCCTGCGGTAATCGTGATCCCGGAGCGTGAGGTTCCCGGAATGAGTGCGAGCGCCTGGGCACAACCGATAATCACAATATCGCGCCAGGTGATCGAGTGTTCATCACGATTTGCCTTACTGGTTTTATCCCCATACCACAGCAGCAAGCCAAAGAGGATGGTTGTGGTGGCAATCACCTGAGGTGATCGTAGCTGAGTCTCAATAAAATCCTTGAAACTAAGACCAGCAATACCAACAGCAATGGTGCCGAATAGAACCGCCCACATCAGATTACTTTCACCCACACGTTCGCCTTTTTTTAGTGAGGCAAACCAGTCAAAGGTGATCGTCCAGATATCGTTTTTAAAGTAGTAGACCACCGCAATCAGCGAGCCAAAATGGACGGAAACATCAAACGCAAGACCCTGATCAGGCCAACCGGTTAGAACCGGAACCAGTATTAGATGAGCAGAGCTTGAGATCGGTAAAAATTCGGTAAGCCCCTGAACGACCGCGAGGATAAGGGTTTGAATAAATTCCATAATTACGGCTTTTCAACGATTAGATGTGCCATACGACCTTCGCGCATGACATCAGAATAGATAACATCGAAGTGGCACTGGTTTAAAAGGTAGATAAGATCGTCACACGAGAAGCGGTTATGTTCAATAAAGTGAACAAAGAGATCACTAAGCGCCTCACTGTCCATTGAACCATCAAAGACAGTTGCGGGATCGGTTTGAGCATGGAGGTAGGTCTCCAGCGGTGCTCGCACCCAATCAATGATAAAGAAGCGACCTCCAGGTTTGAGGCATCGATAGATCTCCTGTAGCGCTTTAACCGGCTGTTCCATCTCATGAATCACGACCGAAGCAAAGGCGATATCCACGCTACTATCATCAAACGGTAGATGGGGATCATGTAGATCGGCCTCAATGATTTTGCAACCATCATTCAGTGGTACGCTTGCCTCAAGCATATACTCCGCCACTTCAATTCCGATCGCCTTCGCGTTTGGATATTCGGTGGTGATCGCATTTAAAAACATGCCTGGACCACAACCGAGATCGACCATTATTGGACGCTCACCCTGTGCAGGTTCCATCCACTGTTTCCATAATTGCCAAAAGTCGTCGCCAAAGCGGTTGGAGAAGCCACCAATCATTATTTGAGCAAAATGTTTGCCGTCACGGTGGTGTTTGTTGAGTATCTCTCGGGTTTTATCTTTCATCTGACTAACGCGGTTAATTGTGTGGCGCCATAATACAGGGAGAGTGTCGCCACAGCCAATAAACGTGCGTCATAGTACTCAAATGCCGAAGAAGTCGCGGATCTTCTCAAGAACTAAATGTTGCTGTTGTTTAGATATCGTTTTGCTTTGAGCCTTATTCATAACTTCTAAGGTCTCATTAAGTTGATGTTGACGATCAGCAATAATGGCAGAGAGATCCTCAGCAATCTCCGGCCTGGTTTTTAAGATCTGTTCAAATAGTGGTTTATCAATGCGATAACAGACCACCTCATCAACAGCCTCAACAGTTGCACTACGAGCCTCACCAGTCATCAACCCCATTTCGCCAATGATCGTACCGTTTTCACTGGCAGAAATGGTATTAAGGTTTTGACGACGGCCATCTGTGGTTTTGATAGAGACCTGAACGGTTCCTTTGACCATGATATATAACCAGTGGGCAATGCTTCCCTGTTGGGTAATGAGATCTCCTGCAACGTATGGGGTGTACTTTAAATGCTCAGCGAGAAGTTTAATCTCATCACTGTTAAGCGATCGAAAAAGGGTATGGCTTTTTAGTAGCTCAATGCGTTTATTCAGCTCACGTCTCTCCTTTGCCATCACCAGTTTTTCAGTCTCCTTGATCATGTGGATGGTCTGTTCGGGGATTGCCGGAATAATATCCTCACGCTTCAATGCGGCGAAGATATGGACGCGCACACTGGAATCGGTCGGGTCATCAGCAAACAGGTCAGTAAGCCAGTAGCGTAATGCATAACGTGCGGTGCTTTTGTCGAAATCCATCATCACACAGTTCGGTAAAGGGCGTCTGGCCACATTGGGAATGCGTGCCGAGCGGATCGCACTGTCAACGACCGAAATCACACGTTCAGGCGGGATCTCATAAGAGACATTAAACCAGACCCAGCGCCGCCACTGTTCCGGTTCGCCATTGCGTCGTCCCAGTACCGAGAAGGTGTTTTTCATCAACACACTGTTAGGGATGATCACCGTCTCCCAGTTTCGTGTTTCAATGGCGGTTGAGCGCCAGCGAATATCCACGACTCTGCCAACACTATCTCCAACCTTGATCCAGTCGCCAATCTGGATCGACTTGTCGATTTGGATCGAAACACCACCAAGAATATTGCCGAGAGTGTCCTGCATCGAAAAAGCGATCACCGCAGTAATGACCGCAGAGGTGGTGACGATACCACTGAGATCTACCCCGGCATAATGAAGGCGTACCATTGCCCAGATGAGGTATCCAATAATCGCAAGGATATCCTCCAGTATGCTCGGAAGATGAATATGAACCAGTGGCAGGATGATCTGAAACAGGAAGACCCCGCCCAGTTTTATAAGTGCAACCCCCTCAAGCAGGATGGCGATATTACGTGTGATGTAGGCCGCATCGCTATTGCCAAAGTAGTGAAATACCCCTGCAACAACTAAAAGAAAAAGTGAAAAAAGATAGATCCCGAAAGTATGCCTCAGAGTTTTGCGTACATCCTTGCGAACCTTGATGGTGATAAGCGATAGCATCACCATAATTGCGAATATTGTGGCAACACCATCATGGAGGATATAGCTGAGAGAGTGGTTTATTAACGGTGGCAACTCAAACATGTTTATTCCTTTGGATACAGGCAGAGCAGAAGCAATAGTTAAATAGTAGCACCTGAGCACAATTTATGTGGAGCGCTAAATCTATCGGAGTTATCAATGAGGCTTGTGTATAATCAGCCGATATCTATAAGAGAGAGAATCAATGAGTATTGAGCAGCAGCTACTAGAAAGAAGTGGATCAAAGTGTGAACTATGTGGTGCAACAGAGGTTCTAGGTGTTTATGAACTTCCTCCAGAATCTGATGGTAGTGCTGAACAAGCTATTCTGATCTGTGAACACTGCCGTGTTCAGATCGAGAACCCGGATAAAGTGGATGTTAATCACTGGCGTTGTTTAAATGACAGTATGTGGAGTCAGGTTCCTGCGGTGCAGGTTATGGCATGGCGGATGTTAACCCGAATAAGCGCAGAAGGATGGCCACAAGAACTGCTGGACATGCTCTATCTGGATGATGAAACCCTGGCCTGGGCCAAAGCCGACAACAATGAGGCTGACGATGGAGTTCGTCACCTCGACAGTAACGGTGCAGTGCTAGAGGCGGGGGATACCGTAACCCTGATTAAGGATCTTAATGTGAAGGGCGCCAACTTTACCGCAAAACGCGGCACCGCCGTTCGCGGCATATCGTTGGTGCGAGATAACCCGGAGCAAATCGAGGGACGCGTCAACGGACAACAGATCGTTATCCTTACCAAGTTTGTGAAAAAATCAAATTAAGCGGGGTGCCAAACAGGGCGCCCACGTTTCTTCACTTCCTCGGCAATTGCTCCTGCGTTGCTCTACCTCCTGCATCCATGCAGTCGTGTAACCTCGGTATTAGTGCATCCATGCACGTCCACCGCTCTTTCACCTCCTCGGCAACTGCTCCTGCGTTGCTCTACCTCCTGCATCCATGCAGTCGTGTAACCTCAGCATTAGTGCATCCATGCACGTCATTGCGAGTCGCGAAGCGACGTGGCAATCCACAATGATTTGAAGACGGAAACTGGATTGCTTCACTACGTTCGCAATGACACCAAAAAAACTCTCGCAAAGACGCAGAAAATAGCAACAGGGTTGATGGCGTGGCTCTACTACTGATCGCAGTATTAGTGCATCCATGCACGTCATTGCGAGTCGCGAAGCGACGCGGCAATCCATAATTATTTGAAGATTGAAACTGGATTGCTTCACTACGTTCGCAATGACCTCTCGCTTGCTTGATTTCTTCTCGCCTCTGCGCCTTTGCAAGAGCTTTAAATCGCCTGAATCAGTGGGAGTTACAATCGGGCGCGGTCATCACGCAGCGATGTTCCAATCAGCGGCGCATTCACTCCTTTCCCAAGTATTAACACCTTAAACAGCGCCCCCATTTCAGAGGGTGATGTCAGCTTCATCATTGCCTGATTCATCGCCATGCTATCCATTTCATTTTCAGCTTCAGGAATGAGCGATGTAATCCCTGCACCCATCAGAAATGCCACCTGACTGGTATAACCACGAACCGCCATACCCACCTTAACCGCAGCAGTTGCCATCGCCGTAAAATCGACATGGGCGGTTATATCCTGAATGCCGGGAAAGATTAGCGGGTTCGGATGCGAGCGGTGACGGTAGTGGCACATAATGGTGCCGCTGTTGCGTTGTGGGTGGTAGTACTCATGTTCGGGAAAGCCGTAATCAATAATGATCGCCGCGCCCTGGTCAATAAATTCGCCGACTGAACTGATCCAGTTTTCGGCATGCAGGTTTATCTCAGAGCTATAACCATCATAAAGCTGAAACTGCCGAACAAGCTGCTGCGCTCTTTTTTCACAATTTTCTGAAATGAATTGATCGGCAGTCGTCTCAAAGCTCTCACCATTCCAGGTGATGAAGATCTCCAGCGCGTTACCATTATCGACCACAAAACGGGTAACGGGCATGGCATCAAGCAGCTCGTTGGCAACCACCACGCCTCTAAACCCCTTTTCGGGCATCTGCTCCAGCCACTGAAAGCGATCAAACAGATGCGGTGTTTTCTGACGAATCGTCTGTTGCTGGCGTTGCCTCAGATCGGCACTGACCTCAAGGATCTGATAACACTCAGGTAGTGAATCAATACGCTCAAGTTCAGCCATCATATCGGCAGCCATCGTGCCCTGGCCCGCGCCAAACTCAATAATAGTGCCGCCATTAATGGCATCGAGGATCTGCGCTACCTGCCGAGCCAGAGTCCGGGAAAAGAGTGGTGAAATCTCGGGCGCGGTAACAAAATCACCCGCCTCGCCAAACTTCTGATTCCCCGCGCTGTAGTAGCCCAGCCCCGGCGCATAGAGCGCCAGCTCCATAAAGCGCGAGAACGGAATCCTCCCACCGCAGCGGTCAATCTCCTGAATAATGTGCTGCTGAACCGCCTCCATGTGTTGCTCACTGGCGGGATCGGGTTGAGGAAGCTCGTTAATCGGCGATGATTGGTTTAACATTAAATGCCTGTAATCGTAGGTCGGGTTAGAAAACTGTAACCCGACATGAAAAATGTAGTGCGTAAACTACCATAAAACCATCCAGGTTGGGCCACCAACAAATAACCATAGGGGCGCGAAGTGACCATAAAAAGTATGGAAAACAGGGTTGTTCTGATTACCGGTGCCGCACATCGTATTGGCGCTGAGACCGTCAGAGCGCTACATGCAGATGGCGCCAACATCGTTATTCACTATCGCAACTCCAGCGCAGGTGCCGAGGCACTCAAGCAGGAGCTGGAACAGACTCGCCCCAATTCGGTCTCGCTGGTTCAGGGGGATCTGCTCAATATCAACGATCTGCCGCGAATGGTTGAAGAGGCGCAACGTGCCTGGGGAAGACTCGATGTGCTGATCAACAATGCCTCGACCTTCTATCCCACAGCGATTGGAGAGATTACGTTAAACCACTGGGATGATCTGATCGGCACCAATCTCAAAGCGCCGCTATTTCTGTCACAGGCGACAGCGCCATACCTGCGGGAGGCAAAAGGCTCCATCGTTAATATGGTCGATATTCATGCCGAGCGACCATTGCGTGGTCATCCGGTCTACAGCATCGCCAAGGCGGGACTGGTGATGATGACCCAATCGCTTGCCGCAGAGCTGGGGCCAGAGGTGCGGGTCAATGGCGTTGCCCCCGGCGCGATCCTGTGGCCGGAAAATGAGATGGATGACGAAACCAAAGCGCGAATCGTATCACGCACCTTCCTCAAGCGCAGCGGCGAACCACGCAATATCGCCGAGGCTATTCTCTATCTGGTGCGAGATGCAGACTACACCACCGGAACCATTCTGAAAGTGGATGGTGGGCGTTCGCTGAACAGCTAACCATATTTCAGCGTTATGAAATAACCACCTCATCATCCGGTGGCGAGGACATTAATAAAGGATGAGATCAATCCCTGTTCGCCATCGTGTTCGCCAACATAGCGTACAGATCGGCCAATTACCGATTAAATACAATTACTTAATTAAATGGTTGTGTTCGCCAAAATAATTCATCACCAACACATTATCAATCGAGATAGACAGAGCAACAGTAAAGGTATTAACGGGATCATAAGGTCAGTTTATATTTGTATATCAACTAAAAAAAAGAGAGTGGATTTTTCAAAAACACACTGATAAGTTGCTGTTATTAAATGTTTTGACAGGGAAGGTCTTCAACATCCCTCCAAATACCAATTCATTTTACTAAACTGAATAGAGGCAAAATGTCTGATTATTATGATCTGCGAGTTGTCTGCTATTTGATTAAATAACAGTGAGGATACTATGACAAGAAAGTTAAATATTTTTATCGATGGTTCTTGGCTCTATAAGGCATGCGCGAGAGATCGGGCACTTTCAAATAGACTTGAGTATGCGGATAAAACTTTTAAGTTAGATTTTGAGAAGCTATCAAATGCATTACTGAAATACGCATATGACCATGACTCAGATTGCACTGAATTTGGTGATCGCATATTTTCAACAAGTATATTTTCACTTCCTGATGATCTAGATGATTGGTCAGTCGAACATGATGATATTACAAGTCACGATATAGAAAGAGTTAGGTCAACAGTCAATATCAGAGAACAGTTTGCAAAATCAGCAATAGATGCAGGGTATTCAGATGAAGCGCTTTTCCGTCCGCCATTAAAGGGATGGATGTTACAAAATCTTCGTGAGAACAAATTCCAGGAAAAGCAAGTTGATGCAACTGTGGTAGCGCTTCTGGTTCGCTCTGCGATAATCAATGGCAATGATTATCACGCGATAATTACTGGTGATGCTGATATTCTTCCTGCAATAAAGGTGGCATACCCGAAGTACTCATCTAATGTTTTTATTGCAACGACCCACCCAGACCAGTTGCATGCTGAGTCAAGGCAAACATCGTACTCATTAACTGAGTTTGATTATGCAATGGATCCATATTATTTAGAACAGCATGCAGACAAACTTCTGGCTGGTGAAAACGTTTATACATGCGTTCACTGTAATAAAGTGTTCTCTCGGCCAAATGCAATACCGGTAAAGGCACGTCCATGCTGCCATCCATGTCACCAGAAACGAACCTAATTATTACAGCGCATAAAATGAACACCAACTGACTTGGTTTCCACGCAGGAGTGTGGGAACGAGAAAATTGTGTTTAACTCTGGGTTGTACCTGTTTATTTAGATCGCTTCAAAGGAAGGCTACTAAAAAATGTTAATAAAGTTTTATTCTTGTTCGTGCAAATATTTTATTTCCTATATCTATGTCCTGTCGGTGTTATTAGTTGCTGGTTGTGCTTCTAGCCCAAAAAACTTCAAAAGCATTCCTGTCACAAAAGAAGAGTTTAAGTTATCAGGTAATGAGTTGGTTAATAAATATAGTGATATAACAGAATATAGTAATAAAAATGCTGGCAATATTAATTCCCCGTTATACGCTGAGCTGGAAGGCAAATGGGGAAAGCCTGTTACAACTGAAATCATAAAACCTGAATTAAAAAACCAAACCCTCTATTTACTAGGGTTGGGCTATGCTGCATTTCCAAATGATCTTTTTTTAGCTCTTACACTCCCAGCCATAAACTACTATATAAATAATAATTCTCAAATTCAGAAAAGAAGGGTATGGGAAAAAGGTGATTATAGAATTGATGCGCAATTCTATGAGAATAAAGTCACAAATCAGGAACATCTTATTTCCTGGGAGTGGTATCAGGAAAACGTGGACGAAAACATAAGTACTCGTAAATCACTAACAACCATGGAAAAGAACGATTATTATTTTCAAATAATATTTTCACATGGTGGTGATGCAATCGGTATGGCTGAAAATGGTGACAAATTATATGCTTCAGATAGAACTACACTACAAATTGGAAAAAATTTCCGAATACCAGGCATAGAAAGCAAATTAAAAGCATCACTTGGTATTAAGTACACTGGGTTTCTAGTTCCGAGGAGTGATGTTGTATTTGATAGCATGATTGTTGAAACTTTAGTGCCATCAAAACTGAGTAAACGATCCTCAATAAATTATGGTTTGGGTTATTGGTATGATAATCAAATGAGTGGAAGGAATATTTACGGTCAGAATGTTTCCATTAAATATGATCCGGCATTAGTAGCAATAATCGAGTATTCAGTACTAGACAAAAGATGGGGCAGGATTGGAGCCAGGGTGGAGTTATGTGACTTAACTGATAAGAGTAATAATAAGATTAATGCAGATAGTTTTGGTGTGTTTAGTCACTACTCATTTTAGAATGGATAATCATTCGGAGATTTTGTTTCGTTACTATAAGCCACTTACCGCTAGTGTTATGTGTAAAAGGGAGTCCGAGCGATAAATGTACGCTGTTATTTTTAAGGCAGAGGTCAATGAATTCGATGAGACATATTCAGAGATGGCAAGTCGCATGAGGGAACTAGCTATTAGCGAATATGGTTGCACCGAATTTACTTCATGCACTGAAGGTAAAAAAGAAATAGCAATATCGTATTGGCCGAGCAAAGAAGCTATCCAATCGTGGAAAAATAACCCCGAACATAAGCAGGTGCAAGCACTTGGTAAATCTAAATGGTATCAGTCGTATCAAGTGCAAGTAGTAGAGGTTTTGCATAAATATGGCAGCAACACATAAAAAGCCGCTCGAATTCGTTCCGGCCACAAAAAGCGTGGCCTCCACCAGACTCGCTAACGCTCGTCGTTTAGCGGGGCATTGAGACTGTAGAAAAAGGTCTAAAATGAGAAATGTGAAAATTAAATGTGATTTGAGTGTTTTTTATGCAAAAACTGGTATAGATGTCAAAATTTCAAATAAATACTGTATATGGCTACAGGAATCAGTACTGAGTCATAAATGTAAAAGGTTTTAGAAAATGACATATTTTACAAAGTTTTTAAAAATGGATGTTTTTGACCTTTTTCTACAACCTCGTTATGTTGAAATTGCGTACGCATTATCGTACGCTTAGGTATGGAGGGCAGATTTATGACTATTCTTAATGCCACAGAAGCACGCTCAAAGCTCTATAGCCTGATTGACGAAACTGCAGATACGCATCAACCCATTGTTATTACTGGAAAACGAAGTAATGCTGTTCTGCTCTCTGAAGAAGATTGGAATGCCATTTCTGAAACGCTGCATTTAATGTCTATTCCTGGTATGCGGGAGTCGATTAAGGAAGGAATGGAGGCGCCAGTATCAGAGTGTTCCGAGGAACTTGATTGGTGAGTTGGAAGCTTGTTTATACCAAACAGGCTCAGAAAGATGCTAAAAAACTGGCCTCGGCTGGATTAAAAAAGAGAGCCTTGGAATTGCTTCAGGTTGTCGAGCAGAACCCCTATCAAAATCCACCTCCGTACGAAAAACTGATTGGGGATCTTTCAGGGGCATATTCACGGCGCATCAATATCCAGCATCGTATTGTTTACCAGATTTTGGAGTCCGAACATATCGTGAAAGTTTTACGGTTGTGGTCTCATTATGAGTAACAACACCGCCGATCATACCTATACATACAACGCATAATTCGTCTCATCTATTCGATAGTTCACGATGTGGCTGGCATCTTTAACACACGCTGTTGTTGCACAGGTGTTCCATCCAAGACAGTTTCCATGAATGCGATTGAAGGTGGATTCTCCTGTTTCTGCGCGATAGGTCAGGAAATATGGCTCTCCATTTCCGACCATAAACGGGCGCACGATATTGAGTAGCTGATCATCTTTTAGATCCAGATGTGAGCCGACTTCATTGGTGCCGCTGCTCAGAACATCGGAGATATGGTCGATATTGACGTTGGGTTTCCAGGTGTTGGTTTTCAGGAAAAAGTTTTCATTACCCCAGGTGAAGAATGCAAAACGGTTCCACCCCTTTGCCCACTGGTGTGCCCACACACTGTTCACAACAATCGGCGGATTGTTGCCATCTGACCGGGATGTGGCTGATACAGTCCAGATGTTTACATAGCCATTCTCGTTGTTATAGCCAAGGATAAAGACCTGCCCCTGTGAAACCAGCGCTTTCACTTCGGTCAGATCTGTCGTATAGGGATAACGGGTGTGATAGAAGTGCAGTGGTGGTTCTGTTTTGATCTCATCGGTGACGGGAAAGAAGTACATCTTGCCGCTTGTTGCCTGATAGCAGCATACATAGGGCTGGTTCATCAGGTAGAAGGGTTCTATATGATCCCAGCCTGTTCCAAACGAAAGTTCGTTAGCTACGGGTTTTACCCATGGCGATGATGCGGTGAGTTCATAACTGTCAACATCGCCACTGTCTGAGTTGTAGCCAATTAATAGCTGGGTGTTATTAATGCTTATTGTAAAAATGGAGCTATAGCTGTTTGCTAATGAGACAGTTCCTTCATCAGTGATGATGAGTTGATTGAGTTGTTCCGTTTCATTAATGGTGTAGAGCGTTGCATTACCCATTTCTATTTCTCCTTATGCTTTTTGCGGTTTCCCGTTTGCGACTATCTCGGCAGCGACTTTTTTCAGGAAATCAGCGGGTGGTGGTGTTTGCTCTGTTTTGCCATAACAGCAGCCATCCGGAAAACTCCAGTGCTTGTTAATACAGAAGTGGCATGAACCCTCGGAGCGAACCAGATACCCTTTGCCATCTGTGCTTGCATCATTGTATGCAAGGGTTCCATCGCTATAGAGTTGTTCCATAACCTCAGCCATAGTCTGGTGGGCGTGGTAATAGTCGTATTGCAGCTCTTTCCAGCAGTCGGGATATTTCTGTTGAATGGTGTTTAGAATCGCCTGTTCATTCTCTTCGTCAAACATGAAGGCGTCATACCCATAGCCATTACTCTCCACGAAGGTAATGCGAGGATCTGTTTTTAGAAATTTGATGCAGTCGGGGCATTTTGTCTCCAGCTCTTTTAGCCAGTTGGCACTTAACCGAAACTGCGGTTTGAAGTTGTCATCATAAGAGAAGTGTGGCGTCACAATCAGACGTGTTTTTATGGTGTAGTCCCTGCCATCAATCATTGTTGTGTATTCAAAATATGTCGGGTGGCTGCTGTCGGTTGTCTCTCTAAATAGCGTAAAGGCGAAATCATAAGGGTGGGTTGGAAGCGGTGGGTCGCGTTTGATCAGATTACCGAAGGATTCCCTGAACATGCTGTATGAGGATTCACCCACCAGAAACAGAATGGCCGGTTGGGTCTGCACCAACTGTTTCATTGCCCATGAATTGGTGGAGACGCAGTTATTGATAATGGTCTGTTCACTCTCTTTAGTGCCACCGAGAAAGTTAGGGTTCCAGTGAGGTGATGCACAGGCCACCATGTCCAACTGACAGACATCCTCGCCAATTTTCAGTGCTGAATCGCTATGCCCCTGATCAATCAGATACTGGTTAAACAGGTTGAGTGATGGCACAAACTGCTCATAGTAGGTCTGTAGTTGCTGATAGCACTCCAGGCTTTCACCCGATGGAACATCAAGTTTTGCCACAATGACATCACCCGCCTTAAAGGCGTTATTCGGCTCTTCATGATCAAACAGCAGAACATATCGCGGATCTCCCTTGTCGCGGTCGAGCGTGATGGTGATTTCATCTTCTGCGCCGTCATATTTGATCGCTATGTCAAAGGTCGGCCCGGCATCGGGTCTTTCGGCTTTCAGGATATATCCATCCTTGTCGGCCTTTATCTGATCGGCGACAACGGTGCAGCTCTCCGTAATCGTGTATTCACTACCATCCAGCAGGTAGTCACAGATTTTGTCGAAATCAAAACGCTCCTGATAGACGTTGCGATAGCGATAGTAGTAGGCATATTTGGTGAATCCGTCACCACCATTATCGGCAAACCCCGGATAACACCATGATGTCCCTGTACGTCCGGGGCTGAATGCGGTCATGTTGGGATTGATACCAATGGTCATAATCGGTGCTTTGCGGCAGCCATCAATCACTTCGCCATTAGGAAAGCCTGAATCACGGGTCACCACGTTCATCCAGGGATAGGATTCGGGTGTGCCTTCCGGGCTGTTCTCATCTGGATAGTTGGATGTGAAGTCGTAAAGCGGATAGGGGCCGTAACTCTGCTCCGCAGGATTATCAGGCCAGAAAAAGTCGCAGGTGCCACAGGCGCGAACATTAAAGACCAGTTCAACCTCCAGTGGATCGCCGGTGCTAACAGGTGCTTTCTGCCTGGTGGGATTGTATTGGTAGCTCATGATCAGCTCCTATGGTTTTGTTGGGTCACCTGCAATGGTTGCCCATGTGATTAATGCGCCGTTCATGCTGGTATAGAGGCCGAAGTTCTCGTAGATCTGGCCAGACCATGTTTCGCGGAGCTCGGTTGGGATCGTCTTTCCGGCCTGGGTTGTGTCTGGTACAACCGGGTCTGAAATATTGCGCACAAACACGTAATCAACCCCTCGCTTGCCCGCAGCGAATCCTATGACAGCATCATCCATCTCAAGGGCGCTGAATTGTGATGAGTCACTGCCATTTGCGATGTAGTAGTAGTCGGTGGTTAATAGCGGCACCTCTTTTTTATCAAGCCCTTTGGGGGATGAGAGGTTTGCCGGATCTATTGCGGCGTTCACCATGTCCTGAACGGTGTATTCTCCCTTCCACGATGGATCGCCATGCTTTGGATCATTGATTGTCTGGCACAGCATGTACTCAAGCTCATCGTTATTCACAATCTCGCTTAATTTCATTAACAGTTTGCTTTCGACATCCGGGATTAAATTGAAAGATGGATACCATGTATTACAGACGACAGAGACACCATTAAGATTGCAGCAGGCGTTTTCCTCTTTCTCTATTTCGATATGACCAGCATTGGTCACAACCGTATCGCCGAGACGGTCTTCCAGTGATGCGCCACCAGCAGTACCGATGGTGTAGAGTCGTTTGGGCTTTACCTCATCAATGATGAGGTTCACCATCGCAATTAGGCCGGTGCAGTAAGGTGGGTGCGACAGGTGAGCGCTGGATTTGAATAGTAGAACGCGCTGCTCAATACCACCGGCAGTGGTTATTTTGACCATGCGATAAAAGCCCCATAGCTCGTATGCGCCTTCAACGTATTTATCATCCTTGCGGTAGTGCCACTGTTTATGGAACTCCGTCGACGTGCGATAGCGCTCCTTGTCGCTATTGATAAAGACATGATCCAGCGCTGACCACTCCGCAGATGTCCAGGTGATGACGACAATATCAGCCTCAGGTAGTGGCGCATCTTCTGAGGGTGTGCCCAGATCGACAACTTCCGGTGCCGACTGCCCGATAGAAGACCAGTCAATAATGGGTAACGGGGGGAGTGTTTCCGGGCTGGTACAAGGTTGGGGTGCTGCGTCCAGTTGGCGATTGGTCATGTTGTTCTCCTTTTTATATCGGGATCAAAAAAAGCAGGCACATACGTAAAAGAAATTCAGAATAAGTCGTCCAGCGCTCAATCACGTCCTCGGCAACAGTTCCTGCGTTGCTCTACCTCCTGCATCCATGCAGTCGTGTGATCGCAGCATTAATACATCCATGTATGTCCGCTGCTCTTCCACGTCCTATGATCGCAGCATTAATACATCCATGTATGTCATTGCGAGTCGCGTAGGAAGGTGGCAATCCATTATCAATGGAAGAAACTGGATTGCTTCACTTCGTTCGCAACGACAATGTTTAATGACTTAATCAGACACTCGTTAATATGTACCTGCGTTTATGGTTACTGACTGACGTGGTTTATCTTGACCACCTGAGGTTTACCTTTGGGCTTTTGATAGATATCGACAATCGCCGCCTGATTGGGTGAGTCAGGATAGACCGTTTTGGCATTACAGAAGAAGCTGTAATTGGTGCCATTGACAACCTGAGTAGCAACACACATTGGTGTGTACTTAACACCAACCATCCCTTTGGTTGCGGTATCAAATACCTTTGATGCTTTTTTGTCGACGCAGTTATATTTTTTCCAACCACCTGCCATGTTTTTAGCCATGATAATCTCCTTTTTAGTTTGATCATGATTATTGGATGATGGACTACAGAGATCTGTAGAGTCCGATCGCTTTAAAACTTATGATTTAACGACTTCTGCAATACACATTCCGCTGTTGTAGTGAACGGTCGGTGATGCATTGACAACGACATTACTTTTCTCTTCAAACAGCAGAATCATGTCCGAGCCACCAAACAGGAAATAGCCGAACTCATCGCCTTTGTTGAGATAGGAACCAACAACCGCTGGCATATTGACTGAAGAGACCTGAGCCATCCCGATTGGAATAACTGCGACCAGTCCAATGGGCGAGTCGAGAATCAGGATGCCTCGTGTCTGGCAGAATTCATAACCATCATCGGCATTGTCTGGTGCATCAAACTCACCATCGGTGATGACCACGTCCAGGTAGACGCGCTCCTGAACCGCGCGCGACTCCAGCACAGTGCCTCTGACGGGTGCATGAAAACGGTGGTAATCGTTAGGGCCGAGGAAGCTATGCATATATAGACCATTATTAAAACGCTCTTTGTATGGACTTCCTTCGAGTAACTTATCGATGCGATAGGTATGAGTGTGTTTAATGGTCACCTCAGAATCACTATCGATCTTAAACTTTGATTTAAAGGTGGAGTCAGCTGCAGATACAATAATTGTGTCATCAAACATACCCGCGACCGGGCGCAACCCTGGGTTCATTTCTCGCGCGAAAAACTGATTAAAGGTGAGCCAGCCGCTGGGGCCGTTGGGTTTTGCCTTGCTGTGTTTGGTGCGGGGTGTATAGGCCTCAGGAGGCATCATATATTGATCCATCTTAAAGTTTGGATCATTCAGGAATGATTTCAGTGCTTTCTTGCTAAAAGATTCAGTGGTGTTAAGAAAACTGCCCCAGTCATCGGCAAAATCGACCATCCATTTTCTGAAGCTATTGTGCTGCTGTAGTTCTCTGCCTGATGGCTGATCCAGGATCCAGTAAAACTTGCATAACTGGAAAAAGACCTCCTTATTATATTGATGGGCTACGTGTTCTTTTGAGTGATAGTCGATGTCAACCTCGATGGGACTCCATTTCACCAGCCAGTCGAGATAGTCGTAGTATTCCTTTAGGTTGCGAACATCCGGGCGTTTATAGCGTGCATATTGATCTTTGTTGAAGTCAGTTTTTGCCTTTTTGCGGGCAATGTTGATAGATGACTCAAGCAATGCCTTCCACTGCTTGCCATGTTTTTTTAGTAAATTCTGAAGTTCACGGACAATGGGTTGATGCTTTGACATGCCGACGCTCCTTATCGTTAGTAATCAGGTTTCCATGCTTTGCATGAGTGAGTCTTAAAGGGTAGGCTATATTTTCGAGATTACAAGAATACTGAACCCACACTCTCTTATGAAAAGGATATCGATCAAAAAGGCTGTTCTGGAACAACAGAAAAAATAAACTAAAGTATAATTTCAGAGGTGGAGATCCTGCCCTGGATGGAATAGTCTGACTCTATGGATTACGACTCTCGTCTACTAAAACAAACTGAAGATATAAAAAGAACAATCGGGATATGAATCAACAGAATGTACCAGACACTATCTATTATCCGCTGAAAGTAATACTACTTGTATGCTTCATATTGCCGCTGATCATCTGGGCGGGAAGACTTGCCGGACTGACTGATCAACAAGAACTGGCATTGGTCAAGGCTCAGGAGCAGAAGATCGGTAGCTTTCTGAAACAGGAGGTGGGTGTGGCTCCTGTGCAATCAGAAAAGAGAGCGCTAACGCCGGGGATTGATGTTTCCCATTATCAGGGAAAGGTCAGGTGGGATTTGATGAAACAGAGCGGTATCAGCTTTGCCTATATCAAGGCGACTGGCGGTGATACCTATATTGACCCGATGTTTGAACATAACTGGCGCGGTGCCAGGGAGGCGGGTATTCCACGGGGTGCCTACCATTTTTTCTATCCTGAAGATGACGCCACCAATCAGGCAAACCATTTCTATAAGACCGTCGGGCAGCTTAATGAGTGGGATCTGCCGCCAGTGGTTGATATTGAAGTCAGTGATCATGTTGATAAATCGCACATACAGGAAGATCTTGTTGTCTATCTCAAAATCATTAAACAGAAAACAGGTAAACAGCCAGTTATTTATAGTGATCTGGGTTTTATAAGAGACTATCTAAGCGATGAGCGTTTTGCCGAGTATCCGCTCTGGGTAGCAGACTATTCAGACAAGTTACAGGCGCTACCACCAGAGTGGCATAAGGATGGCTGGAAGATCTGGCAATACACCCAGACAGCCAGCGTGAATGGCATCGATGGGCATGTTGATATGAGCCACTTCAATGGCAATCAGCAGGCACTATCAGTATTTATTAAGCATTCAAACAGTAAGCAGGGGCGAGATGAATAACACAGGCATATTCACTCTTTCTGGCAGAAGTCGCCTGTATCACCTGTCTGTATTGATAGTTATCGCGGTGTTGATGGCGGTGGCATATCACGGTGGCTTTAATGCAATTCTCGATATTCTGATTAAAGGGCATATCGATGATGTGAATCGTGGTTATCTCGCATCATCCCTCCATGAGTCTGACACGCTTCTTGAGATCATCAGTGGTATGAAGGTTTTGCTGGCATTGCTACAAAGCAGCAGTGGTGGGATCTCCTTTATTGTGGATGTGGAGATTCGTCTGGGTGAGACAATGAATGTGTTGGTTGAGCTCATCAATCAGGCATGGCAATTCTCGGTCGCATCGGTTGCAGCAAATCACGCTATGTCGATGCTGCTTGACCTGAGTTATCTCGCAACCGCGCCAACATTAACGCTCTTTTTTGCACTCTATGGTTTGTCATTATCGGTACGCAGCCGGGCTATTAATCTTTCGGTCTCTATTGAACGTATTGCACAGGCAATGTTGTTCATCGTCCTGTTTGTTCATCTGGCCATACCGCTGGCAATCTATGGAACAGCCACCGCCAGTCACTATCTGTTTCAGGATTATCGGGGCTCGATAAAGAGCGAATTCCAGCAACACTACGACAGAATGCCAAAGCATAACGCCACTGATAGTTTACATAGTCAGGTGAAAACAACGATTGATCAGTTTAACCAGCATCAGAAGGATGCTGATAAACAGAGCGAATCACTTTCATCCTTAACTATAAAACACATAGTTGTTGTGGTTATTGAAGGGCTGGTTTTGCCCGTGTTGCTGTTGTTGGGGTTATTGATGTTGTTCAAATCATTGATTCAGATAATAACAGTTGAAAGTAGAGAAAAATGATATGGATCTTTCCGTTTTTTGATCTACGGTTAAGGTTCTTCATCAGGAAGCAGTAAACCACTATCAGGTGGTTAATATGGAAAAGCAGGTCTAATAAACATACACGGAGCAAGGGTATATGGATACATTCTTAAAAACGGATGTAGAAATGGAGCACGGAAAAATGGATATTCATATCTGTGACAGGTGTGGATAACTAAAATGGATCTGTGTCCTCAGTTTGTAAAAACCGTCTCATCGTCAGCACTACTGAAGCGATTCAGTGGTGTTGTAACGATTGATGATCTGTATGACTGTTTTAATGAGTCAGGTATTGGTTTTGCGAACAGGGAACAGCTACTTTCAGCAACACGTCAATATAACCACCTTATAACAATCCCTAATAGCGAATTCTACGCCAACTGGTTTCCATGTGAGTATCAGGTAAAGGATCAGACAATCAGATGGTGTCTGCTACCAGAAAAGATGGTTCACCGACCATTTTTTGATGATGCGGTTTCGGTAGTAAACAGACGGAACCTGGTCAATTCAGTTCTGCAACCAAAAACATCTCTTCACGATCTGGTCAACAGCTCACTACCTATTACACAACGTAATCCGAACGGGTTTATCTTTCACCTCTCACGTTGTGGTTCAACACTTATCTCAAATGCCTTTGCCGCATCAGGTGATTGCGGTGTCATATCCGAGTCCAGCGTTCTGCGTGAGATCCTGCTGGATGACAGACTTGATACCGATATACAGATAAATGCCCTGCAAAAATTGATAACCCTCCAGTCCAGGTGTTATGGAGAAGAGGGTCATCTGGTTATAAAACTGAATGCCTGGGATATTAAATTTTTCAGCCTGATCAAAAAGGCATATCCAGAGGTTCCTGTCACATTCATCATTCGGGAACCGGAAACAATCCTTCTCTCACATAACCGTAGTTCCGGTATCCACATGGTGCCAAATAACTCACGAGTATCTGCACTGTTTTCCGGGGTTACTGAAACAGATCTGCATCGTTATCGGATTAGTGTTCTGGAGATATTAATGGGTCAGATGCTGGATGCTCTGAAACAGAGCCATGATTCAAAGGTTATGGTGATTGACTACAGCCAGATCACTTCGGACAAAATTAAACAACTCGCAACACATTTCAATATGCCAATGAATGATGAGCAGTTGGAGTCAGTAAGGCAGGATATGAAACGCTACTCCAAGGAGCCGGATAGAAGCTATCAGGGCGATCACTATTCACAACAACTAACGGTAGATACAAAGCAGCAGATAGAGAACTGTTTAACACCGCTTTATAAAGAGACGTTAGCAATTATCTCAGCACTGTTCTCAGCAACCCAAAGAGGTTGAGAACTCTTATCGAAATCATTCCAGAGTATTTCATAGGTTTTGTTAAGCAGAGGATGAGTTCGTTTAGGGGCTATCTCAGCCAGCGGCCATAATACAAAGGCGTTTTTAGTAATCTCATCGCGTGGTATGGCGATGGTGCCATCGTCAATGATCAGATCATCGTAAAGCAGCAGATCGATATCGAGTGTTCGCGACGAGAAGCGGGGGCCATTTCGGTCGCGGCCATTATCATCCTCGATCTGTTTTAATCGTTTTGATATCTGATGAGGTGGCTCTTCTGTCGAAAACCCGATAACCATGTTGTAGAAGTTATCGCCATTGAAGCCGACAGATTCACTTTCGTAGATGGATGAGCAGACAACCTTTTCAAACACCGCTGTGAGTGCGTTGATCCCTGCCTGAATGTTGTGTTCCTTGTTGATATTGCTTCCGATGCTTACATAGACCTGGCTCATTCGAACCGCGTGCCCCGCTCGATAATCACACCGACATCTCCTGCGTATCGCACGGCACCTTTTTTATTGACCTTAATTCTGACCCATGAAACTGCAAACTCCTCACGGATGATTCGGGCAACCTCCTCGGCCAGGGTTTCCACAAGCTGGAACTCGCTGGCGCCAACGAACTCCAGCAGACGTTTGGCAACGGCCTTGTAGTTGATGGTATCGTCGATGTGGTCGGTTTTGGCGGCAGTGGCAACATCCCCGGACATCTCCAGATCCAGGGTGACAATCTGTTTGATCTCACGCTCCCAGTCATAGATACCGATAACAGTTTCAATCTTTAAATCATTGAGATAGATGATATCCATGGTGTATTGTCACTCCTAGTCGTCGCCCTGTATTAATGGGGCATCACTATAGCGGCTTTAAACCATGCTTTTCAACGACATCAACATAAGAGCTTAATAAACATGATGCAGTCTCTGACCTTAACCGTATTTGCATACCTGCTTGGATCCATCTCAACTGCGATCATTGTCTGTCGAATGATGAGTCTTCCTGATCCCAGAACATTGGGTTCAAACAACCCTGGTGCGACCAATGTACTGCGGATCGGTGGAAAAAAGGCGGCAGCGTTTACCCTGCTTGGTGACTTTTTAAAAGGCGTGATCCCAGTACTTATCGCACGAGCCTTTGGGGTTGATGATCAAGCCCTCGCCATGGTCGGGTTCGGGGCATTTTTGGGACATCTCTACCCGCTCTTTTTTGAATTTAAGGGTGGTAAAGGGGTTGCAACCGCATTTGGAGTGATTCTTGGGCTTTCATGGCAGTTAGCGCTTATTGCGATTGGGGTGTGGCTAATTGTCGCCAAGGTGTTCAAGATTTCATCATTAGCCGCGCTTATTGCTGCAGTGATTACCCCATTTGTCGGATGGCTCGTTTTTTCAATGGATCACAGTATCACCCTGATGCTTGCCGTTTTGTGCATGATTCTAATCTGGCGTCATCGTTCAAACATTAAAAACCTGCTAAGCGGTGACGAAGGGAAGATCAGCGGGCCTGATCAGCCTGATGAGGTTACAAAAGAGGGTGAATAGGGTCTAACTACCCCGACAATGATGGGGGTTTAAGGCTCTCAATCGGCCATCTTGGTGTTGCCGCAAATCCATGCTCAGCGTGCTCTCCAGCAAAGAGTCTAACTGCACCGGCATAGGCGATCATTGCACCGTTATCGGTACAGAATTCGACCCGTGGATAGTAGACGCTGAAATTCAATTTTTCACCGAGTTGCTCCAGCTTCTCTCTTAAAGCGATATTGGCGCCAACACCACCTGCGATAATCAACCGTTTATGCTGTGTCTGCTCCATTGCACGACGACATTTAATCGCAATGGTATCGACAACAGCATCCTGAAATGCTCGCGCAATATCGGCACGGGTCTGTTCGCTCTTATCGCTTTTATTCCAAGTGTTGAGCGTGAAGGTTTTTAAGCCACTAAAGCTGAAATCGAGTCCGGGTCGGTCAGTCATCGGTCGTGGGAATTGATAGATTCCGGTCTGTCCCTGTTGAGCCAGCTTGGCAAGTATGGGGCCGCCAGGATAACCAAGATCGAGCAGCTTTGCTGTTTTATCGAAGGCCTCTCCGGCAGCATCGTCTATCGACTCGCCCAGTATGCGGTATTGTCCAATTCCTTCAACATCGACGATCAGGGTATGTCCACCAGAAACCAGTAGTGCCGTAAATGGAAAATCAGGAGGATTCTCTTCAAGCATTGGAGCCAGTAGATGCCCCTCCATGTGGTGTACGCCAATCGCAGGAATATCGAGTGCAAATGCAATTGCTCGACCAATCGACGCACCTACGAGGAGTGCGCCGATAAGCCCGGGGCCGGCCGTATAGGCCACGCCATCAATCTGCTCACGTTTGATTCCGGTCTCTTCAAGTAGCTGCTCTATCAGTGGGATTGCTTTTCGCACATGATCACGGGAGGCCAGCTCTGGCACAACACCACCGTATTCGGCATGAAGCGCTATTTGGCTATAAAGGGTGTGACCTAACAGACCGCGTTGACTGTCATACAGTGCTATGCCGGTTTCATCGCAGGAGGTTTCAATGCCGAGTACTAACATGGAGTGTTGTGTCACTGGGTCGTTTATATTGCTGATCGATGGCGGGATTCTATATGGAATCGACCGCTTGCGCGACTCTGACACCGACTGGAAATATAACTATTTGTATAGAGATGCCCTGAGCATGTATAATCTCCGGCCGTTTTGCCCGATAAAATGGGCACATAATACGAATTACATGGCTATTGCCCGCAGTTATTCTGGCCGGAATCAGAATCCATCATTCATCGGAGTTTTTAGCTCGGAAGCGCTTATTGTCCTGGATGGATGTCGGCGTTTGCGGTGATGACGATTGATTGGCGCAAGATTTGCGTTGTTCAGAGGCAGTAGAAATCAATTTTTAAACAATAACTTTGAGTGTTATCGGTTGCCGAATATGCACAACGATAAAAAATACACAGGTCTATACCACCCCGAGTTCGAACGCGACAATTGCGGTTTCGGACTAATGGCTCACATGGACGGTAAACCTAGCCACTGGCTGGTGACTACCGCGATTGAAGCGTTAAATCGTATGACTCACCGTGGCGCAATCGCTGCCGATGGTAAATCAGGTGATGGCTGTGGTCTTCTTATGAAGAAGCCCGCCGCATTTTTAAGCGCTGTTGCTTCAGAAGCGGGTATTACGTTAACCGAAGGTTTTGCTGTCGGTACTGTCTTTCTGAATCGAGATGAAGCGTTAGCCGACACTGCTCGAAAAACCCTGGAACAAGAGATCACCACCGAAGGCTTATCTGTCGCCGGTTGGCGTGTTGTTCCAACAGATGCTTCAGCGTGTGGTGAAGCTGCAAAAGAGACACAACCAGAGATCGAACAACTCTTTGTAAACTGTCCTGATGCGATGTCAGCGGCAGATTTTGAACGCCATCTCTATATTGCGCGCCGCCGTGCAGAGAAGGCGATCGAAGCATCCGGTGACGAGATGTTCTATCTGCCCACACTCTCAGCTCAGGTTGTCTCCTATAAAGGTATGGTGATGCCGGAGTTTCTGCCGGTCTTCTATCCCGATTTGAGTGATGAGCGTCTGGAGTCGGCGATCTGCGTCTTCCATCAGCGTTTTGCAACCAACACCCTGCCGCAGTGGCGTTTAGCACAGCCTTTCCGTTACTTGGCACACAATGGTGAGATCAATACCGTTCGTGGCAACCGTAACTGGGCAAAGGCACGTTCATACACCTTCGCTACCGATCTGATCCCAAACATGGACGATATTCGCCCAATGGTGGGTATGACCGGCTCTGACTCATCAAGCCTCGATAACATGCTTGAGGCGATGCTGGCTGGTGGTATCGATATCTTCCGTGCGATGCGCCTGTTGATTCCACCCGCATGGCAGAATATTCCTGATATGGATCCAGATCTGCGAGCGTTCTACGAATATAACTCGATGCACATGGAGCCATGGGATGGGCCGGCTGGAATCGTTCTGACCGATGGACGCTATGCAGCTTGTACTCTTGATCGTAACGGTCTGCGCCCAGCGCGCTACGTGATCACCAAGCCTGGTGGCGGCGAGTTTACCGAGGGTGACTACTCCGGTTGCGTGATTACATTGGCCTCAGAGGTTGGTGTATATGATTACGATAATAATGATGTCATTTTAAAGGGTCGCCTCAAGCCAGGTCAGATGATTGCGGCTGACACTGAAACAGGCGAGCTGATCCTACCTGCGGATGTTGATAACCTGCTTAAAAATGCAAAACCCTATCGGGAGTGGATGAGTGGTCAAACCCAGCGTCTTGAGAGCAAGATTGAAGGTGATGGTCTGACCGAAAATCCTCTGGATAGCGATACCATCAATATCTATCAAAAGATGTTCCAACTCACCTTTGAAGAACGCGACCAGATTATTCGTGTATTAGCCGAAGCAGGTCAGGAAGCGACAGGCTCAATGGGTGATGATGCGCCTTATCCGGTTATGTCGCGTCGTGTCCGCTCTGTTTACGATAACTTCCGTCAGCAGTTTGCACAGGTCACTAATCCACCAATCGATCCGATTCGTGAGCAGGTTGTGATGTCTCTGGAGACCCTGTTTGGTTCCGAGCAAAACCTCTTTGACGAAGGGCCACAACACGCGTCACGCATTATCACCAGCTCACCAGTTCTCTCTGAGAGCCGGTTCAATGCGTTGATGAACCTTAAGTCCCATGACTACGATCATGAGATCATCGACCTGAACTACAGTGAAGGTTATGGTCTGAAAGCGGCGGTTGAAGATATTACAGATCGAGCTGTAGATGCTGTTAAAGCTGGCAAGGTCATCATCGTCCTTAGTGATCGCGGTATTGAAAAAGGTCGCTTCCCTGTTCATGCGGCAATGGCCACGGGTGCAGTGCACCATCGCCTGATTGCTGAAGGTCTGCGATGCAACGCTAACATCGTCGTTGAGACAGGCACTGCACGGGATCCACACCACTTCGCAGTACTTTTGGGTTACGGCGCGACAGCGATCTTCCCCTATCTGGCCTACGAATCGATTGCCGATATGGTGCGTGTGGGTGAGATTAAGAGTGACGATCTGTTCAAACTTGGCGAGAACTACCGTAAAGGGATCAATAAAGGGCTGTTCAAGGTGATGTCGAAGATGGGGATCTCGGCAGTATCCAGTTATCGCGGCTCACAGCTTTTTGAGATTGTTGGTCTAAGTGATGAGGTGGTTGATCTCTGTTTCTGTGATACCACCAGTCGTATTCAAGGGAGTGATTTTTCTGATCTTGAATCGGATATTGCCAAGCTGGTTGAGAGTGCATGGAATCCACGTAAATCAGTCGAACAGGGTGGTCTACTGAAATATGTTCATGGCAGTGAATATCACGCCTATAACCCTGATGTCATTCGTGCGATTCATAAAGCAGTTGATAGTGGTGATTATGCGGACTATCAGGAGTTTGCAACACTGGTGAACAAGCGTCCGGCCTCTATGCTGCGTGATCTGTTCAAGCTGCGTGAAGACGTTGCATCGATCAGTATCGATGAAGTCGAGCCGGATAGCGAACTGTTCAAACGATTTGATACTGCGGCGATGTCACTTGGTGCACTATCACCTGAAGCACACGAAGCGTTAGCGATAGCGATGAATGAGCTCGGTGGTCGTTCTAACTCGGGTGAGGGCGGCGAAGACCCTGCACGGTTTGGCACCAACAAGATCTCAAAGATTAAACAGATCGCATCAGGTCGTTTTGGTGTAACGCCTCATTATTTAGTTAATGCAGAAGTACTACAGATCAAGGTGGCTCAGGGAGCAAAGCCGGGTGAGGGTGGTCAGTTACCGGGTCACAAAGTAAACGATATGATCGCAAAACAGCGTTATACCCGTCCGGGTGTACCGTTGATCTCACCACCGCCACATCACGATATCTATTCAATTGAAGATCTGGCGCAGCTGATCTTCGATCTAAAGCAGGTTAACCCTGAGGCACTGGTTTCGGTAAAACTGGTTGCTGAGCCTGGTGTCGGAACGATCGCTGCGGGTGTTGCCAAGGCTTATGCGGATCTCATTACCATCTCCGGTTATGACGGTGGTACGGCGGCATCGCCAATCACCTCGGTTAAATATGCAGGCTCTCCGTGGGAACTTGGTATGTCTGAAACCCACCAGGTTCTACGCATGAATGGTCTGCGTGGCAAGGTGCGTGTTCAGACCGATGGTGGTCTAAAGACGGGTCTGGATGTGGTCAAGGCCGCTATTCTGGGTGCAGAATCCTTTGCATTCGGAACCATGCCGATGGTTGTGCTGGGTTGTAAATACCTGCGTATCTGTCACCTGAATAACTGTGCCACAGGGGTTGCAACTCAGAATGAAACCCTGCGTACAAAACACTATAAAGGCTCACCAGAGCTGGTTAAGAATTACTTTAAATTTATTGCGCGTGAAGTGCGTGAATTAATGGCGCAACTCGGTGTTCGCACCATGGAAGAGCTGATTGGTCGAACTGACCTTTTAGAGATCCTACCCGGTGAAACCGACAAGCAGCAAAAATTGGATCTAAGCCCGATCCTTTCTCAAGAGGGACTGGTTGGTGATGAGCCAAACTGCTGCATCGAACCACGCAATGTTCCGTTTGATGAAGGCACGCTTGCAGAAGAGATGGTCGCTGCAACAAAAGATGCGGTTGCAAATAAAACAGGCGGTGATTTCTATTTTGAATTGAAGAATATCAATCGCTCGATTGGCGCACGTCTCTCTGGTGAGATTGCAAAGCAGCATGGAAACCTGGGTATGTCAGATGCGCCGATCAATATCCGTTGTACCGGAACAGCGGGTCAAAGTTTCGGCGTTTGGAATGCCGGCGGGTTGAACCTCTATCTGGAAGGTGATGCCAACGACTATGTTGGTAAAGGTATGGCGGGCGGTCAGATCGTGATTAATCCGCCCAAGGGTAGTCGCTTCAAGAGCCATGAAAATGCAATTATCGGTAATACCTGTCTCTATGGTGCAACAGGTGGCACGTTATACGCATCCGGTATGGCGGGTGAGCGTTTTGGGGTTCGTAACTCCGGTGCTCACGCAGTCATTGAGGGTGCTGGTGATCACTGCGGCGAGTATATGACCGGCGGTGTGATAGCGGTGCTTGGTCCGACAGGTGTGAACTTCGGCGCAGGTATGACCGGTGGTTTTGCTTTTGTTCTGGATACTGAAGGCAAGTTTGATGAACGAGCCAATGGTGATGTGACTTTCTGCCATATCGATACCGAATCAACCGAAGCGCACCGTAACTATCTACATCAGATGTTAAAGAGCTTTGTCGAAGAGACCGGATCTGAGTATGGCCGTGATATTCTGGAAAACTTCAGTAAGTATGTTGGCAAGTTCCTGCTCGTCATGCCAAAAGCGGCCGAGCTTGAGACTCTGTTGGAAACCATGTTGGAGCGAGCAGCATAATGAGTAAAACAAACGCATTACAGTTCCTCGACATTCCACGTCAGGATCCTGAAAAGAAAAGTGTTGATGTCCGCATTAAGGAGTATGCCGAGATCTACGGGCATCTTGATAACGATAGCTCATGCCAACAGGCGGGTCGTTGTCTGCATTGTGGTAATCCCTATTGTGAGTGGCGCTGTCCGGTACATAACTACATACCTAACTGGTTACAGTTGGTGAATGAAGGCAATATTACTGAGGCCGTTGAAGCCTCACACCGTACCAATTCACTACCGGAGATCACGGGTCGTGTTTGTCCACAGGACAGATTGTGTGAAGGTGCGTGTACATTAAATGATGGCCTTGGGGCAGTCACCATTGGTGCTGTTGAACGCTACATTTCCGATACTGCGATTGAAAACGGCTGGCGTCCCGATTTGAGTAAGGTTGAGGCTACGGGTAAGAGAGTAGCCATTGTGGGGGCAGGTCCCGCAGGTCTTGCCTGTGCTGATGTGCTGGCACGTAATGGTGTTGCCGCGACAGTTTTTGATCGTCATCCTGAAATTGGTGGTCTGCTGTTCTTTGGTATCCCTGAGTTCAAATTAGAGAAATCTATCGTAACCCGTCGCCGCAAGGTGTTTGAAGAGATGGGTATCAAGTTTGAACTGGGTGTTGAAGTTGGCAATACTATTCCATTCCAGGCACTGGTTGATGAATACGATTCAGTCTTCCTCGGCATGGGAACTTACAACTATATGAAGGCGAACATTCCAGGTGAAGATCTGGATGGTGTCTACCCTGCACTCGATTTTCTGATTTCAAACATCAATAACTGTCATGGCTTTGAAAAAGATCCAGCCGATTTCATAAACATGAAAGGTAAACGTGTTGTAGTGCTTGGCGGTGGTGATACGACGATGGATTGCACACGTACCTCAATTCGCCAAGGTGCAGAAAAGGTAACTTGTGCATATCGACGTGACGAAGCCAATATGCCAGGTTCAAAGAAAGAGGTTCAAAACGCCAAAGAAGAGGGCGTTCAGTTCCTCTGGAACCGTCAACAGGTAGAGATCGTTGGCAGCGCTGGCAAGGTAGAAGGGATCAAACTGGTAACCACTGCACTGGGTGAGCCGGATGAGCGTGGTCGCCGTCGCCCTGAGCCAGTTGAAGGTTCGGAAGAGATTGTTCCTGCGGATGTCGTGATTGTTGCATTCGGTTTCCGCCCCAGTCCTGCGCCATGGTTTGCGGACTTTGGTATTGAAGTTGATGAGCGTGGCCGTGTTATAGCGCCGGATAATGGTGAATACAAATACCAGACTACGAATGAAAAAGTCTTCGCTGGTGGCGACATGGTACGAGGATCGGATCTGGTAGTTACCGCGATCTGGGAAGGTCGTCAGGCGGCGGAAGGTATTCTTGATTATCTTGAAGTTTAAAAAATAACGAATCCCCCTCTCTCTTTTAAAGGGATAGGGCTGGGGTGAGGGTTGTTTTATCTAATGCCCCCTCACCCTAACCCTCTCCCCCACAGGGGAGAGGGGACTATTCAACCTACAGAATTAATAGATCTCGCCAGGACGTGGGGATTGCATAGTGATAATAATTTTCCTGGCGCCCTTTGCGCCTTTGCGAGAAATAAAATATGTCTGAACTAAAAAATGATCGCTTCTTAAGAGCACTGCTAAAAGAGCCTGTTGATTACACGCCTGTGTGGATGATGCGTCAGGCGGGTCGTTATCTTCCTGAGTACAAAGCAACTCGTGCTAAAGCCGGTAGCTTTATGAATCTGTGCATGAATCCTGAACTGGCATGTGAAGTGACCATTCAGCCACTGGATCGTTATCCGCTGGATGCAGCAATCCTGTTTTCAGACATTCTGACCATTCCTGATGCGATGGGACTGCAACTTCGTTTTGCCGAGGGTGAAGGTCCTATCTTCGATAAGCCGGTTCGTACCGAGGCAGATGTTAACGCACTTCCTGTCCCCGATCCTGAGGGTGAGCTTAAGTATGTGATGGATGCGGTACGCACTATACGTCGTGAGCTGGATGGTCGAGTACCACTGATTGGTTTTTCTGGTAGCCCATGGACACTGGCAACCTACATGGTCGAAGGTGGTTCATCCAAAGAGTATTCAAAAGTGAAGGGCATGCTGTTTGACCGCCCGGATCTGATGCATAAGCTTTTAGATACCACAGCCCAATCAGTCACCTCATATCTAAACGCGCAAATCGCAGCAGGTGCACAAGCGGTAATGATCTTTGATACCTGGGGCGGCATGTTAACACCCCGTGACTACAAAGAGTTCTCTCTGCGCTATATGCAACAGATCGTAGATGGTCTGACTCGCGAAGCCGAAGGCCGCAAGGTGCCAGTGATTATGTTCACCAAAGGTGGTGGACAGTGGCTGGAAGCGATGGCCGATACCGGTGTTGATGGCCTTGGCCTCGACTGGACAACCGATATTGGTGAAGCGCGCGCCCGTGTTGGTGACAAGGTTGCACTCCAGGGCAACATGGATCCAACGGTTCTATATGCATCACCGGATCGAATTCGTGAAGAGGTTGCCACCATTCTTGAAAGCTATGGCACTGGTAGTGGTCATGTCTTTAATCTGGGACACGGCATTCATCAGCACGTTGACCCCGAAAATGCCGGTGCGTTTGTGAACGCAGTGCATGAGTTAAGTGCAAAATATCATCAGTAAGCAATAACTTTGCTGAGTTGAAAAATAAAAAAGGCTAGAGTTACTCTAGCCTTTTTTATGGGTTCTTATTCTGCTGTATGACTGTTGCTGACCTTAGTGTAATGGGGCTTCTAGGATCACTTGTAGCCATAAGCGGACCTACAACGTTAGCTTTTCTCCAATTTTATGCTTGGCCACTTATAAGCTACTAGAAGAGAGGTTATAGGAAACCAAGCGATAGCATAAATAATATGTTGTGTACTACCGACAACGATAGCGTTTCTAATTACAAAATAATTGAGGATTAAATAAGCTAACAATATAAAAAGTCTTTGTAGGTATACTTCAACATGAAAGGAGTAAACCCTTTTTCCAATTTTTTTGACAAAAACCAATAAGAAACTAATGAGTATAAAGCGATAGTCATCAGGCTAGAATTTAGATCATTTCTAGTTAGATACAATACAAAAAGAAACGCTGTTGTGAGCAAAATAAACAATACTGACTTCATTCCTTCTTCTTCTTGAAATATTGTTTTCAGTCCGTTATAGGGTGTTTTGACCATATCACACAATAGCCATTAGCAGACATCGTTCTTAGGGTAATTGATACTAAGTATTCTCAGATTTCCACGCAATTTGAAGCTCTGTCACGCCAACACCATGTCCTGGAATATATGCATATATCTTAGCTTTACCAGCAATCTGTCCGACACGTGGTAAATGAAATGTTGTATATCTTCCGTTATATTCACCCTTTCTAATTTCACCCTGACCAACAGACCTTCCTTTAGAAATCTTAGCATCCTCATACCCTCCACTTTCAGGATAAAAAAAGAATACAATATTTCCTTTTGGTTTTGATGATTTATAAATTGCTGTAACTCTAATAACACTTCCTATCTCAGCACTTTCAATTTTTTTCGCAAAGCTTTTATCTTTAGTTACTTCAACCTTTATCAAGTTAGAGGGCTCAGAATTAATAAAGAAATCTTCTATACGCTCAATATCTGACTGCACAGATAATTCCTTAGGTGGTAGTGATGTCATTAAAAAATATGTATTTGTACCAGCTAAAAGTAAAATTGCTGTACAAACGATAAGAATCAATTTATTCAAGAAAAATCTCCTTTTTAAGATGGCAAGCATACAGTATGTTATATGGATAAAATAAATGTTGAAATTTAACACTAGCATTAATAATGGCTCATGCAGTGAAATGTCTTCATTCTGTTCCTTCTCTTCTCCTTGCCATTAATATTGTAACCGTGTATCTGATTGGATACTTAAGCTAACATTCTTACTTAGCTAATCATTTGAACTTCAGCTTTAGGGTGATAGCGGTCATATTACCCCATATCATTGAACTGCCGCTACAGATCGAATCCAGACGATTAAATATTCTGGATCACCACCATGCCGTAGCCTGGATGGAGCTTTGCGTAATCCGGGAGGTATAGTGCCTATTCCGCAGGGCTTCTCCTGCGCAGGTACTAACACCTACGGGCTTCGATTTTAGTTGTATGTAAAGCTGTGTAATAATACGCGCCTTTAAGCCTCTCGCCTCCTTGAATATCCCTCGGTAGTCTTTGAGCAACACCTTTTTTATTTTTACTTTTTCGGAACAGATTGTGATCTCTACAGCAAATATTACGATGCAGTTCGGGGCTAAACCCCTGTTTAAAAATATTTCAGTCAAGTTTGGTAGCGGTAATCGCTATGGTCTTATTGGTGCAAATGGTTGTGGTAAATCAACCCTGATGAAAATCCTCGGTGGTGATCTGGAGGCAAGTTCTGGCACCGTGAGTGTTGACCCTAATGAGACCGTTGGTAAGTTGCGCCAGGATCAGTTTGCCTATGAAGAACATACGGTGATTGATACCGTTATTATGGGGCATGAGGCGCTGTGGGCGGTGAAGCAGGAGCGCGATCGCATCTACTCATTGCCTGAGATGAGTGAGGAAGAGGGGATGCAGGTTGCCGAGCTTGAGGTGAAGTTTGCCGAGCTGGATGGTTATACCGCCGAGTCTCGTGCGGGTGAATTACTGCTTGGTCTTGATATTCCGTTAGAGCAGCATAATGGTTTGATGAGTGCGGTTGCTCCCGGCTGGAAACTGCGTGTATTGCTGGCGCAGGCATTATTTGCCGAACCCGATATTATGTTACTCGATGAGCCGACTAATAACCTTGATATCAATACCATTCGCTGGCTGGAGAATGTGTTAAACCAGCGTAATTCAACCATGATTATCATCTCTCATGATCGCCACTTTCTGAACAGCGTCTGCACTCATATGGCGGATCTGGATTATGGTGAGCTGCGTATCTATCCCGGTAATTATGATGAATACATGATCGCATCAACTCAGGTGCGTGAACGTCAACTGGCTAATAATGCGAAGAAGAAGGCTCAGATCGCAGAACTACAGACATTTGTGAGTCGTTTTTCTGCCAATGCTTCCAAAGCGAAACAGGCAACTTCTCGTGCCAGGCAGATTGATAAGATTCAACTGGATGAGATCAAACCATCGAGTCGTCAAAATCCTTTTATTCGATTTGAGCAGGAGAAAAAGCTTTATCGACAGGCGCTGGAAGTGAAGGCGCTCAGTAAAGGCTATGGTGATAAACCATTATTCAGTGGACTGAATCTGCTGGTGGAAGTTGGTGAGCGCATCGCAATCATCGGTCCTAACGGTATTGGTAAAACCACCTTATTGCGTACTCTCGTCGGCGAAGAGCACGGTGGATTAACACCTGATCACGGCAATGTTAAGTGGTCAGAAAATGCGAGCATTGGATACTACGCTCAGGATCATGCCGCTGAATTTAAAAAGGATATGAAGCTACTGGACTGGATGGGGCAGTGGCGACAGGAAGGTGATGACGAGCAGGTTGTACGTGGTTATCTGGGACGTTTGCTGTTTTCACAAAAGGAGATTGATAAGTCGGTGACGGTGATTTCCGGTGGTGAACAGGGGCGTATGTTATTTGGCAAGATGATGATGCAAAAACCTAACGTGCTGGTAATGGATGAGCCAACGAACCACCTGGATATGGAATCAATTGAATCACTTAATCTGGCTCTGGAAAATTATCAAGGCACACTAATTTTTGTAAGCCATGACCGTGAGTTTGTTTCATCACTGGCGACACGCATTATTGAGTTAACCCCGGAAGGCGTTGTGACGTTTAGTGGTAGTTATGAAGAGTATCTGTCTGCTCAGGATGCAGCGTAAGGTATTGACGAGTGCCGAGGGGGTAGTTGCCCTCGGCACTCATAAGTAGTTATCGATTAATCACGCAGCCACTTCTGCATTTTTGGAAAGGCATCCATTCCGGCATCACCAGCTTTATGACGTTCAACGGTCATATCCATCCATTGTAGTAACGGCACGCCAATGTCACCTTCATTGTTGAAGGTTTCAATCAGCCATTCAGAATCACCCTTGTAGCCATGAGGATGGAAAACAACTTCAGGCTCAAGATCCAGATGTTTAAGTGCTGCCCATGACCATGCGAGGGTTGCCAGTTCGTCGCCGGCATTTTTGCTAACATCGTTGTAAAGGTTTTTTCGTTGTTTCGGCGTCATTACCGCAATATGTCCTGCTTCATGTAGCAGATCTCCAGGATATTTCAGTTTTTCCTCGTCAATAACCAGTGAGGCTCCATCAACCAGAATCCCTGGCAGGAATGTATCATCGGGGACGTTGCCATTTTTTACCGGGATATTGATTTCATTAAGAAATGAGACAATTTTGTTGGTGATTTCATTCTGATACGTCATTGTAATGTTCCCTCTAAGTCCACTTATCTTCTGAAGACTAGATGATCGCATTATTATTTCAAGTCATCAGGAACGATTAATCCTATCTTGATCCTGCTGGATTGCTTACATTTCAGAGACTACATAAGCAGCAGGTTATTCGTCGGGGACTATTTTTTTGACAACATCACACTGGATTCGTTGAGGCAACGCAGGAGTGTCGATATAAGCCAGGAATGAGAACAATATGATAAAAAATGATATACATTTTGTGAGTTCAGCGTATTCTCGACGGCTACTATTTATTATCAATCAGAGGGTGTAATGGAAGGAATTAGCGATATCAAGATTGTCGGTATTGATGAGTTACGGCCACCAAGGATCAGAAAAGAGCCATACATCAATCTCTATTTCAAGCTCTCACATAAGGCGCCAAAAGATTGGTGTAGTGATTTTAATTCACTCATCTCAAAAAGTCGTTTTACTGTAAACATCAAGGTTGATGAAGGCCTCTTTATCGAAACCTGGGTGCGTAAACCCGAAGAGATTGAGATTGCGCTTAGTGGTTTGAAGGAGGCAATTATTAAATGTAATGAGGCTTATATTGCGCGTATTGAGGCGCAGGAGAAAGCGGCGGCAGCCAGAAGAGGGGAGAGTGGCGGTGATGAGGGTGAGCAGGGAAAATTGAACCGGATTGTTGCAGCGTTAAATTTCGATTAATAAAAAGGCCGCTTGAATCGCGGCCTTTATCATCATTCTTCAGATTTAGTTGTGCATGATATTAAGCTGCTTCGCAATAATATCGTGATTCAACCACAGAACAGGGGCAGACGGCGAGGACATCTCCCGGAACATCAGTGGTCCTGTGCCTTCCAGAACCAATGCGCTGAGGTGGTCTGTGATTAAGCTCTTTCGATCTTTATGTAGCGATGTGATCTCATCAGATGTTCCGACCATGACCTCAGCAAGCTCTGGACTGTTATCCATTGGCCACGCCTCGTAGTTACGGAACTTGGTAATCACATCATCAGCATTATAGTTTTCGATCTTATCAAGCAGGTCTTCCAGGGAGACATCGTCTTTTAACAGGCTGCTACAGATCTCACACTGCTGTTGAGCCCATGTTCCACCACCCTCTTTTTTCAATGACTTGAGAAGCGGGAATAGCGAAAGCTCGACTCCTGCGAAGATATCTGATGAGTTGGTGCGAATCTCTGGGCAATTAAATACGGTCGCTTTAATACCATTTGCCCATGCCTCTTCAGCATGTTGCTCAAGTCGCATCTTGGCATAGCCTTGTGTGTAGTTACTGTAGGTTTGCCATTGATAATTATCTTGAATCAAGATTTCAGTCCCATGATAACCATAGGCGCTATAACGAACCTTGCCGCCACTCTTTTCGAGGCGTTGGCGTAGTTGAGCAGTTCCTTCGATTAGATATTTAAAGGTGTTAGCTGAGACCTCATCGAAATTCAATAATATCAATTTACCAAGATCGCTGTCTAACAGTGCACGAGATGAGGTAAATCGAGCGCCCCGACCTTTATAGATTCGATTGGCAATGGCAAGGAATACCTTAACCTTCGGAATGCCTCCGGCCATTGTGTGTGCGAAGTAGGCATTTGCTCCGTCAGGAATAATCGTTTCAAGTTCTGTTACAACCTGATCAAGCGATCTTTTAAAGCGGTTAATACCAACCTCACGGCACCGCTCAATTTGATCCCAATCCAACCTCTCTGTCTCCCAGTTTTTGAGTGTGAGAGGTGCTAATAATTGAGTCGGGTTTGGTTCACCTTCTGGTGAGTCCATATCAAAACCAGCCATCATCGGAACATTGATGATACGCCCACCAAGATTTTGTTCGGCTTCAGCTAACTCGTCAGCATTAAGTGGGCGAAGCTGATCATTATCATCACGACGACCCACGGTAATTCCAACAATGGTCATACCCGCTGCTCTGGCCTCATCGATTAGTCCATTGACATAACCTCGGCCAAATAGCTCACCAAAGAGCACGAATACATCCCCTTTTTTGAAGATGTTTTGTTGTGGAATTTCACGAAGTGGATTTAGCTTTGTCATAGTCTACTCTTGATTAATCAGATTTCCCTACACACCGTCATGTGGTGTCTACTGGTTTTTTTTGTGGGCAACATTATAGCGCACTCGTACCGCTTTTATTACTACTACCTATAATGTAAAACGCCACCGTGAAGGTGGCGTTGTGTAGCAGCTTTTCAAGAGGGGTTAATTGGTGGCTTTATCACAACTCCAACCCCAACCGCGCTGTTTTTCTACAAAGGCTGCAGCCTGGTCTTCACAATACCCGACCTGGTTTTGTGCGCGCCATAGGCTTTCGGTGCCGGAAGCCTTTTCATAGGTGACTTCACAAGGAACCTGTTGCCCTTCGGTTTCATAAACAATGTTTATTTTGCGCTCTTGATTTCCGTGTGTACAAAGATAGGTTTCATTCGCAAATAGTGGTGATGCGAACAGTAGCGCGGTAACCCCTAGAATTAACCTTTTTTTCATTATCTTTCCCTCTGGTCTGTTGATAGGCGGATTTACACTACCATTATCCAAAACAGTTTTCATAGTCTTGATCGTGTAAATCTTCAATATTTTGGGCGGCTCATATCTGAATCGTGAACGATTTCTCATATTGTAAGTTCGTCGAAAAGGCCGATTTTTTAGGGATAAAACCGGAAAAATATCTAAATATCGCCAATAACCACTCTAAATGCATGGATTTGTCGATAACTTGTCAATGTAAAATAGTCGGATAATGTCTATAATCCAAGTCGTATCTGTCAAAATAAGTGATACAAATGGTTCTATTTTTTTGGTAAGTGAGGCGCCCCTAATTGTCTCGCTTTATTGGCCCGAACGATTGGGAGGGGAGGGTTCCCCAATCCTCCCGCGTTTTTTTCCAATTCTTTGATGATCTCATATAGGATATCCACACATTAAGAATTTGCGATGGGAATGAAGCGATGCCGTTGAGAAAAGATTACCAAATGAAAGCCGTCAATCTCCCCTACCTTAGCGGATGGAAGCTGCGATTAGTGACAAGCATCGTTAAAGGTCCTCTTAAAGGTTTACTGGTTCCGAGTTTATTAAAAAACGCTGGAGTCAGTGCGCTTCGTCAATGCCATATTGAGGATGAGCCGGTCTATCAGCCCCAATTTCCGAAAGATGACAACTCTGAGGTGGTGCCGTTTGATCTTGCTCAGCTCCCTTCATTATTAACCGGAATCAAAGGTGAGCCATACCCCTCTGTTAATGACTATGCACAAGCCTACCGCTCAGGAGAGACAACCCCCTCTAAAGTTGCGCTGCGCTTAATCGAGCTAATTGAGCAAAGTAATGGTGATCAACATCAAGTCAATGCGGTAACCAAATATATACGCGAAGAGATCCTTTCTCAGGCTGAGGCTTCTACTCAGAGATACGCCGCAGGGGAACCTCTGTCACTGTTTGATGGTGTGCCGGTGTTGGTGAAAGATGAGCTGGATATGAATGGATTTGCCACCACACTGGGCACTCGTTTTTTAAATGAGATCAAAATGCGGGATGCAACGGTTGTTGCCCGTTTTCGTAAAGCTGGCGCGCTACTGGTTGGAAAGGCCAATATGCATGAGATTGGGCTAGGTGTCACTGGTTTGAATGTGAATTATGGTGTTGCGAGAAACCCGCATGACCTGAAGTGTCATACCGGAGGTAGCTCCAGTGGAAGTGCCGCAGCGGTAGCCGCAGGGCTAGTGCCAGTTGCAATCGGTGCTGATGGCGGTGGTTCGATTCGCATTCCATCTGCACTGTGCGGAGTCGTTGGGATCAAATCAACCTACGGCAGGATAAGTTGCCATGGTGCAGGGCCACTCGATTGGAGCGTTGGGCATGTTGGACCGATTGCTGCAAGTGTTGAGGATTGTGTGCTTGCCTACGGAGTTATGGCTGGTGAGGATGCAGGTGATGAAAACACACTGGGGCAACCAGCCGTCGATCTTCAACAGTGGAACGATACCAATCTCTCGGGTCTAAAAATCGGGATCTATCGACCATGGTTCGAACATGCCGATCCTCAAATCGTCTCCATCTGTGAGCAGAGCCTTGAGCAGTTTAAAAGCATGGGTGCGGAGCTGGTTGATGTTCGTATTCCTTTTCTTGAAGAGGGCAGGATCGCCCACGCAGTGACTATCGTCAGCGAGATGATGGAGGCGTTGTCGCCTTCAGAGCAGCACCACAATCAATTTGGTTATGATGTTCAGCTTAATTTTGCGATCGCTTCAAATTTTAGTAGTAAAGATTATGTCACCGCCCAGAGAGTCCGGGCACGCCTGATTCATGTGTTTGAGAAGGTGCTTCAGGATGTCGATGTGATTGCAACTCCGGCCACAGCAATTACAGCTCCAAAGATTAATCCGGCAGCCATAAAAGAGGGTGAGTCAGATTTAACTACCTTAACGGAGTTAATGCGGTTTGCTGTTGCAAATAATTTTACAGGTCATCCTGCGATCGCATTTCCTGTAGGTTATTCAGATAACAACCTTCCGATTGGAATGCAGATGATTGGTCGTGGTTGGGAAGAGAAGCGACTGTTTCAATTAGCCTGGTGTGCGGATCAATTTGTTAAGCGCCACTTGCCAGATCTCTATTTAAACCCGTTAAAACATCAGAGTTAAGAACGCTATGTGTGTCGGAATCTATCTCGCGTTAATCGCGCTATTTATCTTTTACAGTGATTTTGTGATCTCACAATTTGCACTGTCTGTCGAGTCATCGAATCAGCAGTGGATGATGATTGCAATTGGTTGGGAGATGATGGTTGAGCTATGGCCGGCAATTGTACTTGCAATGATTATTTCCAGTGCAGTAACACTGTTTGTTTCCAGAAGATTCACAAAAGATAAAGGGTGCTGTGAATAGTGGCTTTATCACCTGTTAGCCTGATTTTGGATCGTGTTCAGATCTATCCTCTCCTGTGATCTATGTATTTGGTCATCCCTGTTGATTGTTTTGAGTCCCATAGCGGTAAGACATTGCAAAAGCATTTGAAGATGCTTTATCGCTTAATCAGAAACTCCTTTTATGCTCGGTCATGATCTGGAGTTACAACATCCTTGTGAGATGTATCACAAATAAATAAGTACTGTTTACTGTTGAGTTGTGAGTTGACTCACAGTTACATTGCTATTGATGAACCCACATCACACTTTGCATAAATCCCTATAGTTTTCCTCGTCTATCGTAACTAGGCTCTCACCATGCAATAAAAAAAGCAGACACCAAAAGGGTGTCGGGAGCGAAGAGATGTATACACTTGATTTTACAAAGCTGTGTTTGATACTCCTGATGTTGGTTATTATGACATCGGGGACACTATTTGCGGCTGAGCCAAATAATTTTGGTGTAAAGCTAAAGATTGAAAGCATGGATACGAACAAGCAATTGAATGTTGTTGGATATGGTGTCCATAGCGATGATGTTTTTAATGCTGAGTTAGTAAATCAATACAATATCGGAACCATCAAAACCTTTGGTAAGGCTATATTTATCAGTCACTCAACCCGTTTCTCTACAGAGATCTTTGATGTTACAAGGTTGAACGATATTAAAGAGGGCATGATGGTTGAGATTACCGGAAAAGCTAACAACGGTGACTATATTGATGCAACCCATGTCCATGTCCGAAGACTGAATGACCAGGAGGTTCAGAAAAGACGTGGCATCTTCACAGATGATATTGCGCTGGTTATCGATGAGGATTATCAGATGATCCGTACAACCACAAATCAAGTAGAGGGTAGTTACACTCAGTTTCATTAAGGTTTTAACCATCCCCATGGTTCTTGCGGAACACAGCCTCTGTGTTCCGTTTTTTTTTGCATCAATAGCACAGCTTCGCGCTTTTTGGCACACTCTGAGAATGAGTAGAGAATTAAAGCAGGCCTTTGCACCCGTCATTGGAAAGAATCCACGGATATTGATCCTGGGCTCAATGCCGGGTGAGGAGTCACTGCTGCATCAGCAGTACTATGCACATCCAAGAAATGCGTTCTGGAAGATCATGGCAACGCTTTATGATTTTGATCCGGCAGATCACTATGAGCGCCGACTTCACTCACTTCAAAAACACCAAATCGCATTATGGGATGTCATGGCGCAGTGTGAGCGTCAAGGGAGTCTGGATAGTCAGATTGTGACTCATTCGATCAGGGTGAACGATTTTGTCAGCTTATTCTCAAATCATCCTTCGATTCAGCATCTCTTTTTTAACGGCTCAAAAGCGGAGCAGGAGTTTAAAAAGAGGGTTATTCCGCAGTTTAAGGAGGGACTGAGTATCGGCATGACACGACTCCCCTCTACCAGTCCGGCAATGGCGATGCTCAGTTATGAGGAAAAACTAGCGCATTGGCGTGTAATTTTATCTGTCTGATTTAGCGCAGATCGATTATTGTTAAGGCAATGGAGAACAGATCAAACAACACGCCTTAAAGAATGAGACGATTTCATCAACCACAGCTTGGGTTATTTGCAACGCTGATAGCGTTACTGCTCCTGAACGGATGTGCTACCTATCGAGCTGAACTTCAATCCGGGCTTGCGACTCTTGAGCAGGGAGAGATCAAACAATCAAGAGCAATCTTTCAAAAAGAGCTCAAATCTGGAAATGACCAGCTATTAAGACACTTGGAGCTTGGTTTGCTCGATCATCTTAGTGGTCAGTATCAAAAGAGTAACCAGCAACTGAATCAGGCTGAGTTGGTCGCCGAAGAGCTCTATACCAAAAAGTTCTCTGATATGCTCGCCGTTGCCTTGAGCAACCCGCGTAATGGCCCCTATCGCGGTTATCGTTTTGAACAGGTCTTTATTCACTACTATAAGGCGCTTAACTATCTGGCCATGGCGTTTGCTGATCCAGACCAGTATCAGAAGTTTCTTGATGAGTCACAGGTTGAAGCGCGTAAGGTGGATGTGATGCTAAACGCCATATCGTATGAAACCGGAGGCTATCAAGAGGAGGGTGATAGTAAGAAAAGCTTCTTTGGAAAGGTGGTCAACAGCTTTAATCAATTAACCCAGGGCAAGATCGATGCGGATAAGATTCAATATCGAGAGGATGGTTATATCCGATACATCAATGGCTTGATCTATGAGCTTGCCGGTGAGATTGATGATGCTCGAATTTCATATCAAAAAGCGGCAGAGATCTACGAAAACGGATATGCAAAGCAGCATAACCTCGGTGCATCAATGACAGAGCAGGTATGGTTCGATGTGATTCGGATGATGAGAAAACGCGGTGGTTTTGGCGGAGAGTGGCCACAACTGGCAAAAGCGAAACTCTCTGAAGCCATGCAAAAGAAGCTGGATCAGTTCGATGATAAACATGGACAGCTCATCATACTGCACCATCAGGGCATGATTGCCTCTCGTGGTGAACTAAACCTCAATGTTTATATCAATCCCTACCGTCATGAACTGGTGATCCGTCCCCACGAGAGTGGTTCACCATCGATGCGACAGGCACAGTTTGCATGGTTTCAGTATGTTTATGCCGATCATGGCCTGTTTGATATGTTGCGAAATTACTATTCAGGTGGGCCTTTCGGCACCATCGAAGGGGTGTTTACCAAAAAGATTATCCTTGAACCGGTATGGAGTAGCGTAAAAACCCTCGGAATTGATGATCTGTTAAAGAATTCGATGCGCGTCACCGTTCCCTATTATCATCCCCCGATGAAACCGTTACCGGCCACGATTGATGTCGATAATATGGATCAAATACCAATGGTATTATCACAATCGTTGTCATCACTTGCGGTGCAGGAGCAGCTAAAAGTTGCTCGTAGTGAGCTATATGAAGCAATCGGTCGGGAACTATTAAAGCGTCGACTTGCCTATGGGGTTAGTGAAAAGATTGATAAAAATGCGGACAAGCTGTTAAAGCTATTCACCGATATTGCGATATCGACCACATCCGCCGCCGAAACCCGGAACTGGCTGTCACTACCAGCTTCAATTCAGGTGCAGAGAGTGGCACTTACCCCGGGAACCCACAGTGTGACAATCTCGGAAGGTGATATGCAAATGGGTCAGCGTACAATTTCAGAGGCGCAGATCGAGATTAAAGCCGGCCAAAATCAGTTAATTTCTTCGCGCTCCTTTAGAAGAGGCGCTACATTACACTATTATGCATTGGAACAATCCCAAGCGATTACAGGGAAAAACAGAAGAGGCAGTCTATGAAACAAGATCAGAAAATGAATTCATTTAAGGTGATTACCCTTTCGGTATTGGCGCTATTTGCGATAGCGGGATGCAGCAGTAAACCCGACAGAGTGCTTAAACGTGTGGATGCGGATAAAGAGATTGCTCTGACTGATCGCTGGAATGATGAGGACTCACGGATTGTCTCCCAAGAGATGATAAAGGATATGCTGACCTTCCCGTGGGTGTCGGATTTTAAGAGGCGTCATCCCGGCAAACGGCCGACGATCGTGATCCATAATGTGCGCAATAAATCTCATGAACATATCCCGGTGGATACCTTCATTAACGATCTAAAACGTGCAGTGATACAAAGTGGCGAGGCTGATTTTGTCGCTGGTGGTGAGGCGCGTGAGTTAATCCGTGAGGAGTTGCGCCAGCAGGAGTTACACGCCTCTGAGCAGTCACGGATGGATATGGGCGAAGAGCAGGGTGCAAACTTTGCGTTGTCTGGTGTGATCAACTCCATTGTGGATCAAGCCGGAGGTACACGTGTCAGTTACTATCAGGTAGATTTAACGCTAATTGATATGGAATCTACACGAGAGGTTTGGAACGGACAGAAGAAGATTAAGAAGCTCTTCAAGCGTGATAAATACGGTCTATAGGAAATAGTATGAGCACATCAATGAAACAGCTACTGTCGATCCTTGCGATAACGCTTGCACTGAGTGGCTGTGCCTCAGATGGTGATTCTCAGCCGAAGGATCCGAATGGCTGGATCACAAGTCCGCCACAAAAACAGGGATTCCGTTATGGTGTTGGCTCAGCAAAGGTGATTGTCTCAACGGACAAGGCCGCAAAGCGTGCCCGTGAGAGCGCACTTGCCGATATTGCACAACAGATCGAAGTAACCGTCTCAGGGACTACCAGTAGTTATCAGCAGGAGAGTGTACAAAATGAACAATCCGAGTTGATGGCAAACTACTCGGTTGCGATTCAAACACGTATCCCGGAGTTTAAATTCAGGCACTTTAAACAGATCAACAGCTATCATGATCAGGCCGATAATCAGGTCTATATATTGGTAGAACTCGATCTGAATAAGGAGCTCGCAGATCTGAAAACTCAAATCTCACGCCTAGATCAGACTATTAGTGAGAATGAGTTAAGCGTGGATGCAAGCACGGGTTTTTCCGGGTTACAGGAGAGCGCTCGACAGCTTCAAAGACTCGCTGAACGAAAGACATTGCAAGCACGTTATAACCGTCTCTCATCCACAACTCATCCATTACTGAACGCCTTTCAGGAGGAACAGCAGATACGATTGATGAATCGGTTGATCTCAACCCCTATCGGAATTGTTTCAATCCGACTCGAAGCAAAACCGTTGGTCGAGCAATTAGTGGCACTGCTAACTGAAAAGGGCATTGCAGTTTCGACAACTGATCATGAACTGATCTTTATCGAGGTAGATCTAACAGAATCATCAAAAGAGGATAAATCGATCTACTACCATTTTGTTGATGGGCGCTATCGCATCGTTAACGAAATCGGAACCATTTTGGATGAAAAATCAGCAACTGCCAAGGGGAGTTCATCCACTCAAAATATGGCAAAAAGTAGAGCTATCAGAAAACTGGCAGATCAACTTGCGAGCGGTTTGATTTCTGCAATTATGGGAGAATAAGTGGTAGTGGATTTTAGTGAGTATTTTGATCTAGAACCACAGATCTGCTACCTAAACCACGCGGCGGTTTCACCTTGGCCAATACGTTGTGCCGACGCGGTTCGGCAGTTTGCAGATAACAATCGATATAAAGGCTCACTCGACTACCTGCAATGGTTAGAGATCGAGAAAGAGACCCGCCAGCAACTCCAGCGCTTGATTCATGCTAAATCGGTCGATGAGATTGCGTTTGTGAAAAACACATCTGAAGGACTCTCCATCGTCGCCTACGGTCTTGATTGGAATCACGGTGATAGTATCGTCGGAACCGATCAAGAGTTCCCATCCAATCGAATCGTTTGGGAATCATTATCAACAAAAGGTGTTGGTTATCGTGCGGCAGCATTAAATGAGTACAACACCCCGGAAGAGGCGATATTTGCACAGGTTGATGGGCATACACGCTTGATTGCTGTGAGTTCGGTTATGTATGGCACAGGGCTGAGATTGGATCTGGAGCGGATTGGAAACTTCTGTAAAGAGCATGGCATTTTCTTTTGTGTGGATGCTATCCAGAGCGTGGGTGCAGTTCAGATCGATGTTGAGAAATGTGCTATCGATTTTTTATCTGCCGATGGCCATAAATGGATGATGGCACCTGAAGGGTTGGGTCTGTTTTACTGCAAAGAGGCGTCTCTGCCACAATTAGATCTAAACCAATATGGCTGGCACATGATCGAAGAGGTTGGCGATTATGATCAACAACAGTGGCAGGTAGCGAAGAGCGCGAGACGCTTTGAGTGTGGTAGCCCGAATATGGTTGCAATCCATGCGCTGAATGCGAGCCTATCGATAATTGAGGAGGTTGGAGCGGATCAGATCGAAGCTCAGGTTTTAGAGAGTAGCCGTTATCTCATGAACTCAATTGATACTCTTGAGGATTATCAAGTGATCACCCCGCAAGCCCAGGATCGTTTCGCAGGCATTGTCACTATAAAGCCGCTCAAGCAATCGACCGATGATCTGTTTCATCGACTATCAAATGAGGGGATCTTCTGCGCAAAACGTGGTGGCGGAGTCCGATTCTCTCCTCACTTCTATACACCGCGGCAAAAGCTTGATTATCTGTTGCAGAGCCTTTAATCCGACTCTGTCAGTATCCCTCTTCCCATGTGATCACATGCTCAAGGTGATCGATTAACTCTTGCTGATGCGAGATCACAGATTTAACCACATCGCCAATTGAGATCATGCCGATGATCTTATCCCCATCACACACGGGCAGATGTCGCACCCGCTTTTCGGTCATGATTGCCATACACTCTTCATCGCTGCATTCTGGTTTTATAGAAAACACCTGAGTAGTCATTAACTCTGATACGGTGATGGTTTGAGGGGTGCGCGAGTTGAGGATCCCTTTCCTGACAATATCACGCTCGGAGATCATCCCAACCAGCCTCGATTTGTGCATCACCGGGAGTGCGCCAATCCCTTTTTCATTCATTAACTGGATCGCATCATAAAGTCTCGTGTCGGGGGAGACAGTCCATAGTTCTGAAGGCTTCTGTTTTAGTAGTTGAATTACTGGAATCATTGTTTTAAACCTCCTTACCTGAAAGCATAGAGATGATCTGGGGTGGTAATGTTAGATATCAATCACTCCAAGAGGTCGAGGTCATTACGATTTTTAATGAAGTCAGAGCAAGAGAGTTGAAATATGCGACAACGCCTATAATTCCACACTAACTCAATACAGTTTCATGGTTTTATTAATATTTTTGGAGGTTATCGATGCAATTTTCCCCATGCCGAGGAGGAATGAACTGTACCCAGGACGGAACTCACTGTCAGGGTTGTGGCCGCAGTCATGAAGAGATCGCTCAGACGAAGAAGCTATCGAATGATATCGCTGCTCATATTCAGAAGATGGAGTATGAGAATGTGGAGGATTTTCTTCAGTTTCTTGCCTTTAAGGCCTTTAACAAGGTGCAGATGGAACGAATGAACGGATAGGATTTGGATTGATATGATGAAAGCCCCGCTAAAGTAGCGGGGCTTTTTGATCCTATTTCATATGTGATGTTGCGAGACTTGCCGCAAGCTCATCTTGAGCGATCTTTGCCTTGAACTGTTGCCATAGCGCAGCATCATTCTTCATGCTGGTTTGCATGGCATTTAGGCCGACCTTGGAGACACTCTCTGGATCAAGCCCTACAAGTACATAGAGCATACCATTTGGACTGATCTGGGAGCGATATACCTTGCTACCTACCAATGTGTGCTCAGTGATCTGCTTTGTAACCAGTGTATTGACCTGATCGACCGTTTCCGCATCAGCAGTGCCTGTGGTCTCAACATAGTTTTTGATCATGTTTTGAATCTCTGCCTTGGCCATCTGTGCCAGTTGCAGTCGACCATCGGTTGCAGCCATTTGCAGCATAAAGGAGTGTCCGGCCTTGGATTTGCGTGCAGTGCCAACCGCAGTGAGTTTAACGTCCGGGATCGGCTGGTTACAGATCCACTTCGGTGCAGATACGTCAAGGGCATCTGGATAGGTGCATTCAGCTTCCTTGACCGTGGGTTTACCACCACAGCCGATGACAACCAGAGAGAATAGAACAATAAATAGTGATGTACGCATTGTATGGCTCCTTGTGAAAAATATGCAGTAACAACATATCCAAAAGCACTATACTCTGCAATCGGCAGTTGAAACTATTGCGACGAAATATCAATTATAGAATGATCACCCAACAAATAGTTCCAAAGATTACAAAATCATGAGCTGGTTACGCTTTTCAATCAATAATCCACTACTCATCAATCTGATTCTGTTTCTGATTACACTGGCAGGTCTGTTTACTTGGTATGGATTACCTCAAGAGATGTTCCCGTTGGTGGAGCAGGATAAGGTTCGAATCACCACTCTGTTTGACGGCGCCTCACCAGAAGAGGTCGAACGTCAGGTGACATTGCCAATCGAGCAAGAGTTTGATGGCATGGCCGAGATTGATGTTATTAAATCGATTAGTAGTGAAGGAAGCTCATCCATCATCATCGAGCTAAAGTCTGGAACTGATGTTGATGAGTTTATACGAGATGCCGATTCACTTCTGGATCGCATTATTGACCTTCCTGACGAGTCAGAAAAACCTGTTCTTAACCGCCTTGAGACACGCTTCCCGGTCATCAGCATGGCACTGTATGGCGATATCTCTCGTGGCGAATTATACGAATGGTCAGAGTGGTTAAAACGCAGGGCATCACTGATTGATGGGGTTGCATCTGTTGGGGTAGCTGGAGATCAAGAGTGGGAGATCTGGGTAGAGGTTGATCCGCAAAAGCTTGCAATCTTCGGGATCTCTCTCTCAAAGGTACGACAGGCACTGTTTGAGAATATGCGAGATCTGCCGGGTGGACGTATTCAATCGAATGAAGGCGATATTCTGCTGCGCGGAATAGGCACACAACCCAAACCAGAATCGATTAAAGATATTGCATTAGCAACCGACAGCCGTGGAGGCCAGTTAAAGCTAAGTGAGGTCGCAACGATATCGATAAGATTGGAAGAGGCTAAAACACTCGGTCGGTTTAATGGCAAGCCATCGGTAAACCTCACGGTGAATAAAACGACCGACGCCTCAACGATTGAAGTGGCGCGACTGATTAAACAGCTTGCAGAAGAGGTAAAACAGGAGCTACCACAAACGATTGAGGTGGGTCTGTTTAGCGATCTCTCGGTGTATGTAAAGAACCGACTCGATACCGTTAAATCATCGGGGTTAATCGGTTTGATATTAGTGTTGTTATCGCTCTACCTCTTTTTAAATATTCGGGTGGCTCTGGTTACCGCAGTCGGGATCCCGGTTTCATTCTTGTTTGCAATCATCTTAATCGGGTATTACGGCTATACGATTAATATGGTGTCACTGTTTGCGTTTCTTATTGCGCTTGGCATGATTGTGGATGATGCCATTATCGTCAATGAAAATATCTATCGCCACATGGAGAGCGGAATGCCAGTAAGGGATGCTGCAATCACTGGTGCTAAGGAGGTATTCTGGCCGGTGATGGCTTCCACAGCTACAACTATCGCAGCCTTTCTGCCGATGTATGTGGTTGGTGGGACGATGGGTGCATTTATTGCGGTTATTCCGGCAGTGGTCACCTTTGCGTTGCTTGGTTCCCTGTTTGAAGCCTTTTTGGTATTGCCAAGCCACGCAGTGGAATGGATGCGCCATACTCCAAAAAAGCAGAGTCGTGTTGATTGGAAAAAGTGGCTCAACAAATATAGCCAAATCCTTCGTTGGGGTTTAGAGCGACGATACTTTGTGATGTGGGCAACGGTGTCAGTGTTAGTTATTGTGGTTTCGTTTGCTGCAACACGTGTACCTTTTAGGTTGTTTGGACATGTGAATGTCGGGCAGTTTTTTGTCAATATCGAAACGCCAAAGACCTATCGTCTTGAAGACTCCTCACGACTAGCCGATCAGCTTGAAGATATTATTCTCGGCTCAATGGGTGAACGTGAACTCTCCAGTCTATTAACGAATGTTGGGATCACATTCATCAACTTTAATCAGGTTGTGATCGCCAGTAATCAGATCCAGTTGATGGTTGATCTTAAACCACAGGCACCCGAGGGCTTTATTGAAAGATGGGTCACGCCGGTGATGAATCTTAATTTTGATCAGGACGCAGGAACACGGGAGCGCGATACTGAAGTAATTATTAATCAGATCCGGCAACAGTTAGAGCAGATCGCTGGTATCGAGAAGATGTCGATCCTTCGCGCACAAGGCGGCCCCGCTGGTGCGGAGATCGAGATTGGGATAACAGGTCCAGATGTTCGTCGCTTAGGACAGCTTGCTGATGAGATGAAACGGTATATTGAACGTATCCCTGGCGCAAAAGATGTGGGGCATGATCTACAGCAGGGAAAGCTGGAGTTTAGATACCAGTTGAATGATCGCGGTCGGGAGTTAGGCTTAACACAGGCAACACTTGCGGAGTCGATTCGAGCAGGATTCCAGGGATTAGAAGTGACCTATGTTAATCGAGGGGATAAACGGATTCCGTTACGACTAATCTTCCCTGAGCAGCTAAGATATGATGCCGAGAGCTTGCAACAACTACCGATAACTCTTGCAGATGGCAGAACGGTCTTTCTTGCCGATGTGGCAACATTGACGATGGATCGCGGATTAAGCAGTGTCACAAGACGCGATCAACAGCGGTTGGTCACCATTACCTCAGAGGTTGATGCTGATGTGACAACACCTCTGGAAGTGACAGAGCAGATCCAAAATTATTATAAGGATTTCAGTGAAAACAACCCCGGCTATGAATTGATCTGGATGGGTGAAAAGCAAGAGACCAATAAATCGATGCAGGATATGTTTAAGGCGTTGTTGTTAGCTCTGGTCATTATCTTTGTGATTCTGACAGCGCTCTTTAAATCGCTGCTTGATCCGTTTGTTGTGATGTTTGCCATTCCGTTTGGACTCATTGGGGTCGTGTTTGGTCACTGGACAATGGGGCTCGATATTCAATTCTTATCGGTGATCGGCTTTTTGGCACTCTCCGGGATTGTGGTGAATGATTCGCTAATCCTGCTCGATTTTGCGAAGCGCAATCTGGCAATGGGTGAAGATCGAATCGAAGCAATGCTTCATGCAGGCCGGGTTCGCGCACGTCCGATTATCTTGACCTCGATCACAACCTTCCTGGGGATATCGCCGTTGATCTTCTTTGCCTCGGGACAAACCGCATTTTTATCGCCAATGGCCGTGAGCCTTGGCTTTGGATTACTATTTGCAACGGTATTGATTCTGTTTTCACTCCCGTGTGTCTATTTGGTGGCGGATGACATCCGAATTAGACTTGGTCGACAAAAATAGAAAAAAAAGTCCTGTTTTATAGCGATTTACGCTATATTTATCTCATTCAATAAGATGTGCCCAATTTATAAGAAACAAAGGATCAGATTATGCGTAATAAAATTAGTGCAGTTTTAGCGGTTACAGCAATCACTTTTGGCGCCATCGGTTCAGCGCATGCAATTGATGTTAAAAACCAGTTTCAGACAATTCAGAACGCCAATGCAGCACAGGCGCAAACCTTGTTTGATAGTTTGAGTTCAACTTTCGCACCGATGATTGTCTATCGCGCGGTCAAGAGTCCTACTCCAACTGGTGGCTTGGTGGGTGTGGATGCCAATCTTGATATCTCAATGGTCGATGCTGGTGGTATTAACGATGCTTTAACATCAGTAGCTACCGCAAGTGGTGGTTCTGCGGAATCTTTTGATGCTACCTTGCCTCTACCTAAAGGACATGTTCATGTTGCACTTCCTTTTGGTCTCAGTGCCGGTATGTTCTCTCTGCCAGAGGTTAGTGGGGTCAGCGCTAATGGTTTAGAGGTGCAATATGCTTTTCTTGATGGTGAGTTAGGCTTTATTGCAAACGCCACCTATACCCTTGCAGCGGTCTATAACACCACCACACTAACCGTAAATAATGTGATGGAAGTCAACACTACTGGTATTGGCGCTAAAGCTGCCCTTGGTTTTGACATGCCACTGTTCTCTGTGAGTGCATACACCGGTTTTGAGAATGTTGATATGGAGAGTAAATCGCTAATGAATTTGACCACCGGACTAAACAAATTCAGCGATAGCGATACCAAAACCACCACTGGTGTTGATGTGAAGCTCGGTATCTTCGGATTAGGTGTTGAGATGGACACCATTGGTAGTGTAACTACCCAGAACTATAAGTTTGGTGTTGGTTTCGGATTCTAAACCATAGATCATTTACATAAAGGGTGGCTTAGCCACCCTTTTTTAATTCAGATAGATGATAAAAACAGACCCACGACTCAAACAGCTTGATCAATGGTTAACCACTGAGATTAGGCTGTCTCAGCGCGAGATCACTCCAGCATCCTCCGATGCAAGTTTTCGGCGCTATTTTCGTATCAGTTTTAATGGTGAGACGCGCATTGTGATGGATGCGCCTCCAGAAAAAGAGCAACTTGGTCCATTTATTCAGATTGCCAATCAGTTGGATTCCATTGGTCTCCATGTGCCAAAGATAGAGGCGATTAATCTGGAGCAGGGTTTCCTGCTGATGAGTGACCTTGGGTCAACCCAGTATTTAAGTGTGCTTGATCAAAGCAACGCAAACAGACTCTATGGCGATGCGATGGGAGCTTTGGCCGCAATTCAGTGTTGCGGGCCAGAACCGGGAACTATCCCGCCATATAACAAAACACTGTTGCGCAATGAAATGGAGCTGTTCAGGGAGTGGTATCTGGGTCAGCATCTGAATATCGAACTGAGTCAAGATGACAGCAAGGCTTTGAGTAGCTGTTTTGAACATCTTGTTGAGAACGCCATTGAGCAGCCACAAGTCGCAGTGCATCGAGACTACCACTCCCGCAATCTGATGTTGTGTGATCACAATCCGGGGATCCTCGATTTTCAGGACGCTGTTACAGGTGCTGTTACCTATGATCTTGTTTCCCTGCTTCGAGATTGTTATATCGAATGGCCGCAACATCAGGTTGAGTCATGGGTAAATGGGTATCATGATCTTGCGCTGGATCACGGAATACTTAAAAAGCCGCAGAGTGAACGATTCCTGCACTGGTTTGACTTAATGGGTGTGCAGCGGCATTTAAAGGCAATTGGTATCTTTGCAAGACTGAATCATCGAGATGGTAAGCCCGGATATCTTGATGATATTCCAAGAACACTAAACTATATTCGACAGGTTGCATCGAACCACCGCGAACTGGCTTTTATGCAGCATTTGATCGATAGAATTGAACAAACAACACAGGAGTAATCAATGAACTGGTGGGGAAAACTGATTGGTGGTGCATTTGGGTTTATGCTTGGCGGACCGATCGGTGCACTCCTTGGCGCGGCACTAGGACATCAATTTGATCAGGGGTTGGGTCAGTTCAGTGGAGGATTTGAAGCCCTTGAAAGCGGTGATGTCGAGCGCATCCAAACCGTATTCTTTACCGCTACCTTCTCCGTAATGGGGCATATCGCCAAAGCCGACGGCCAAGTAACACCCGATGAGATCGATGTTGCCAAACAGATCATGTCACAAATGCAGTTAAATGAGCAGCAACGACAGACTGCAAAAAGATTATTTAATGAAGGCAAGCGCAGTGATTTCCCGTTAGAAGATGTGGTGGTGCAATTCCGTCAGGAGTGTCTGCGCCGAACCAATCTAATGCGTATGTTTGTCGAGATACAACTCCATGCAGCCTATGCCGATGGAGAAGTGCACCCACAAGAGCGTCGCATCCTTCAATCCATCTGTTTAAACCTTGGTTTTGCAAAGCATGAGTTTGAACATATTGAAGAGATGGTACGCGCCGCAAGAAGTGGATTTGGTGATCGAAGTGCAACAGAGTCACCACAGCAACAATTAACAACTGCATACAAGATATTGGATATGGATAAGAGCGCAACCGATGCCGAGATCAAAAAAGCGTACCGACGACTGATGAGCCAACACCATCCCGATAAGCTGGTTTCAAAAGGATTACCCGAAGAGATGATCAAACTCGCAACAGAAAAATCACAAGAGATCCGAGCCGCTTATGATCTCATCAAAAAATCTAGAAGGATGCGTTAGCCTACCCCATAGGCGATATAGATCATAACGTCGGGTGTGCAGTAAAGCGCACTATGATAAAGCTAGATGATGTGACTAAAACGGTTCGCCTCACACCGTTCGGCAACGAAACCTACTTCATTTCTCTCTGTGGAAGAGCGATCCCCTATAAGGTATGGAGTCTGGAAACCATACGCAAATAGTTTACCTATTTGATAAGCTTTATCAGGTATAAATGAAATTTTGTAATGTACTGTTTTTTTTTAATAATAATTGAAATGTTCTATATGGTAGTGTTGTCTCAAAATAAAAAGAAAGGGTATATGGATGAAAGGCATTTACAAGACAATTCTCCTTCTAACGCTATCAATATTAGCCAGTTGTGGAGGATCTTCGGATAATAATACCTCAAGCCCCAATCCAACCACTCCACCATCCACTACATCTACGCCCACTTTAGCAATTCCGAAATATGTCGTTGCTACAGCGGGCACAGAATCAGTAACCATTACGTGGGATGCTGAGCTTTTTCATAAATACAAAATATACTGGAGGAAAGCCTCAGGAGCAGAGGTGCCAAATATTACAAAATCTGATCAATCTATTACGTATTATGTAATGAGTACTTCTGGTAAAAAGTATACACACACAGGTTTGACTCCTGGAAGTACGTACTATTACAGAATAGCGTATGTTGATGCTGTAACAGGCCTATCTAGTGAATTGTCCGAACAGGTTTCTGCAACACTGCAAATGCCTCCTCCTTCCGTACCGACAGGTATCAGGGTCAATACTTCTAAATCTGGAAATACAATAGTATGGGAACCTGTTTCTGGTGCTAGTGGTTACAATGTTTACTGGAGTACTGATGGTGGTGTAACACAAAGCTCAAATAAAATTAATGCAGGGAGCTTGAATCAGTTTACACACATATCAGGCATAAAGGGCATGTCGATAACCTATGGGGTTTCTGCCTATAACACGGGCGCTGAAAGTGATTTGTCCTCATCCATTACAGTATATCAGCCATCTAACTGGACGATCCATTATCCTTCCGAGATAAATCTGGTTTTGGATGATATGTTGTGGACGGGCACGGAATATATTGCAGTGGGTGAATATGGAATGATTGTCACGAGTAGTGACGGGGTTGCATGGCAGAAACAGTATAGTGGAACAAACAAATATTTATTTGGTGTTGCATGGAGTGGAGTTGAGTATGTCGTAGTCGGAGAACAGAGCACAGTTCTTACCAGTGTTGATGGAATCAACTGGACAATTAGGGAAGTACCGATAATGGGATTTCAATATGCGCTTCAGGTAAGAGAAGGGACTCCAAATGGATCTGAAGGGAATATTCCTAATCAGAATATTTATTTAACCATTTCTGAAAAAGATATTGATCTGTTTGATGTGGTATGGGATGGCAGTCACTTCCTCGCAGTTGGTAATTATGGGCGATTAATGACTAGTAGTGACGGTATTTCTTGGTATGACTATATCACTCAATCAGATAGTGGTCTTATCGCTATAGATACAGATGGTACTACCATAAAAGCAGTTGGCTTTAATGGCGGTATCGTCACATGTGATTATCTGACAGCCCCCTCAATCAATAATACATATAGTGGTTACAGTGATTCTTTAAATGGTTATTCAGTGGCGCAATACAGTTGTGCACTTGAGCAATCAGGCATAACTCAAACCCTATATGATGTAAAAACGATTAATGGTAATTGGATCACGGCAGGGGCTGCTGGGGCGTTGTTAGTTGAGAATGCTGGCTCTTGGTTGCAACAGACAACGGGTTCGTCAAACAGTTTCTATTCAATTGGTCAATTAACCACTACTGGCGGTTATATCGTTACTGGTTCAAATGGCACGGTGATAACCAGTGATGCAGGGGTTTCATGGACGATTCGAAATAGTGGCGCCACAGTAGCATTGAACGATACTGTCTTGAATAATGGCCAATTAATGGCCGTCGGCAATAGTGGCGTTGTTATAAGCAGTAACGATGCTGGAGTAAACTGGCAATACAATACAACAATGCCTGACTACATCAATAATATTGCATGGAATGGCACCTCGTTTGTTGGCGTTACAGATCAGGGTATCTATCTGACAAGCAATGATGGCAAGCAATGGACACAAGTAACAACAGGTTCAAATGTTCCGATGTACCAAGTGCTATGGGCAAACAATCAATGGATCTCAGGAGGTGCCCTAGGGTGGACGGCTGTTAGTAGCGATGGAGTAAACTGGACATACAACTCAGCCGATTTGTACAAGTCAATAAACGATATTATCTGGGATGGTTCTCAGTATATAGCAGTAGGAGTTTCCGGCCTGATCACATCAAGCCCTGATGGGGTTACCTGGACGGCACAGACTAGCGGTGTAACCGACAGTTTGTATGGAATTGTAAGAGATACCAATATTTGGGTCGCTGTTGGCGCAAACGGTACAATCATTACATCAATTGATAATGGTGCAAGCTGGAATATTGAGACATCCCCTGTAACAGGTACGATCTCAGCAGTTGCTACTAATGGCCAGAAATTTGTCGCTATTACAAGAACGGGAGAAATCGTTACCAGTACTGATGGTCAAAGCTGGAGTATATCCAAGAGCGGTTTGGGACAACTAAATGATATCGCTTGGACTGGTAGTGACTGGATTATCGTTGGTAAAGATGGTCTTATTCTCAGAAGTAGTGATGGTACACAATGGGATGATAAATCAACCATGCTAAGTACTAATCTTTGGGGAGTAACTGTCACAAATACCGAGATATATACATCGGGTTATCAAGTTATTGCCAGCACACCAAAATAATGCATGTTATTAAGAATCAAACAATAGTATTTACTTTTAAAAAACTAAAAAAATGGTAAGCACAATGGTATTAAAGAAATGGAATATGATGTTTGTTGCACTCATAATATTGATGTTAACGGGTTGTGTATCTAACTCGTTATTAACAAAGCCAGAGTATGATTTAAGCTACAAAGGAAGACTAAATAATATTGCTATAAAGTGGAAAGACAAACAGAAAAGCTCTACCAGGATAAAGAAAAAAATTAATAGATATTCCAGTTCAGGTAGAGGGGTCTCAAAAAAAGATAATGTTGCCATTTCGTATAAACGGCAACGACTAATAAATATCATGAAGCTTGGCGTGCCCACATCTGCTGCAAAACTATTTGCGGACAACAAGATTTCGATTACAGAAAATGACAATCAACCCCCGTCTTATAACTTACAGATAACATTTGGGGATGGTGATATATATATTGTTGATGATGGCAATTATTATCCTGGCATGTACAGCATTACCGTAAATACAAAAATAATTGATAATACAAATGACAAAGTGGTTTGGGGGACTGATATCTCTGTATCAGACACAAAAGGTAAAGTTACTGATAATTATATAGAGACGATTATTACCAGTCTTAAAGAATTAAACCTAATCTAAATGAAGGGAAACGATGCTATGAGAAATCATATTATCTTTATGTCAGTATTATTTTTTAGTCAAGTTATCGTTGCGGCCACAAATAACCAATATGAAATGGCTAAAAAATTGAATGCCGAGAATCCATTCAAAAAAATGAGTTCAGTGCTTGTTAATATTCCCAATATGGAGATTAAAGACATTAATGTTTACATAAACAAAAGAGAGGAATTTAAGTTGCCATTGTATTCTGCCTCTTCAAAATTTCCAGATCCGACTGATGATATCAATGGCTTTTCTGAGGCTTTAATAACTTCAACTTCAACACAATTAAAAGAAAAGTCAAAAACACCTCATATCATACCCAATGATATACCACTGATTGCTACAGGGGATTGGCCCTACATATCATTTACTACTTTCAATAATGTGATATTAATTGATGAATCAAAAAACTCATCAACCATTTCATTTAATCTTTATGCAGATCTTGTCAGAGAAGATCAAATATACTGGCGAGGTCACTATCAGGTCTATGGAGGAGTTATAGATGGTGACAATGGAAATCTATATGAAAGGACTACAAAAGATTTAGCAAAAGAGATATACCAGGAAATGAGAGAACAGGGTTTATTCTCCTTCATTCAGCCTTCATTTATGATGCCTTAAATTATTTAAGAATAAGAGATTAGCACAATTCAACACATAAAAATTACATACACGAGGCTGCTTATTGATATGGCGATGTAATGTGAAGTGTTTTCCTCGGACTTTGAAAATACATTGATGATAATAATTTGGTTAAACCTCTGAGACTAAACACTTTGTGGAAATCGATTATGATGTGAAACTAATTGGTCATGTAAACAGGTTCATTAAAATGATGTTTCAGATGAGAAATATATAATTTGGATATAACAAGGATCTTAGATTATGAGAATTAAAACTATACTTGTGTTCATTATAATATCTTCTTTTGCTTTAATTACTGGCTGTAAAGACGATGACAATTCATCCTCCAATTCAACAAGTAGTAATATCTGTACTAGTGTGGGTAGTGGCGGTGGATGCGCCTCTACACACCCTTATACATGTAAGGACTCAATGTTTTGTTACACGACATTAACTAAATGCCAGTCAAGCTCAGTCTGTGATAATATACCTTCATCTACAAGCTCAACGACTACCTGTTCATATGTGGGTAGTAGTGGTGGCTGTTCCACCTCAAGTCCATACACCTGCTCAAAATCACTCTTTTGCTACTCATCATTAAACAGTTGCAACTCGAGCACATATTGTAATTAGTAAAAAAAAATATATATAGTGATATAGGTTTGAGATTGTGAGAGCTGTCAAGTACATTCTGGTATTTGTTTTAGGCTTTAGTTTTAATATAGTAATCCAGTCTTTATCTGGTGGTGGCGATTTAGTTAATGATGTTGCTGTGTCAGATTATAATAATATTGCTGCAGATTGTTATGATACTGATAATGTTGATAACAACAATAAAAATGACAGAGGCAAGATAACATCAACTATTTTAAAATCTCATATTAATGTTGATGATAATCTAAATGAAAACACATTGGTTAGATATGGATCAGAAGTTATAAAAGCTTCCGATATTTCCAGTAAAATTGATTTGCTACCTGACGAAATAATTAAATCCAAGCTTTCAGTTTTTTTTGGCAGTGACTTTATTGAAGATATAAATGATATAAAAACCTTTTCAAAAAGACTGTTAGAGGTATCCCTCGATAATAAAAATATTAACGATTCCCTCACTCCATTATTTTTCTCATCATCGCCTATCCCCGGAATTCGATTGTTATCATCGAATATCGTTTTGTCTGAAAATAAAACTATCTTTGCACATATAGATAACTCAACCAGGCTCGGAAATGTGATAGCAAAATGGTTCAATCCTAATACAGGTGAGATATTTCATTTTAAAAAATATATTATTGAAAATGAACCAAGCCAGTTTGTATGGTTTAAGCCAAATAAGTGGGCTGCCGGAACATACCAGGTAAATTTGTACTCAAATGATGAAAACATGACTTTATTAGCGTCTAATCGTATTGTTATCTCAGATATTACAAGATCTGAAAATATTGATAATAGTATACTTGATGACTTGATAAACTCAGGACAAGCAATAACCAAGCAACAACTCAACTAAATATATTTAATATTCATACAATAATCACTTGATTCCTGAAGAATCCCTGAGAGACAAACCATATATTCTCAAGGGTGTCTGATTAAGCTTTAAATATCTCATTGCAAACAAAGTAAGGCAATCCAGTTGTTTTAATATCACGTCAAATGCTTATGGATTGCCACGTTACTCCTTGCAATGACCCCTTGTTCAGAATCTCCCTTATTTGACTATGCAAAAAAACAACCAGTAGAGGTATATAAGCCGAAAACTATAAATAACGCCCTGTGCCTGCAATCACAATCGTCAATAATCCCAATATCAGATTGGTGCCAACAATTCGGCGAATTATGGCTAATTGTTCTCCTCCCTCAGGCCATTTTGATAACACTACCGTCTCTTTCAGACGCTGATAGGGAAAAATAAAAATAAACAGGAAGAGGGCAATCATCACTAAACCGATGCCATTCATGATGTGGATATAGAGGGGTGTTGCAGCCATTGAGCCATAAACAGAGAACAGCATCCAATATCCGGTAATCGGCAATAACAAAACCGCTATCCACACCCAGACAAAGAAGCGTTTAAAGCTCTCACTCCATAGTTTTAGTCGCATTGGTGGCTCAAGATAGGCACCTGCCACCGGACGCAATACCATCCACGCAAAAAACATCCCTCCGACCCAGATAACAGTGGAAAGTAGATGTAGGGATAATGCGATGCTCATGGTTTTCTCCAATTCTGTGTCATGTGATTCAGTGTTATATAGGCATTTTTTATAAATTTAAACAACATTATTGAAAGCTGTGATTATTGAAGCATTTTGTTGCTTAAACTCGCCTATTGCAGCTTTAGAAGGTAAACTGCCTTACTGTTTTTGGCGCACCTGTTTTGCGGTGTGGATTTATAAGATTAATAACAAGAGGCTTTGGCCATGGCTGATTTTCAAATAGCTCCTTCGATTCTTTCTGCGGACTTTGCTCGTTTGGGTGAAGAGGTTGTAAATGTTCTCAACTCGGGCGCAGACATCGTTCATTTCGATGTGATGGATAACCATTATGTCCCCAACTTGACGATTGGTCCGCTGGTTTGCGAGGCACTACGCAAACATGGTGTGACTGCGGATATTGATGTCCATATGATGGTGAAGCCTGTTGATCGGATTATTCCTGACTTTGCTAAGGCGGGTGCGACCTATATCACTTTCCATCCTGAGGCCTCTGAGCATATCGACCGTTCGTTGCAACTGATCCGTGATGAGGGCTGTAAGTCTGGTTTGGTATTCAATCCAGCAACACCGTTGTCTTATCTTGATTACGTGATGGATAAGGTTGATATGATCCTTCTGATGTCGGTCAACCCTGGTTTTGGCGGCCAGAGCTTTATTCCGGCAACGCTTGATAAATTACGTCAGGCACGCAAGATGATTGACGAATCTGGCTATGATATTCGTCTTGAGATCGACGGTGGTGTAAAGGCTGGCAATATCCGTGAGATTGCTGAGGCGGGTGCAGATACCTTCGTAGCCGGATCAGCTATCTTTGGCGCTGCCAAGGAGAGTGATCAAAATACTTATGATTCAATCCTGGCTGAGTTTCGCGCTGAATTGGCAAAGGTAAACAGCTAAAAGCTGATACCGCTTTTCTGCATCTCAATCGGTTTTGAGTGCAGATCCTCAGGAATGATTGATGATTGCCAAACCACAAATGATTCTTATCGATGTTGATGGCACACTGGTTGATAGTGTGCCTGATCTTGCCTATTGCGTTGATGAGATGATGCAACAACTCGCACTGCCAACTCGTGGTGAGGCAATGGTGCGTCAATGGGTCGGCAATGGGGTAGAACGTCTGGTTCGACGCGCTTTAATCGGTCAACTTGAGGGTGAGCCAGATGAGGCGTTATTTACACAGGCTTACCCGATTTTTCTTGAGCTTTATGCTGAAAATACCAGCAAGCGAAGTGTCCTCTACCCTGGTGTGATCGAAGGATTGGATTACCTTAAACATAACGGGTATCGATTAGGGTGTGTGACCAATAAGGCGGCGCAGTTTACACTGCCGTTACTTGAGGATTTGGGGATAAAAGAGCGCTTCGAGATCATCGTTTGTGGTGATACTCTAGCCGAGAAGAAGCCTCACCCGATGCCGTTATTACATGCAGCACACTTTTTTGGTGTTGATCCTGAGAATGCGATGATGATTGGTGACTCAATGAGTGATGTCAAGGCCGCTCGTGCAGCAGGGTTTCAGATTGTATGTATGAGCTATGGCTATAATCATGGTGTCGATATTCGAGATTCAAACCCGGATGCAGTAATCGACACCATGATTCAACTGCAACAACTATTAGGATAACGCTGGTGGATATAAACCATTCGAAAAATTTGGTCTTTAGTTGGCGATGGCGTCATTAGAACGACAACCCAACCCGCATTTTATTAAAGACTATTATTTTTTTCGGATAGAACAATGACACCACAAACCTTTAACGAATTAGCCCAAAACGGGTATAACCGCATACCCGTGATCAGAGAGGTTCTTGCTGATCTCGACACCCCAGTCTCCACCTACCTTAAATTGGCAGAAGGCGCCTATAGTTACCTGTTCGAATCGGTACAAGGCGGCGAAAAGTGGGGACGCTACTCCATCATCGGCCTTCCTGCTGAGCAGGTGATTAAGGTCTTTGATCATCATATCGTGGTCGAGAGCGGTGGTGAGATAATCGAAGAGGCGGATGTCGAAGATCCGTTATCCTGGATCGAACAATTCCACCAACGATTTAGCATTGCACCTATTGATGGGTTACCTAAATTTACTGGTGGCCTTGTGGGTTATTTTGGTTATGACACCATTCGCTATATCGAACCAAAGCTCGGAAAATCCCCAAATACGGATCAAATGGGAACCCCCGATATTCTGCTTATGGTCTCTGAAGAGGTGATCGTTTTTGACAATCTCAGCGGCAAGATCTTCTTTATTGTGTTAGCTGATCCATCTAAGACCGATTCACTTAAAAATGCACAGCAGCGGATCAATGTGCTTGAGCGACGATTGCAAGACGGCGTACCACGCCATATCAAACCTCGTAGTATTACGGTGAGTGAAGAGGATTTTGTCTCAGGTTTCACACAGGATGGATTTGAAAAGGCAGTAGCACGTTGTAAGCAATATATTACTGATGGCGATGTGATGCAGGTGGTCTTATCACAACGGCTGTCGATTCCGTTTAAAACACGGCCAATTGATCTCTATCGTGCATTGCGCGGTCTCAATCCTTCACCCTATATGTATTTTCTTGATTTGGGGGATCATCAGGTCGTGGGGTCATCCCCAGAGATATTGGTGCGTCTTGAAGATGACAAGGTCACCGTTCGACCGATTGCCGGAACACGACCTCGAGGAAGGAGTGAGGCGGATGATTTGGCATACGAAGCCGATCTCCTCGCCGATCCGAAGGAGTTGGCAGAGCATCTTATGCTGATCGATCTCGGACGAAATGATGCAGGCCGAATCTCAGAGATTGGCTCGGTTAATGTTACAGAGAAGATGATGATCGAACGCTACTCGCATGTGATGCATATCGTCTCTAATGTCGAAGGCACACTTAAATCGGGAATGAGCGCAATGGATACCTTAAGGGCAACCTTCCCCGCTGGCACAGTCTCTGGTGCACCAAAGATTCGTGCCATGGAGATTATTGACGAGTTGGAGCCGGTAAAACGCGGTATCTATTCCGGTGCGGTGGGTTATTACGGCTGGCAGGGGAATATGGATACTGCGATTGCGATCCGCACTGCCGTAATTAAGGATCAAACCCTGCATATGCAGGCGGGAGCCGGTATTGTGTATGATTCTGTTCCACGAAATGAGTGGGATGAGACCATGAACAAATCTCGGGCAGTGTTCCGTGCGGTAGCACTGGCGGAACAGGGTCTTGATGGCGCACATCGGTAGAGGAGAATAGAGATGTTATTAATGATTGATAATTATGACTCCTTTACCTACAACCTCGTTCAATACTTTGGCGAACTTGGTGCTGATGTTCAGGTTTACCGCAATGACCAGATCACAATTGAGGCGATCGAGAGTTTAGCTCCAGATCATTTGGTGATCTCACCAGGACCATGTACGCCGAATGAGGCAGGTATCTCCGTTGAGGCGATCAAACACTTTGCCGGCAAATTACCAATACTCGGTGTCTGTCTTGGTCATCAATCGATTGGTCAGGCCTTCGGTGGCAACATCATCCATGCAAAGGAGATCATGCACGGTAAAACCTCAATGGTTTATCACAGTGATAGTGGTGTGTTTCGTGGGTTAGATAATCCGTTTGAGGCAACGCGTTATCACTCACTGGTGATCGAGCAGGCAAGTCTTCCTGAATGTCTTGAGATCACCGCGTGGACTCAAACCGAAGATGGTGAGATGGACGAGATTATGGGTGTTCGCCATAAAACACTACCGATTGAGGGCGTTCAGTTTCACCCGGAATCGATTCTGACCCGCCATGGTCATGATCTATTAAAAAACTATTTAAGGAGATTCTGACTAAGTGACACAAATCAGTCATTGCGAATGAAGTGACGCAATCCGGATATTTAACATCAATGGCTTTTGGATTGCCTGCAGGACGTAGGCAAGGGGCGATAGCTGGATGCGGTCGCTTTGCTCCTTGCAATGACCACTTGATCAGAGTCTTCTTAACGATCTAAGTGATCGTTTTTAGATTGGGTTCAAACGATTCAATCCGATCCAATAAAAAAAAGGGGGTAATATCGATGGATATGCAACAAGCCATTAAAGCAGTCTCAGAGCAACGCGATCTTTCTACAGAGGAGATGACCTCTGTAATGAAGACCATTATGACTGGCGAGGCAACACAGGCTCAAATAGGAGGCTTTTTAATCGGTCTTCGGATGAAAGGTGAGACGGTCAATGAGATTGCAGCAGCAGCAACCGTGATGCGTGACCTGGCAACTCGAGTGCCGGTGAGTGGTGAACATATCGTCGATACCTGTGGTACCGGAGGGGATTCAACAAAAACCTTCAATATCTCTACAACCTCAGCATTTGTGGTTGCGGCGGCTGGAGCAAAGGTTGCAAAACATGGTAATCGCTCGATCTCTTCAAAGTCGGGTAGCGCTGATCTCCTTGAAGCGGCTGGTGTCAATTTGGCGCTAAGCCCTGAACAGGTGTCGCAATGCGTTGAGCAGGTTGGTGTTGGTTTTATGTTTGCACCGATGCATCACAGTGCCATGAAACATGCGATCGGTCCACGAAAAGAGATGGGTGTTCGGACGATCTTCAATCTGCTTGGCCCATTAACCAATCCTGCCGGAGCACCAAATCAAGTGATTGGTGTGTTTGATAAAGCCTGGGTTGAACCATTGGCAAATGTTCTTAAGGCACTGGGTAGCCTTCATGTGATGGTGGTTCATGCTGAGGATGGTATGGATGAGATCTCAATCGGCGCGACTACGCATGTTGCCGAGCTAAAAGATGGCGTGGTTACAAGCTATACCATCTCACCAGAGGATTTCGGGATGAGCCGGAGCGATATTAAAGCACTAGCTGTTGATGGTGCAGAGAGTTCATTGAGTGTTGTTAATTCAGTGCTTGAAGGTGAAGGTGGTGCCGCAGCCGATATAGTGGCATTAAATGCCGGTGCTGCGATTTATGTCTCTGGTTTGGCGGACTCCTTAAAAGAGGGGATCACCAAAGCGCAGGATGTGATTGCCTCAGGCGCAGCAAAAGAGAAGATGGCTGCGCTTGTCGCACTCACTTCAAGTTTTAATTCCTGATCATCATTCTGGAAGTACGAAGAGTAGTGTTGATATGTTGAGGTCATCAAATACCCCCGATATTTTAAAGAAGATTGTTGCGCGAAAAGCTGAAGAGGTTAGTGACCGTATTCGTAAACTGCCTTTAGATCAGTTGAAGCAACATCTGGCCACTGCACCGCAAAGCCGGGGTTTTGTTGAGTCGATGCGCACAAAGCTTAATGATGGCCAATCAGCGGTAATCGCCGAGATCAAGAAGGCCTCGCCCAGCAAAGGTGTCATCAGGGAGCACTTTATTCCATCAGAGATCGCAAAAAGCTATGAAAAGGGCGGTGCGGCGTGTCTTTCAGTGCTAACGGATATCGATTTCTTTCAGGGCAGCGATCTCTATTTAAAACAGGCGCGAGAAGCGTGCTCACTTCCGGTGTTGCGTAAAGATTTTATGATCGATCCCTATCAGGTCTATGAGGCCAGAGCCATGGGAGCAGACTGCATTTTATTGATTGCAGCCTGTCTCAGCGACCAACAGATGTCAGAATTGACAGAGGTTGCACAACATTTGGGTCTTGATGTCTTGGTTGAAGTGCATGATGAGACGGAGTTAGAGCGCTCATTGCCTCTTAACTTGCCGTTGGTCGGGATCAATAATCGAAACCTTCGAACCTTTGAAACCTCTTTAGAAACTACCATACGCATGTTGCAGATGATTCCAGAGGATAGGATTGTCGTTACCGAAAGTGGGATCCATAGCTATGATGATGTTGTGTTGATGCGCGAACATCGAGTGAATAGCTTTTTAGTTGGAGAGGCGTTTATGCGGGCTGATGATCCAGGTCAAAAACTATCGGAGCTTTTCAGGCTTTAGAATGAAGAAAGGGCGCATTGCGCCCTTTTTTTAAAACCATAGGGGTTAGCTCTCTACTAGCGTGTGCCAAAAACCACGATAGTTTTTCCATGCGCTGTAATCAGACCCTGCTCTTCAAGCGTCTTTAAAACGCGCCCGGCCATTTCTCGGGAACACCCAACAATGCGACCAATCTCCTGTCGTGTAATCTTGATTTGCATACCATCTGGATGGGTCATCGCATCTGGCTCTTTTGCCAACTCAAGTAGAGTGCTGGCGATTCGTCCGGTGACATCAAGAAAGGCGAGGTCACCGACCTTTTGACTGGTGTGGCGCAAACGTGCAGCCATTTGAGAGGCGAGATGAAAGATCATCTCCGGTTGTTCGCTCACTAATTGACGGAATCGGGTATAGCTGATTTCAGCCAATTCGCATTCAACACGGGCACGAACCCAGGCGCTACGGCTCTCGATCTCATCAAACAGACCCATCTCACCAAAAAAATCACCCTCGTTAAGATAGGCCAATACGATCTCACGTCCATCCGGCTCTTCGATGAGAACAGTTACTGAACCTTTAACGATGTGATAGAGGATATCAGGTGTATCACCTGCACAGATAATCGTGCTCTTTGCCGGATAGCGACGTCTGTGACAATGCTTGAGAAAGTTCTCAACAGCATCATTCTCTTTTTTAAGTGGTTGTTGAATTATCACGTCTTTATACAGTTCTCATTGGACATTAGGACAGTAATACAGCTTTGTCATAACTTCAAGCGATCATTATATATGTCTGTCTCGCGCAAACAAATGTATAATCGCGCCATCTTTTTTTATAGGGAACGACTTTCCCTTTTAGATATAGGGCTATAGATAGTGCAATGCAAGATTAAATGGGTCGGCGATGCAATGTTTCTGGGGGAGTCTGGAAGTGGTCACGCTGTAGTGATGGATGGCCCCGAGGAGAGTGGTGGAAAGAATCTTGGGGTTCGCCCGATGGAGATGATGCTGCTCGGAATGGGAGGGTGTACTACCTTTGATGTCATCCATATTTTAAAAAAACAACGCCAACAGGTGAGTGACTGTGTTGCTGAATTGGAGGCAGAGCGAGCCGAGAGCGACCCTAAAGTTTTTACCAGGATCCATGTGCATTTTGTTGTGAAGGGCACTGACTTACAGGAAGGAAAGGTGAAAAAGGCGGTTGAACTATCGGCAGAAAAATATTGTTCAGCCTCAATCATGTTAGGCAATGCCGGAGTGGAGATTACTCACGACTTTGAATTGGTTGCTGAGTAGTTTTCGGGAGATAGTAAGTGGTTAAATCAAAAAAACTTCAGTTGCATGGCTTCAATAATCTCACAAAGACCTTAAGCTTTAATATCTACGATATCAGCTTTACACAAACCGAAGCACAACAGAAGGCGTATATCGAATATATCGATGAAGAGTATAACGCTGAGCGCTTAACAAATATCCTAACAGACGTAACTGAGATCATCGGTGCGAATATTCTGAACATTGCTCATCAGGATTATGATCCTCAAGGGGCAAGTGTGACCATCCTTATCTCAGAAGAGCCGGTGGTTTCAGAAAACCTCTCAAACTCAGAAGCTCCGGGACCACTGCCAGAGTCAGTTGTTGCTCACTTGGATAAGAGCCATATTACAGTACATACCTATCCTGAAAGTCACCCTCATAATGGAATATCTACCTTTAGAGTCGATATTGATGTTTCAACCTGTGGGCGGATCTCACCCTTGAAAGCGTTGAATTATCTGATCCACAGTTTTGAATCGGATATTGTGATTATGGATTATCGTGTCAGAGGCTTTACCCGCGATATTCGTGGTAAAAAACACTATATCGATCACTCGATTAACTCAATTCAGAACTATATCGCCAAAGATGCCAAAGCCTTTTATGAAATGATCGATGTAAATGTATATCAGGAAAATATCTTTCACACCAAGATGATGCTTAAGCAGGTCGAGATCAGCGACTATCTGTTTGGTGTTGAGAGAGACGAGTTATCCGAACGAGACGCCAAAAAGATACACCGCGAGGTTAAACGTGAGATGCTTGAGATCTTCTACGGAAGAAACATGAGCAAGATGCCAACCTAAACCCAATAGGCGGCTCTGGTCATAATCTTTGAGGTCAACTGCATTATCCTTTTAATCGGCATCGGGAAGTCAGCACCGCCCGCAGCCTTGGCCATATCGGCATGACGTGACTCATCCTCCTTCATCTGCTCAAGGATAGCGTGTGTTTTTTTGTCTTCTGGTGACAATCTTTTCACATGCTCATCCAGATGCCTGACAACTTGGCGCTCTGTTTCAACAACAAATCCTAAGCTCCACTTATCACCCGCAATTCCGGCAATTGCACCAATGGAGACAGAGCCAATATACCAAACCGGGTTTAGGTAACTGACATGTGTACCTAACTCCTTCGCCCGTTGTTCACACCACTGAAGATGATCATTCTCTTCAAGTGCGGCACGTTCCATCTTTTTACGAACGGTTGGAAGACGAGCTGTTAAAGCTTGTCCTTGATAAAGACCTTGTGCTGAGACTTCTCCTGCATGGTTAATTCTCATTAGACGACCTGCAAGATCCTTCTCCGCTTCAGTGAGATCAGATTCAGGTATTTTGGCCGATGGATTTGGACGCTCGGTAATGATCGGTTTTCCGGCAACAGTGCGAAGAGCAGTATCAAACTGATTTACAATCTGATCAAACAGGGTGTAGTGGCGCATAGCTATTCTCCGATAAATTAAGCGAAATTCTGAACAAGTTGTTCACCACTCCATCACTTCCTCGGTAACTGCTCCTGTGTTGCTCTACCTCCTACATCCATTGATGTGGCAATCCAAAAATAACTAAAAGAAGAGCATTGGATGGCATTACTTCGTATGCAATGGCTGGACTAATCAGAACTCCTTAGACTTATATTACTACTTGGATGGTCTTAATCTAAAACCATATTCGCTATTAATGACACCGGATGAACAACATCGGTGCTGATCCCAGCCTCTTTTAGTCCTTCGACAAGGTTTAAAGTGCAACTTAGGTTTTGGCTTATCACTGCATTAAATTGGTGCTTGGCGATATCTTCAATCCGGCTTTGTCGAAGTAGAGCGGTTTGTGCTTTATTAATGATCATCTGTGTACCACCTGCACCACAGCAGAAGCTGTTTCCTTCGAGAGAGTGAAGCTCGATCCAGGGAAAGTGCAGAAAAAGATCCACTATCGCTGAGTTGTCCTTTAAGAGATTACGATTACTACAGGTCTCATGGTATCCAATTGACTGCTTATGTTGTTTAAAGGAGAGTGATTTCCAGTTCTGTTGAGCGAGGAATTCGACGATATCCATAACCGGCATCGGGTTATTATCTTTTTCAGGTAAGTGTTCTTTCAAATGTGCAATACAGGCGCTACTGGTACCAACAATGGCTGAATAATGGTGTTGTGAGAAGAGATCACCATTACGTTTTAGCATCTGTTTGCTCGTTTGGATATCGCCATTATGATGGTGCATAGCACCGCAGCATTGAAGATCAGTAGGAATATCGACGCAATAGCCGAGCAGGGTTAGCAACTTAATGGCATCTTTAAGGCTGCGGCTATCAAGAGATTCACCCATACATCCTTTAAACAAAAGCACATTACCTTTGCTTGAGTTGGCGTTATAGCGGGGTTTAATTTTTTCAGAATCGCCGAGGCGAGGGAGAATCGTTGCAAGCTGCTTTACCTGCTCTTGCATGATACCGCTCTTATCAATGAGTTGATTCAAGCCTGTTCGTTGGGCAAGTTTTCCCATTGAGAGTGCCAGATTATATTTCTGAGGTGCTTGCACATAGTTCATCATTGTTTTGACAGCACTGTTTTGTGGTTTTACAGAAAAATGTTGGCGGAATTGAGTCAATATTTGCGCATACGGCACCTGTGATGGACAGTTTGCTTCACAACTGCGGCATAAAATACAGCGCAATAGCGGAGCGAGAGAATCCTCATCTAAAGGAATATTTCCCTTGGCTACTGCCATCATAAGCATAATACGTCCGCGAGGGGACTCCTGCTCTAATTCGTAGGCTCGAAAGGTGGGGCAGTGGGGTAGACAAAGCCCACAAAGGACACAGCGATCACCGTCTGCCAGTAGTTTCTGGAGATTATTCAAATTTTACTCACGGAAAAGAGGTCTGAAGTAGCTATCGTACTAAAAAATACCCTGTTTAGCCTAGAACCATATTGAGGAATAGCCGAGTTGGTGAATGCCGTTACATGTCACTAAACACACACCTAACGCATACATTTATTGACAAAAGTCCTAATTTTACATTTATTTTCAATTTCGACTTGACATATATTAGAAAAACGCTATATTAGTAAACACTGATTAACTGTTTCGATGGTTAGTCATCAGACTCCTCCATCCTCCTTTGGTGGAATTTTTAAGGCGCAGCGTTCCCCCCTTTTGCTGCGCCTTTTTTATTTTTTACGTTATAAATCCCCAGAAATCTCCTTTTTTTGCCTCAAAGTCATGACGATCTTTATGATGGCAGGGCAAATTGAAATAGTTTGTAAAGATCTACTTGTTTATTTGAGATTGGTTCTGTATTATTCCGCCTCTTTTCCGAGGGACAAGTCCCTGCGTTGTGAGTTAGAAGAAATGATTGGTACAAAGACATATAGTGCAAAGTCAGAAACAGTCGCTCGTGACTGGTTTGTCGTTGATGCAACAGGTAAGGCTCTTGGTCGTTTAGCCAGTGAGATTGCCACTCGTTTGCGTGGAAAACATAAGGCGATCTATACCCCTCATGTGGATACCGGCGATTATATTGTTGTCATAAATGCTGAAAAGGTACGGGTTACTGGAAACAAAATGACCGATAAGAATTATTATCGTCATACAGGCTATCCTGGCGGCATCAAAGAGATTAGCTTCGATAAGCTGATCGAAAAAGCGCCGGAGCGTGTAATTGAAACGGCTGTAAAGGGTATGCTTCCCAAGAACCCTCTCGGACGTTCAATGTTCCGCAAGCTTAAGGTTTACGCAGGTTCTGAACACAATCATAGTGCTCAGCAACCTAAAGTATTAGAGATTTAATTCAGGATTATAAAAAATGGCAGAGATTCATCAACTGAGCACCGGCCGTCGTAAGAGTTCATCAGCTCGCGCATTTCTGGTTCCAGGTAGCGGTACAATAACCATTAATGGACGTACTATCGAAGACTATTTTGGTCGTGAGACTGCTCGTATGGTTGTTCGTCAGCCACTTGAAGCTGTTGATATGCTTGATAAGGTTGATGTTAAAGCAACCGTTCGTGGTGGTGGCAATACTGGACAAGCGGGTGCGATTCGCCATGCCATTTCTCGTGCATTGGTCGCACAGGATGAGACACTGCGTAGCGCTATGCGCCAAAAAGGCTTTCTGACTCGCGATGCTCGTGAGGTTGAGCGTAAGAAAGTAGGCTTGCATAAAGCTCGTAAACGCCCTCAATTCTCAAAGCGTTAATTCAACTAATGCTTTTAAGAAAACCCATCTATACGATGGGTTTTTTTTCGTCTTGAATTTGAGCCGTAATGAGGTGTTAGTTAAATGGACTGGATTGCTAGGCAATAGATCCATGCTGTCGTTCGCTACGCTCACAAAGACGCAAGCATATTTGTAGGGTGTGACGATAGGCGCACCGAAAAGATCTATTCTAAATACCCTAAATACGATAAGGTTGTCTTGATAAATAACAATTTCACGTAACTACTCAAGCACCTAGCGTGTTTATGAGGGGTCGGAGTCACTTAACTCGTAACCTGGTTCGATTACTCGCACCATTGTCTTACGAGCAATCAATAAGTTAGGTGACTCCGACCCAGCCTTTACTTGGCGGGTGAGTAGTTACAACTTCACAAGATTTTGGTGAAAAGGACTTAGGTGCGATTGATTACTAGATTCTTACCATGCCTGTTACTGCTTGTTGTTTCGCACGCCTATTCATCTGAAATAGCCGAAGATGTAAGCGGTGATCTCAGTAATGAAAAATCAAATAATCCTGAAGAGATTCAAATTTTAAAATGGGGTCAGGATTTTATCGATGGTCAGCAGGCCTTTCTTTCAGAATCGGTTGTCGATTTTTCTGAACGTATTGATAATTTTTTTACAGATGATCGTAAGGCGGAAGAGACGAGTAAAACACGTATTACCGTTGCGGTTAGTCAGTTTGTATTTCGAGAGAAAGATCCCTTATTTGTTACAGATGTTGATGCAAAAATCCACTTACCTAAGACAGAAGGAAAGTTACGTCTTGAAATGTATAGTGGCGATTCAAGTGGCGACCAAACAGAAGTTACACAGGGACAAAAGAATCTTACTGATTCAGTAGATCAAAATGGTTTTAACTTTGGTATAGGTTATTTTTTAAAAGCGAAAGATCTTATCAATATCAGATTACGTTCTGGGATTAATATTAAAAATAATCAAATCAATCCCTTTGTTGATATTCGATCACGAAATTCATTTAGCCTTACTGAGTACTGGAAGTTTCATATCACCGAAACTCTTTTCTGGGAGAATGTTATCGGCTCAGGATTGAAGTCAGTTTTTGAGTTTGAAAGACCAGTTTCAGAAGCGATGCATTTTCGAGCATCTACCGATGCGGTTTATTACAAAGATAGTCAATTACTGAACCTACAGCAGAACTTGTTCTTATTTCATTCATTAGATGACAAGGCCGCACTGATCTATTTAATTGGTGCACAAGGCGATGACTCTTCCGGTCATTCAAGAGCAAACTCCTGGTATATCAATGCAAGGTATCGTAAACAGATCTATAAAGATTGGATGTTTATGGAGTTGATGCCACAGCTCCGATATCCACGTGAGGATGACTTTAAGCAAGAGACCGCATTTATGTTCCAATTAGCGATGTTATTCGGGGCTAAAAAGTAGCAATCGACTCACTATTCGAGCCTCTTCATACAAAAAATGATGTATATGCTTTAACTTGATGATTTTAATCGGAAATTATCATTATAAAATTAATTGTGCTCATCATTAATTATTTTTTATGGCCTGCCTATTGATATCGACTAAAAGGGGTTGCTTTTTATAAGAAGGGTGTCTAAAGTTGACTCGGCTCTATATCTATAGAGCCACAATTAATTAATTAATTGGAATCTAATTCCACCTTATGTGTAATAAAAAAACCAAACTTCGAATGTTTAGGAGACTGGAAGATATGAACAAAAAATTAATCGCAATGGCGATTGCTGGTGCTCTGGCTGCCCCTCTTGCTGCTCAAGCTGCTGATGTTTCATTTAGTGGAGATGCACGTCTTCAATACGCTAATACAGATACTTCAGGTGCTACAGCTAACCCACGCGATGACCGTGTGCGTGTAAGAGTAACCGCTGATATGGGCGACGGTGTGAAAGCTGTTGCACGTTTCCGTGCTCAAGCAACCAATGGTGTTGTCGATGATGCTGATGAATCATACATTGTACTGCCAATCGGCCCTGTAACAGCTACTCTGGGTGACCAGTATGCTACTTGGGGTACTGGTGCGTATGTACAGAACTCTCATAAGCCTGGTCGTGTAAAGCTTGCTATGAAAGCTGGTGGCTGGACACTGCTTGGAATGGATGATTTCGGTATTGGAACAGTTGCTGCAGTTGGTAGTATTGCAGGTTTCAATGCTGGTGTTATCAATACCTCTCAGGCTGAGTTTACTGACGTGTTTGTAACAGGAAATGCTGGCCCTGTTGGTATTGCTTTTGAGAACTTCACCAAGGCTTCAAATAGCTCAATGTTGGTTCAAGCAACTATGGGCTTTGGCAGCGTAACAGGTGTTCTTGCATACGTTTCACTTGATGCAGGTACTGCTCTAAGCAACTACTTTGCACCTATTAGTACTATTGGTACTGGTGTAAACATCGGTGCAAATACTGCTCTGCAATCTGCTCAAGCAACTGATGAAACTGTCACTTTAGCTGGTGCGGTTGCAGCAGTTGGTGGTGGTACAGTGAATGTTTTTGCAGGTAGCTATAGCCTCGATAGCATCTCTATCGTTGATGTACAGTACACTGCTAAGGTTACAGATGCTGCAAGTGTTCGTTTAAGCTATGGTACTCTTAAAGGTAATGTCACTGACTTTACCCGTATGGGTGCACAAGTTGATGTTAAATTCTAATTTGATTTAAATTAGTTTTTATATCTGAGAAAGGGGCGCTTCGGCGCCCCTTTTTTTGCCTCAATGATCTGATGTCATGGAAGTACAACACCTATATATGTACAATGCGTGAACTTTTATGATCTGGTCTGTCTTAACGTGTTATGAAAAATAGAATCCAAAAAAGCATTATCATATTTTTACTTCTTACGCCTCTCCATGCGATAGCCGAATTCCAGATATCGGCACAGCTACAGCAGGAGTTTGTCAACTGGCAGAGCGATCCAGCCAGACTCGAAGGCAAGGTGATTGATGATGGTGGGCAGTATCAGAACAAGAGTACCGGCTCTGGTGATGTGTCCTATATCGCTCTATCAGCCCAGGAAACCTTGAAGAACAATAAACATGGTATTGTTTATGTCAGTCTTGGCCTATCGCCTGACGATCACACCACAACTGCACTATTTGGTCGTGAAGCCTATTTAGGTTTCAAGAATGAGATGAGTACCTGGACCTTTGGCACCCAAAGCACAGCCTATAAGATGGTAACCTCATCATGGGATCCGCTTTGGGGTACGTTTATGCAGGCTCGTGGTAATGGTGGTGCTTCTCTGCTGCATAATGGCTATGAAGGAAATTCAATTAATTATCGTTCGGTATGGTGGGGTGCTGATCTGGCCTATAGCTGGTCAGTGGATGATAGTGATGCTGATAGCGATGGTGTTGCAGATCGTAATGACCTTCACAGTATCTCTTTAACCTTCCCCCAGGGACGTTCGACTTATGTTATCGCCTATCAGGATGATAACCGCGTGGTTGCAGGACATGCGACCAAGCTCGGTTATCGTTATGAGTTTGAGAAGGATTGGACGATAGCAACACAGATTGAGTCGTTAGGTGGTGGTGTCGGTGATGGAAAAATAGGGTTTGCCTCTTTCATCTATCAGGACGCCCCAGATTTGCAGTATACGTTTAATCTCGGTGCCTACAACTCAAACAACAATACAACATCACCAAGTCTGAATTATGCGGCCTTTGGTATTAAATATGCGTTTACCAAAAAGGCAATCACCCACTATGGCCTGCGTTATACCAATGCTGATACAAACTCTAATGAGAACGAGTACGCATGGGGTCTTGGTCTTCGTTACCGGTTCTAAGCTTCAAATGATTTTCTATAAGGCGGGTATGTCGCAGACTATCCGCCTTTTTTGTGGTCGCAATGGCTGAATACTGGGCACTGTTTCTAAGTTCGTTTATCTCATCGACCCTCTTTCCCGGTGGATCTGAGGTGCTGGTAGCCTATCTGGCCAATGGTAATGAGCAATCTCCATGGCTTCTTTGGATCTTTGCAACCTCAGGGAATGTTTTAGGCGGAATGAGTAGCTATCTTGTTGGCGTTATCTGGATCACTCTCTATCCATCGTCCTCATTCGTTGAACGATATCACAGCGCAATAGAGCGCATTAAAGGGATCGGCGCTTATGCATTACTGCTCTCATGGTTGCCAGTGATTGGTGATCCATTATGTGTGGCTGCGGGGTGGTTACGCATCCATTGGTTATTATCACTACTGTTGATTGCGCTTGGCAAAGGAGCACGTTACGCCATTATTATTTGGTTATTCAATTAATACTATTAGTATTCACTGAAAATATTTATATTTTTCATTG
>JBNKZU010000016.1:0-70431 GCA_050301795.1 Thiohalomonadaceae bacterium | reverse complement strand
AGAGGTGAGAAAAGATTAATTATGCGTCTATTACTTGTTGAAGATGATATTCGTTTAGCGCCGAATCTAAGACGTGAGCTTAAACGTGCTGGCTATGCGGTTGACTGGATCGAAAATGGTATCGATGCACAACACCAGGGTGAAACCGAGCCATACGATATTATTGTGCTTGACCTTGGCCTGCCTGGTCGTCCCGGATTGGAAGTCCTTAAAAACTGGCGCAAGGCCAATATTGCGACACCTGTTATCATCCTTACCGCCAGAGATAATTGGAATGAGCGTGTTGACGGCCTAAAAGCCGGTGGCGATGACTACATGGGAAAACCATTCCACACCGAAGAGTTGATCGCCCGTATTGAAGCGTTGATTCGCCGTTCACAAAACCGTATCGAAACCACATTAGAACTTGCAGGGATTAGTGTGGATGATGATCGTCAAGAGGTCACTAACAACGAGGGTACGACCTATCCCCTAACCTCAACAGAGTACCGGCTTCTGCGATATATGATGACTCATCCAGATACCCTACTCTCAAAATCACGACTGACTGACCATGTCTATGAAGGCGATGCTGATCGTGATAGCAATGTGATTGAGGTCTATATTAATCGGTTACGTCAGAAACTCGGCAAAAAATATATTGAGACCCGTCGTGGTCAAGGATACTGTTTCTTAAGCAAGCCTGAATGAATTCACTTCAACAACGACTCAATCTCGGGGTAACAATCAGCCTCACGATTTTGTTTATTGTTACTGGTTGGCTTGTTGTTAGCTCAATTAACCAACTGACATTCGCATATATTGAGTCACGACTTGAACATGACACTGAGTCGATACTCACCGCAACCACAATCACAAAAACCACAACTGACATCGATACTCAGCTTGTTGATACCATCTATTCGCACCCGTTTTCAGGTCACTATTATCAAATACTCCGCGATGACGGCACGTTCATTCGTTCTCGCTCACTGTGGGATACCAGTATCGAACTTCCAGAAAGGAGTGTTGATATCCCCTATAGCTGGTATACCTCTGGCCCCGATCAACAGACACTGCTTGTCTGGGCACGACACTACAAAAAAAGCGGCTATGAGCTGACCATTATGGTCGCGGAAGATGTAACCGAGGTGCTCAATCAGATGAGTAGCCTGCGTTACTCATTAATGACACTCGCACTGTTCGCGCTAATCCTTTTTATCACTATCCAACGAAGGATTATTACCACATCATTCAAACCGCTTAAGCAGGTACAACATGAGATTAAAGAGTTAGAGAGTGGCAATGTTTCAACATTGACTGAATCGGTTCCTACCGAGATTGCACCCGTCGTAAAAGAGGTCAATATCCTGTTAAAACAACTGGCAACCCGTCTACAACGCTCTCGCACATCGGTCGGTAATCTTGCTCATGCGTTAAAAACACCGCTTCATTTGATTCAACAACAGATCATGAATGAACAGCTTCAACAATATCCTGAGATCCAGAGCGAACTAATCTCATATACCCGCAAGATTGAGGAGCTTGTTGAACTCGAATTAAAACGTGCCCGCCTGGCAGGAAGCGTAACACCAGGGCAGGTATTCTATCCTGCCGGTGAGCTACCAGTAGTCGCAGAGCTATTAAAAAGGATCTACCAAACCAAAAATATTGAGATCACATTGGATCTTCCCAACCAGAAGCTTGCGGGGCTTGATCGAGACGATATGCTCGAACTGTTGGGCAATCTTCTTGATAACGCAGCAAAATGGGCAAAACAACAGGTGCTTTGTCGAATTGTTGTTGCGGCGCATATCACCACCATAGTGATTGAGGATGACGGCCCTGGTTGTAATGATGAAGCTCTAAAACACCTGCTTGAACGTGGTAAGCGTATTGATGAAACGGTCTCCGGCCATGGCATTGGTCTCTCTATCGTAAAGGACATTGCTGATAGTTATGGCGCAAAACTCACTCTTGAGCATTCTGAAATGGGTGGATTAAAGGTACAACTCATCTTTAAACAGTCGCCCTATTAGGGAATACCCTGATTGACTTAAAAAAGCTGAGGAATCAATGTGACATACCATCAATATTTTTAAGGTGTCACGGTCATGATTAAAAAGAATATCCTTCTCACTCTCATAACACTGATTCTCCTTCCTCTGTTTGCTCATGCTGAAGATGAGGTGCTTGTCACCAAAGTTCCCAGACTCTCTGTTGATGTGGCAAACCGCGTTGTTAACGCTGCAATAGCGTCATGTCGTACTAAAGGCATTCAAATCACCGCCGCTGTAGTCGATCGTGAAGGCAACCTGCAAGCCCTGGCACGAGATACCATTGCTGCGCCAGTTTCTATAAAGATCGCACAGATGAAGGCCTATACCGCCGTCAACTTCAATGCCGCCACCTCGCGTCTGACTGATCGCGCTGATACTCCAATCGGACGGGTTGAGGGTTTGGTGATGTCTGCTGGCGGTGTGCCGATTCAGGTTGGTGGTTATCTGCTTGGTGCAGTCGGTGTCAGCGGCGCACCTTCCGGAAAAACTGATGAAGAGTGTGCACAAGCAGGTATTAACGCGGTGATTGATGACCTTGAGATGTCGATTTAGATGAGGCATTTCTACCGCAACGTCTCCATTCTCTCCATCGCTCAGGCGATGATGAACTCGGCTAACTCGCTTCAGATCACCGCAGCGGGTCTGATCGGTCTGGCACTGGCGGATAACAGCGCCCTGGCAACCCTGCCCATCGCCATTCAGTTTATTGCCGGAATGGTAACCTCACCATTCTCATCACTACTGATGGGGATCATTGGTCGCCGTGCTGGGTTTATGCTCGGTGTTGTGATTGGCTTTAGTGGAGCGGTAACCGCCTATTTCGCAATTATGGCGCACTCGTTTGAGCTGTTTTGCATTGCCACCGCAATGATGGGTTCGTTCACCGGATTTGGTAACTTCTACCGCTTTGCTGCTGCCGATAGCGTTGAGGATACCCTTAAAAGCCGCGCCATCTCCTGGGTTATGGCAGGTGGCGTAATTGCCGCCTTCATCGGCCCCAACCTCGCCTCAGCAACCCAGCACACCATTAGCGGCTTTCCGTTTGCCGCCAGCTATATCGCGATTGCGGTGATCCACTTCGGCACCCTGTTAATGTTGTGGTTCCTCGACATTCCACTGACGACCCATCACTCGGTCACCGCTGGTCGTCCACTAAGGGAGATCGCCGCCCAGCCGAAGTACATTACCGCGATGATCGCGGGGGCGTTTGGGTTTGGGATCATGACGCTGGTGATGACCGCCACCCCGATCTCGATGCAGCACCATCACCACTCATTCCCCGACACCTCGTTTGTGATTCAGTGGCATGTGTTTGCGATGTTTGCGCCTTCATTCTTTACCGGACAGCTGATTCGGCGCTTTGGGCTGATGCGTATTATGCTCGTCGGGGTATTGATGGATCTCGGCTGTGTCGCGCTCAACCTTGCCGGAACCTCACTTTGGCACTACTGGAGTGCGCTGTTCATGCTCGGTATCGGCTGGAACTTCCTCTTTGTTGGTGCAACCACGCTGCTGACAGAGACCTACACCACGGATGAGCGCGCCAGGGCACAGGGGTTGAATGACTTTGTGGTCTTCACTACCGTGTCGCTCTCATCACTAACCGCTGGAACACTGCTCCACCACTTCGGCTGGCGCATGGTCAATATTGGGGTATTGCCAGCAACGCTATTGATAATGGCGGTGTTGCTGTGGTGCTACCGATTCCAAAACAGCCAAAAGGCCGTCATGGAGGCGACCCTGTAAGCGGTTGCATTTTTTGCCTGCAACCCTCACTCTGATTGTTTACAAACAACCACAACCAATACAGCTATGAAACGAATTGGAGCACATGTTAGTGCATCCGGCGGAGTTGAAAACGCACCGCTGAATGCCAAAGAGATTGGCGCAAACGCCTTTGCACTCTTCACTAAAAACCAGCGTCAGTGGGTTGCCAAACCCCTTAGTGAAAGATCGATAAACGCCTTCAAACAGAACCTTGAGCAGGTCGGCATCGCGCCGGAGCATGTACTCCCCCACGACAGCTACCTGATCAACCTCGGCCACCCTGAAAAGGAAGGGATCGAAAAATCACGCAATGCCTTTATTGATGAGATGCAGCGCTGTGAACAGCTTGGACTCAAACTGCTTAACTTTCACCCCGGCGCCCATTTGGGAAAGATTAGCGAGGAGGAGAGCCTGAAACGGGTTGCCGAGTCGATCAACATCGCGCTGGACAAAACCACAGGTGTCACCGCCGTCATCGAAAACACCGCTGGACAGGGCACCAATCTCGGCTACACCTTTGAGCACCTGGCGGCGATTATTGACGGCGTTGAGGATAAAACCCGCGTCGGCGTCTGCCTTGATACCTGCCACACCTTCACCGCTGGCTACGATCTGCGAACCCGTGAGAATTGTGATGAGACCTTTGCCCGCTTTGAGACCATTGTCGGCTTTGGCTACCTGCGCGGAATGCACCTCAACGACTCCAAGCCTGAGCTTGGCTCGCGTGTTGACCGCCACCACAGCCTTGGACTGGGACAGATTGGTCTTGAGGCGTTCAAATACATCATGCAGGACACCCGTTTTGATGAGATCCCGATGGTGCTGGAGACCATTGACGAGAGCATCTGGCCAAAAGAGATAGAGCTACTGCACAGTTTTACAAACTAACTATCCATAAAGTAATAGATCAATCACCAGGGGCTTTAAGCCCCTGTTTTATTTGAATTTTTTCAATTTTTCTAGCACTTGATATTTCCTGACTATATTACTATGTTATTAGGTATCATCAGTGGTCGTAGTCGACACGTTCGATTCTGCCCACGGAGATCTAATCATTTGTGATTGCGGCTATGCCGCTATTAGGAGATTTACATGTCGAAAAAGATGAAAGATACCCCGCTTCTCGATCAACTGGAGAGCGGCCCCTGGCCTAGCTTTGTCACTGGTCTGAAACGACTGGCTAAAGATAACGACATGATGGCCGATATGATTGGTCAGCTTGAAACCTCGTATGAGACCCGCAAGGGCTACTGGAAAGGCGGCACCGTCGGCGTGGTCGGCTATGGCGGCGGTGTTATTCCCCGTTTTACTGAATTAAAAGATGAAAACGAAAAGCCTCTTTTCCCAGCCGCTGCCGAATTCCACACCCTTCGGGTGATGCCAGCCCCGGGTTTTCACTATAGCTCAGATCTGCTGCGACAATTTGCAGATGTCTGGGAGAAGCACGGCTCAGGGTTAATCGCGTTTCACGGTCAGTCAGGCGATATCATGTTTCAGGGCTGCACTACCGAGAGTGTACAACCGGCATTTGATGCCATAAACGAAATGGGCTTTGATCTCGGAGGCGCAGGACCAGCATTGCGTACTGCTGCATCCTGCGTCGGTCATGCCCGCTGCGAAAACTCCTGCTTTGATGAGTATCGTACCCATAAACACCTGATCAACGCATTTCTGGATGACATGCACCGCCCCTCCCTGCCCTATAAATGGAAATTCAAATTCTCTGGCTGTGCCAACGACTGCTCAAACGCCATACATCGTGCAGATATGGCGGTCATCGGCACCTGGCGTGATGAGATGAAGGTTGATCAGGAAGAGGTGAAAAAGTACGTCGCCGCCAAAGGACGTGAATATATCATCGATAATGTCATTACCCGCTGTCCAACACAGGCGCTCAGACTCAGGAATGACGACACGCTGGATGTCGATAACAAAAATTGTGTGCGTTGTATGCACTGCATAAACGTGATGAACAAGGCACTATCGCCCGGAGATGACAAAGGCGTATCGATACTGATGGGCGGCAAGCGCACCCTGAAGATCGGCGATCTGATGGGCACCGTGATCATACCATTTATGAAGCTGGAAACCGATGAGGACTATGAAGCACTCGAAGAGCTGGCCGGAGACTGCATCGACTTCTTCGCCGAAAACGCCCTCGAACACGAACGCTGCGGTGAAATGATCGAACGCATCGGCCTTGCCAACTTCTTAGAAGGCATCGGCTTAGATGTCGATCCAAATATGATCAGCAGCCCACGCAGCAACTCCTATGTACGAATGGATGGGTGGGATGATGAGGCTGCCAAATGGCTGGAGCGTAAGCAGGCTGGATAAATTGTGTGATTCACAGAGATCGTTTCAATCTGGCCATTTCCAAATCTAACTTGTAGTTGGCCTCTTGTATACGTTCTTTTAAAGGCTGATAGTCCGCATAGGCTTCTTCAGAAATCGGCGTTTCATCGGATAATTCACAGTAGCGCTCCATGGGTGTTTTTCCTTTGTGAGCGCCATGAAGACGATCCCAGTTGTAGTAGTGCTGCCATTCTGCCAACAGGTCATCAATATCATCTGAAGAAGTATCAATGGTCGCGTAGAACTCGGCCTTATCTGTCTTCTGTGAGCGTTCCACTTTTCCATTAAGATGTGGCGACCCTGGCTTGCTAGGCCTAAATTTAATACCCAGTCCCATCAGTTTCTCCTGCACTTTGACCGCAAAAAACTCACGCCCTCTATCGGTCTGTATTCGCTGAATAGGGAAAGGCATTTCCTCTGTGACTGCATCTATGAAATCGAGAGTATTCGCCGTCTTACGTCGCTTGTAAATGCGTAAAACCCTATAACGGGTGCAATCATCAACAGATGTGTATTGTTAAAGCCCGGAGCCAATCTTGACGGTATCCATCTGAACTCTGTCTCCTGGAATAGGTCGTTCATATCTGATGAAGTCGGATTTCTTCCTGAACTTTTTGACAGCCTTCACCTGATGCTTTTTAAGAATCTTATGAATTGATGCCAGTGATAGTGAAATATTGTGAAGCCTTAATAATTCACTCTGAAGGCGCCTTGCCCCAAGGTTGCGAGCTTTCCTGATATCGAGAATCAAACTCTCCATCTCGGTGGTGATCTTGGTGTTAGGTGAGGAGTTAGGACGTCTGCTGTGGCTTTGTAAGCCTTCTTCGCCATAAGCCTGATACCTACGCCACCACTTTCTTAAAGTGGGCCTGGAGATACCGCATCGTCCACAGACAAAGCCGGCATCACCAGTCTCTTCATAAAGACACACCCATAATAATCTTTGCTGAATTTCTCGGTTCATAGCACCCCATAATAGTGAAAGGATGTCTATGAATCACACAAATTATAAAAGAGTATTCTACGATTCTTTAGTACAACTCTAACTCAGAAACTCTTTGTCTTGTCATTTTATCAACACATTTTATCGTTGAGCACTTATCGCGGCGCTTTTTAATAAAAGAAATTTGTTCGTTTTTAATTTTATTCACTTTCTCAGGGGAACTTCTTTTAATCACATTGGTATATGCAACATACAGTTTATTGTCTGAATCAATAAGTCTATCTGAACCACAAATTAACTTCTCATCAGTAGTTTTTGCTTTATTACAATCAAAAGTAGCAGATAAAGGCTTTGGTATATCCTCTATGTCTAATTCTGAACAGTTAAGATATTCCGTAGCCCCAACAACAAACCGTATAGATGATTTACAGTCATATTTAATTTTGTTTTCAACAGTATATGGTCTTAAAGAAATCCAGTTATTGATATGTTTTACATAAAAAACACCATCTTTATGAACTTCTGCGCATGGATAAGTCGTCATTCGATTTCTAGAGTCTCTACATTTCTCAAGATCTGAAATGTATTGTGGAAGGAAGTTATTCTTATGATAGTATGTGCTTATATTATTTTTTAATGTACTGGCTTTTAAACCTAACTCAATCATTATTACATTGTCTTTTGCTGAATCTTTATTTACTGCTTCTATCATTTGCAATGAAATAACTTGCCATGCTAAGAGACCAATTATAATTCCTGCTGCTATTCTAAAAATCAATATCATCTTAATCCTTGTCCTATCTTTTTTGTTAAGTAGTGAAAAATTTACAGCATATCTATAGAAAATGGCATCACATTGAACCTCCCCCAGTTTATCGGATACTTTAAATCAGCCACAAGAGACATTAGGGGACAGACTGAACCCCTATTTTTACCCTCATTTGCAGTGATATCAGGCGATTCGCCTGTATATCAGCACTCTAATCGCCTGCATATTTATCTTTTGGGAGTTGTATCGGGTATGAACAATTCCCTGTCTTTTCCGTTTTTACCTTACTTTTTAATCGGTTGCCAGTTTTTATTCATCCCTCATCCTTCTATCTGCTTTTTTGGGCAGGCGGCAAAACGGGCGATTTAGCCTGGATATCATGTTTTGCATATCGGTGGTGCTGAGTGTCAGCCGTAGTTAATGACCACCGGGTAAGCCAAAAAACAACGCTGATGTATATGCCTGACTATTCAGCCACATGATCGGTGCTCTTTCTAGAGCATCTTTTGAAATATCGATACGTCTGAAACAAAATACGGCCCCTTCTCCACAAACTCCCACCCGCGTTTACGAAGGGCTGATTCAGGTGTGCCTGACCCTTCACCTGTACCAACGAATATGGATTGAAATCCGAGTTCTTGAGCTTTAACCTCAATTGCTGCAATCAATCGCTCTGCAATTCCATGTCGTCGAAACTCTGGGAGTACGAGCAGCGCAGCAAGCCATGGGGACAAGTGTTTGTGTGTTGAGACAGATTCAGACTTTAATGCGGCTGTTCCAACGACCTCTCCATCCATGATTGCTACCATTGCAATTGGCAACTTCTCCCTGTTGCAAGAGTCACGTAAATCGGCTGAGGCGTCACCAGCCCCACCTGATCCGTAATAGGGTTCCCACTCCCGCTCAAACCACTCACTAAGGCATGAAATCGCCTTTGGATGGTCTGCCAGCAATTCCACTTCAAGGGTATTCATACCATCCATTCATGTGCTCTAACAGTTTAAGCAAATATTCTTCACTAACGTATTGTATTGCAATACAGGCATGTTACTTCATGGAGTCCAGTCGGTTCTTAATACGATTAATGTCTGATTGCATTTCCTCAATCTTGGATTCACGTGCTGCAACTTCATTGGCAAAGTAGTGCTTACAATGATTGTTAAAATTCGCCATTGCCGGGGAAACGTATCTATTGTAGTAAGCGTCTTGCAATGCTGACATATTCTCCATAAAAACGATTTCTTCTGGTGATGCGGTGAACTTTTTAGCGAATGATAATGAGTATGTAAGCATCGCAACAAACCAGGGAATGTCTATTGCTTCCAGATTGTCTATTGTTTGTACTTCTGGGATTAAATAGTTTGGGAGATTTAAAGGAATAACGATTAACCCACCGATAATCACAAGAATTGCTGAAGCAAACCTTCTTATCAATTTAGCTCTTACCGGCGCCATTAATAAGTCTGCGTATTTGATCCACTTTATGATTTCTTTGTAATGGCCTTCTGAATTATGTTCTGCCATAAATTCAAGATTGCTACTCTCCTTCTCGGATGACTTGAAATGTGCAAGCTTTGTCAGTTGATCTGAAAGTAATTCGTATGATCTAAGCTCCTGGAACTTTGAAACAAACGATAACCCCGAACTAGCACCACCAAACACAGCACCCAACACTGTTACTAACTCTACAATTCCCATGTTAATCTCCTTTTACATTACAACGTAAACCATCGGTTACAAAAAGCAGAGTGTAGCGATGTATATTGCCGTCAAAGTGGATTTGCTTTGCTACAGTTCAATTTCAATACCTTCTGCTTTCAGCATTTCTTGCAGCTCTTTGTAACCCTCTAGCTCTATGAGCAGCCTTGTTTTTTCTGACTTTGCTATACTTGCCCAATGTTTGTTTTCTAATGCCCCTACCATTGCATAGAGAAAATTAAGACTAGGTTTGATGCTGCACTCATTCTTTAGTTTTATAAATGCTTTAACTGCACCAATTTTTTCAAGATCTTGTTTAGTATTAATACCGATTTCATTAAGGCATTTTTCTGATTTTGAGCCAATACCTTTTAGTGTGCTAAGTTCGCCCATCGTTACTTGGCTTTTAAAATATAGCGTTGCCAATTAACCGCGCAAATGACGCACTGTTGAATGAGTGACAGATCGTTTGACTGATTATGCAATTTCTTTCTCCATATCGACCTGAGTGACAGGTGCTCCAATCGGGCTGATGTGGTTTGGTGCAGTTATACGATTTATGGCTTTGAAACCAAGATTATTGAATATCTCGACATTCCCTGTTTCTTCTATCGCGCACAAAGCGAGAACTCGAACTCCTTCTGCTTTTGCAATTTCTTCTATGTGATGCAAAAGAGCACGGCAGATACCACGTCCGCGATATTCCGGGTGAACAGCAACGCCTTGGACATAAATGTGGCGCTCTTTTCGGATGTATTCAGCTGTACCTACAACCTTGTTATCCGATAACGCAACAAGCACAGCGCTCGGAACCCCACCACACGAACCATTGTTTTCACGTGGGCGATATGTGTTACGGAGCTCTCTTGTAGCTGCGTCTACAATTTCGCATCGAGCAGTCTCATCGTGCTCACGCACATCCCTTACAACAACCACTATATTTGACTCCTTATGCATAGCGAAATTGTAGAAAAAATGTCAAAAAAGCACATTTTATAAAATCCTTTACATTTATGCTTCAGTATTGATTTCTGTAATCCTATACAACTTTTATTTTAAATTTAATTATGCGTCAGTTTTTGTATAAAAGCTTCTCAATTCACATTTAATATTCACACGCCTCATTTTAGACCTTGTTCTACAGTTTCAATGTTTTGGGTCAGTGGAGCGCTTTGTGCTATTGTTAGATTCGAGAGCCTCTTCGCGTCCACCAGATCCTATGGTTATAACTTTTCCTTTTATTTTAAATGGTTACCAAGGTAAATATCATTGCGTAGTCTTATATTTTTACCTGCTTTTCTATTTTCACAATCACTTCAGAGTGTTCCTTAATTTCTTCATCTGTTAACAAATCAACTCCCCATTCATTTTCTTCAACATATTTTATGACCTGAGTACTTTTACTATAAATGCTTTGTAACATTATGATTTCGTCAAGTGACTGCCCTGACTGCAAGCCACTCAACACCTTTGTGATTGCCACGCTAATAGCTGGGATCATTACCTTAATACTATCCACCTCTTTGTATTTTGCGTAACCATATAACGCATGAACTGGCGAAAGGAAAAATGAGGAATTTGTGATAATACGTCCTTCAATAGAAGCTCTAAATATGAGAGAGCTTTCATCATCGTAGATTGAGATATTTGCTACCATTTCATCACTGCTGTGTAACAGGACATTTCTTTCACCAATTTGATACTCGTCAATATTAATGACAACATTTAAAGGAATCCCTTCACCTTGGTTTAATTTGGCACTTAAAAATGTTTCGTCGAGCTGATAATGTAATAGGCTCTCAATATCTTTGATGCCTACAACTTCACTATTGATATGTATTCGTGAGCTTGTCCAGGATATTTTTCTTAAGGCATAAGCTCTATTAGCAAATGAAGTTGTAATAATATTTTTATCTGGCACTACGGTCTTTTCGTGTTGGGTAGTTTGTAAGACAATATGATTTGCCGTAGAAAAACACCCCTGAAATAATAGAGTGCATAGCAGAACAATAAATCCGATGAAGTTTGTTTTTGTAAAATAAGGTATTTTCATTTCTGATCTCAGATTAGCGGACGAATAGTTGAAGTTATAACTCTTATTATCAGACGATTCGCCTGGATATCAGTGCGCTAATCGCCTGTATATTAATCTTGTGGGAGTTGTTTTTAGGTGTGAACAATTCCCTGTTGCTTCTTTTTTTACCTTACTTTTTAATCAGTTACCAGTTTTTATTTATCCCTCATCCTTCTATCTGCTTTTTTGGGCAGGCGGCAAAACGGGCGATTTTGCCTGGATATCATGTTTTGCATATCGGTGGCGCTGAGTGTCAGCCGTAGTTGATGACAACCGAAATTCTCTAATCTACTGGTTATTGCGACGACTTGATCAGAATCTTCTTAACTTTTTATCGCTTTGATATTGCCATTTTCGTTGCGGTGATTCTGTTTAGTTTTTCGATGACCCTCTGCCTGTTCATCGCGTTTGCGGCTTGGATTTTGTGCCCATAAACAATTTGACGCTCACACACCAAAAGGTTAACAATGCTCTGGTAATAACAACAATATTCGGAGGATTGATAGGTGTCAGATTATAAAATTCTGCTCTCTGAGAACGAGATTCCAACCCACTGGTACAATGTCATTGCTGACATGCCTAACCCACCCCATCCGGTTCTTGGCCCTGATGGTAATCCGGTCACTCCTGATGCGCTTGCAGCCATCTTCCCGGAAGCGCTCATCATGCAGGAGGTCAGTGGCGAACGCTGGATTGAGATCCCCGAAGAGGTTCGTGAAATCTATAAACTTTGGCGTCCTTCGCCACTGGTCAGGGCGCATCGCCTTGAAAAGGCGCTCGGCACCCCGGCAAAGATCTACTACAAATATGAGGGTGTCAGCCCTGCTGGTTCGCACAAGCCCAATACTGCCGTTGCCCAGGCCTATTACAACAAGGAGGCCGGAATCAAACGCCTGACGACCGAGACTGGTGCTGGTCAGTGGGGTTCTTCTCTGGCGCTGGTGGGTCAGATGTTTGGCATTGAGGTGCGGGTCTATATGGTTAAGGTCAGTTATGATCAAAAGCCGTTCCGCCGTTCAATGATGCAGACCTGGGGCGCAGAGGTGTTTGCCAGTCCTACGAACCAGACTCAAGCGGGTCGAGCCATTCTTGAGCAGGATCCGAATTCACCAGGATCATTGGGGATTGCGATCTCTGAGGCGGTTGAAGAGGCTGCTACTCGTGATGACACCAATTATGCCCTCGGCTCGGTACTTAACCATGTGCTGTTGCATCAAACTGTGATTGGTCTGGAGGCTAAAAAGCAGTTTGAAAAGGTTGGCGACTACCCGGACATGATCTTTGCCCCCTGCGGTGGTGGGTCCAACTTTGGCGGTGTTGCCTTCCCGTTCCTGGCCGACAAGGCGGCTGGTAAGGAGATTCGTCTGGTGGCAGTTGAGCCTTCATCCTGCCCGACCCTGACTCGCGGTCACTTTGCCTACGACTTTGGTGATGCAATTGGTATGACACCGATACTGAAGATGTATACCCTTGGTCATGAGTTTGTACCTCCGGGCATTCATGCTGGCGGCCTACGCTATCATGGTGATTCGGCGCTGGTATCGCAGCTCTATAACGAGGGGCTGATTGAGGCGCTTGCGGTGCCTCAGATTGCCACCTTTGAGGCCGGTGTTACCTTCGCCAAATCCGAGGGGATTATCCCTGCGCCTGAATCAAACCACGCCATTCGCGCCTGTATTGATGAGGCGCTGAAGTGCAAGGAGACCGGAGAGAGCAAAACTCTCTTCTTCAACCTCTCTGGACATGGTCATTTTGATATGGCTTCGTATGATAAATACTTCAGCGGTGACCTGGTTGATTACGACTATCCGGAAGAGGAGATCCAGCGCGCGCTGGATCATCTGCCGAAGGTCGGTTAACAACAATCCACGCCCCCTGATTTCAGGGGGCCATTCACTTTTTTATGAACTGTCGTTTTTTGGCTGTACTCCACCCTGCGTAAATCAATAACAAAGAGCTATGGATATAAAAAGATATCGCATTCCTGTTAAGAGACTTGTCCGCCATATTGATCCCGACTCGCTTGGGTTTAAAACGACGGATGAATTGGAAAACATCGATCAAAGCTTTGGTCAAGAGCGTGCGATTGAATCGCTCCATTTTGGTGTCGATATTTCACAGGATGGATACAACCTTTATGTCATGGGTTCGCCAGGAACAGGTAAGCACTCCATGGTGCGTCAGTTTCTGGAGCAACGCGCAAGCACTGAACCCAAGCCCGATGACTGGTGTTACGTTAATAACTTTGATTTTCCTCATAAACCAAAAGCAATAAGGCTACCTAACGGATTCGGTGGAAAATTCAGCACCGCAATGGAGCATTTGATTGAGGAGTTATCAACATCACTCCCCGCCGCTTTTGAGAGTGATGAATACAAGCAACACCATGAATCGATTGAAGGTGCATTAAAAGAGCGCCAGGAGCTTGCGTTTGATGAGTTAACCAAGGCCGCATCACAGCAAGAGATCAAGCTTTTTAGAACCCCAAGTGGCTTTGCCTTTGCTCCTATGGAAAAGAGTGAGGTGCTCGATCCTGATGCCTTTGAAAAACTGCCGCAGGAGAAAAAGAACCAAATCGAAAGCAACGTGACCGAATTGCAGAAACAGCTTCAAAGCATACTGCAACTCATCCCGCAGTGGAGAAAGGAGACCCGCGACAAGATAAAAACGCTGAATAAAGAGGTTACGATCTCGGCTGTCGGCCACATGATCGAGGAGCTAAAGAGCGAGTTTGGTCAATACGATGGCGTTGCGGACTACCTCGGTGCTGTTGAAAAAGACATTATCAATAATGTGACCGATTTTCTCCCATCCGAAGAGATGAGAGAGAGTGGCGACAAGATTGATCCCGGTAATCTACATCGATACAAAGTAAACAACCTTGCCTTTGACGAATGTGGCGACGGTGCGCCTATTGTCTATCTCGATAATCCAACCTATCTCAATCTTGTCGGGCGAGCTGAACATCTGTCGCAATATGGCACATTGGTCACCGATTTTTCCCTGATAAAACCAGGCGCACTCCATGCAGCAAATGGGGGATATCTGTTATTGGACGCACATAAGTTATTAACCCAACCCTACGCTTGGGAAGGGGTTAAGCGTGCACTTCATTCGAAGCAGATCACGATTGAGTCTCTGGAAAAGATGCTTAGTCTCGGTTCAACAATCTCCCTCGAACCCGAGCCAATCCCGCTGGATATCAAGGTTCTTATTCTTGGTGATCGTGAAATCTACTATCTGCTCCATGAGTATGATTCTGAGTTCCCTGAGCTTTTTAAGGTGCAAGCCGATCTGTCAGAACATATTGAGCGAAATGACACCAACAACCAGCTTTTCTCGCGGTTGCTGGCGACCCTTATTCGACGCGACAATCTTCTACCTTTCGATAAAAGTGCGATTGCAGCAATTCTTGAGTATGCCTCTCGTTTGGTTGAGGACTCTGAAAAGCTGACAACCCATATGCGCTCTATTGCCGATATTCTTCATGAGTCCCATTTCTGGGCGAATAAAGAGGGATTAAAGCAAGTCACCCGACAAGAGGTTGATCGGGCGGTTGAACACCGGAACTTTAGAGCATCTCGCGTGCATGAGAATGTTCTTGAGGCGATTAATAAAGGTGAGATCTCGATCAACACCCAAGGCAAGGTCGTTGGTCAGATTAATGGCCTGTCGGTGTTCTCTCTGGGCGAAAATAGCTTTGGACAGCCGTCTCGAATTACTGCAACCACACATATCGGCGAAGGAAATCTGATTGATATTGAACGTGAGGTTGATCTCGGTGGCTCGATCCACTCCAAAGGCGTGTTAATTCTTACCGCGTTTATTGCCTCGCGCTATGCTCAGAAACAACCGCTAGCGCTCTCTGCGAGCATCGTTTTTGAACAAAACTACGGCATGGTTGATGGCGATAGCGCTTCAATGGCTGAATTGTGCGCCCTGCTCTCCTCTCTTGCCGGGATTCCGATTAAGCAGTCGATCGCTATAACCGGCTCTGTGGATCAACGTGGCTTTTCACAACCGATTGGCGGCGTTAATGAGAAGATCGAAGGCTTCTTTCAGGTGTGCAAGGTTTCAGGGCTGACAGGAAAGCAAGGTGTGATTATTCCTGAATCGAATGTTCGTCACTTGATGTTAAATGAAGAGCTGGTAAAAGCGGTTAAAGATAAGCAGTTTGCAATCTATGCGATAAAAGATGTTGATGAAGCCATGGAGATACTAACGGGGCTATCTGCTGGCAGTATCGATAAGCAGGGTAACTACCCACCCAAAACGCTAAATCAACTGATCATTAGCCGTCTTAATGAGATGGCAAAAATCAGACATAACTTCGGAGAGTCATCAAAAGAGCAGTCAGACTAGGAGGTCACCAAACACTACTCAAGATGGTCGATCTCTTCCTCAAAATTCGTCGGATGGTATATCTCGTCGGTATCGCCAAAATCGTCTCGCTCAAGATCATCAAACGGTCCGGACCAATCTTCAGGCTCGGCACACGGCTCGATCAATTTGTCGTACCAGACATCAAAATCCAGCTCTTCAACCATGCCGTCAAAATATTGAATCTCAATCGTTCTTTCGTCTGAATCAATCGCGACGACCTCAAAAACCTGATTAATTTCATCTTTAAACCAGTTCCCAAGTACCGGTTCAATCTTCATAGTCATTTCGAATCCTCCAGTTGTTGCCCCTACCTTCAACATAGCAAGATGCCAAAAAAAATCATCCCAAAATTATTCAATGAAATCGAGCCAGGCCAATAAAATAACTGTTTTGACAGAAGTGGCCTAATCACATTATTCTGTATCGGTGTATGTCTTTTGAATATCTATAAGTGCTCAATAAATCCAAGGTGACTCCAATCAATCACAGCGACAAAACAGACCGTCTTGGCAGTCTAAAAAATCGATATCTCTTTTTTACCCTCAGCGTACTGATGTTTGTTGTGCTCTCTTTCTGGTCGGCACAAAATTACATGACGCGCGTTGAGCAGCAACTTCGCACATCAATCGACGAGAGGATTAACGCCAGCAATGAACTAATGGCGTTTAAACAATCATTTTTCAGAATCGAACACAGCGTCAACCGATATATCATTGAGCCAAATGACAAACACAAACAGCAGATCTATCTCCTATTTTCTGACCCGGTAATCTATAGAACAAAAGCGCTCACCAGTAATTGGTTTAGCCATGATTCACAAAAGAAGAGCCTTGAGACACTACAAATTGAGCTGATTAATCTCTATACCACGCTTGAATTAATCTTCACTCGCAACGCCACCGACAAGGAGTTATTTAAGAGTCCTGCCCTGTTAGAGCAAACCACCGATGCACATTTTGCAGCGGTTAACCATCAGATTTCTGACATTGAAAACTCATTAGTAGCCTCACAAAAAGACCAAATCGCTATCTTCTCTACGAGCAGCAAGAAGGTTCAGCTCTATCTGATTGTGCTTTCAGTTTTAGGTGTGGTTTCTTTAGTTATCGGCTTTATCTATTTTGAACGCAAAGTGCTAAAGCCTTTAAGCGACCTGGCTGATACCGTTAATTCTGATCAACTACATCAGCGTCTTGACGCGCTATCCTTTAGCAAGAACATTGAAACCCAAGTGGTGGTTGATTCATTTACCAAACTTCAGGAGCATCTCCTTAAGCGCCAGAATGAACTTGAGTATATCGCAAACCATGACCCGTTAACTCAGCTACCAAACCGATACGCATTAATACAATATCTAGGTTCTATTCTTGCCAAAAACAAATCTGATGACCATAAGGTTCTGGTTCTTATTGAGCTAAACCGCTTAAACACCATTAATAATGCGCTCGGTTATTCTGTTGGTGATGATGTTATTAAAAGCAGCGCGCAAAGAATTAAAGCCTTTTTAAAAGATGATACCTACCTTGCCCATGTTACCGGCAACTCCTTTGCCTTAACCTTTATTAACACCACCATTGGAAATATTGTTGGAACCATACAGGGCATCATTAGAAGTATTGAGGTTCCGTTTTATATTCATGAAAACCCCATCTATATCGGTGCAAATAGTGGCGTTGTGTTTATGAATAATCGCTCTGAACCTGAACAGCTACTTCGAGATGTCAATACGGCAAGTAGTGAGGCACGGATTAGACAGTTTGATTACGTTATCTACAAGTCAGAACATCATCAGGAGAACCTTCGCAAGATCTCGATTGCTAATGAGCTTCGCAAGGCGATAGAGAACGAATCTCTTGAAATCCATTATCAACCACAGGTGAATCTTGATGGTCGGTTCCGAGGCTTTGAGTCCTTGTTGCGCTGGGATCACCCAACCATGGGTTCAATCGCACCTGATGATTTTATTGAGCTTGCAGAACAAACTGGCATCATCCATTCACTAACACGTTATGTCATTAATAAGGTCTTCGATGATTGTGCATTATTGAATCAGAACGGACTAAATTATGAGTGTGCTTGTATCAATATCTCCGCTGAAAACCTGCACCACCCAAATTTCATTGCAAATGTTCTTAAACTTATAAAAAAGCATTCGATTGATCCGAGTACAATTTTGTTTGAGATTACCGAATCAGCGATGATGCGAGAGTTCGAAACCGCCATTGACGTATTACAACAGGTTAAACAGATTGGGATTAAACTTGCGATTGATGATTTCGGAACTGGGTTCTCTTCACTCTCTTACCTTAAGCAGTTACCTGTTGATAAACTTAAGATTGATAAATCATTTATTCTTGAGATGATTAATCACGATAACGATGCAGTGATTGTCGAATCAACAATTCACATGGCACACAGCCTGGGGATCCAGGTTATCGCTGAGGGGGTTGAAAACCCGTCAAGTCTTGCGCTCCTTAAAAAGTATCAATGTGATCTGGCTCAGGGAAACTACTTTAGTCACGCGATAAATTTCCAGGTGTTATCAAACTTGCTTAAAAACCATAATTCACTACGGTTGCCTGTGAACTCCTCAACCAATATTGTCTCGTTGCCACTCATCTCATAAGTGAGTCAAAACACCTCAAATCCTCTGCCGCTTATAGGTGTAAGCCGATGTCTGCTCGGTATCCCTGTCAGATATGATGGTCAATCAAAGCCCTGCCCTGAAGTGATTAACCTTGTCTCGTCGCAGGTATCGATACACTCTTTTTGCCCTGAGGTGGATATTGGACTTGGCGTTCCAAGAGAGCCGGTGAAGGTTACTCTTATCGATCAGCAAAAGCGTGTAATCGGGGTCAATAACCCACTGAATGATATTAGTGACCAACTGTGTCGTTATGCTGATGAAATAGCATTACTACAATTAAATGGGATGATTTGTAAATCACGCTCTCCTAGTTGTGGTATCAGTTCTACACCCATTAGCAGTGATACTGGTGAGATGATCGGTTCTGGTCTGTTTAGTGATCGTTTTCAGAAGCAATCACCACAGGTTCCGATGATTGAAGAGCATCAATTAGCATCACCCCAGGAACTTGAGCATTTCCTCCATTTGGTTTATCAGCATTTTCATCAGCAACAGCGCTAGGGTTTGTTTTCACAGGTTGTAGTGGAACAATCAGATCATGCCATTTTGGATGTCGTCGGTATATAATCCTTATTCCATTGCATAATGTGATTCACACTAAATAAATGATTTTCAAAAATGAGTACTGAAGCCATTAAAAACAAGATATTGGTCGTTGATGATGATTTCGATCATCTTGAATTGATCGAGCGATGGCTACAACTCGAAGGTTTTGAGGTCATTACCGCATCGAATGGATTACATGCACTGGCAAAGCTTGAACACTTTGAGCCTGATTTAATCCTCACCGATCTAATGATGGATCAAATGGATGGCCTGAAGCTTATCAGTGCAGTTCGGAAAAATAACCCAATCATGCCGGTCATTGTTCTCAGTGGTCATGCCAGAATTAAGGATGCCACCGACGCCACCTATCTCGGTGCTGCTGCATTTCTTGAAAAGCCCATCTCACGTAAACCTTTAGCCGACACGATCAATCAAACGCTTGAGCTGTATCAATCTTCACCTACAAGAGATAGCAAAACATTTGCACCCAAATTTATTCACCGCTCCAGAGTTGTCGATGAGTTACTAAGAAGGGCTAGGCTTGTTGCAAAAGGTGACAGCTCAGTTCTCATCACCGGAAGTACTGGTAGCGGTAAAGAGCTTCTGGCAGAAGCGATTCATCAGGAGAGTAGCCGTAAAGATCACCCCTTTATTGCCGTTAACTGTAGCGCACTTCCTGAACAACTGCTCGAATCTGAGCTATTTGGTCATGTTAAAGGCGCATTTACGGGTGCGAACAACCATCACTCCGGTCTGTTTACAGTGGCAGATGGTGGCACACTTTTCCTCGATGAAATCGGTGATATGCCGCTGCTATTACAATCCAAGCTGTTACGTGTGCTTCAAGAGTTCAAGATCCGGCCAGTAGGATCATCCACTTCGATTAGCGTGAATGTCAGAATTATCTCTGCAACGCACCAAAACCTGGATGCCATGGTTGAGGATGGTACCTTTCGTGAGGATCTCTTCTATCGACTTAATGTTGTTCCACTCAATATTCCATCGCTCAAAGAGCGTCGTGAAGATATCCCATCATTGGTTAACCATTTTCTGATGACACTATCTGAGCGGGATAAAATAGGATTGAAAAAGTTTGCACCGGACGCGATGGAGTTACTTTTACATTCACAATGGCCGGGCAATGTCCGGCAGCTTAAGAACGTGGTTGAACAGTGCCATGTTCTTTGTGGTCAGACCATTATTCCCAAATCACTCGTTAATGAAGCACTTAAGGGGCAGAACGATTTAATGCCAACGCTTGATATTGCAAAACTAGAGTTTGAACAGCGCTATCTGGCAAGTTTGCTTCGCATAACGAATGGGAATATCACCAATACAGCGAAACTCGCCGGACGAAATCGGACTGAACTCTATCGCTTACTGGCAAAACATGGATTAGAACCAGAAAAATTCCGTTTTGAGTAAACAACTGCAAACATCACTTAGCCTGCTGCTTGATAACGCCTGGTTGGGTACTATATTCAAGACAATCCTTTTAAAATATTTGATAAGCATTTGAAATATCAATAAGTTTCATTTATTGGCATAGCCTGTGCTTTGTAATATAGTTGGCGGGAATATCATTCAGAGCGTTTGAGCAACATGCCCTTACTACAATCAAGGGCATCAAAGTGTTCCCTGTTTAAAAAGGGTCAATTAACCGTTCAAATCATTGTCTTCTTACTATTCAAAGGTGACTAAATTGAAAAAGAAACAGAGTAAGCCTAACGAAACGGTGACTGAAGCGTCGACTGATGACAGCATGGACAAGATTAGAGAGCTACTTTTCGGTCAACAGATCAGGGCTATCGATCAACACATCGCTACGTCAACATCCCTGCTCGACAGAAAGATTGTCGAAATGCGAGAGGAGTTGCAGGTCAAGCTCAATGCCCATGAAACCGCATACAACAATGCTCATAAATCCTTAGACAAACAAAGAAAAAGTGGTGACGATGAGTTATCAAAACTATTCATCAAGCTCAGAGGTGATTTTGATAGTACCAGCAAATCATTAGACGAGCGTCTTGCCAAGATCGAACAAAGTATCGATGAGGATTTGCATAGCCTTCGTAGAACGATAGAGCAGCGAATTGATGATCTTGATACATTACAATCGCATCAACACAATCAGATCACTAAAACAATCAATAAGATCTCAGAACAGATAGAGCAGGATCAAATCAGTCGCGAAGATCTGGCCAAGCTGTTTTCTGATGTTGCCGACAAGCTACGTAAAAAATGATCCCTTGCCTAATTGATTATGAAACCTGATCTAAAAGATATGGCGACTCAAACCAATAGCGCAAACAAAAGCCATAATCTCGAAGAGCTAAAGCGATTGCTTGTCTCTTCGGAAAGAAAGGCGATTAGAGATATCTACCAAAGACTGAACGCCATAAAAGGGGTTACTGCTGAAGAGGTTGCGGAGGTACTAAGTAAGTCTATTGAAATTAGTACCACTAAAGGTAACGAGGTTTCAAAAGCGTTAGATGCACCACTGAATGAGAGCATCAAGCAGGCTGCTCGCAAGCACCCTGATATTTTTGCCGATGCGCTCTACCCTGTCATCACACCCGCTATTCGCAAATCGATTACAGAAACATTAAAAGAGTTTATTACTAACATTAACCGTACTCTCGATAACAGCTTCTCAGCCCAAGGAATGAAATGGCGACTTGAGGCGTATCGAACCGGAGTGCCTTTTTCAGAGATCGTACTTCGGAATACGCTCGCCTATCGCGTTGAGCAGGTAATGCTGATTGAGCCTGAGAGCGGTCTGTTAATTCATAATATTGCAAATGAGGAAGCACAAAGAGACCCCGATGCGGTCTCAGCGATGCTAACAGCAATAGGTGACTTTGCCCGCGATGCCTTTGTCTCCGGCAAGAGCCAACAGCAATCACTTGAGACCATTGAGATGGGTGAACACACCGTTCAAATCACCCATGGACCACGCGCATATCTTGCTGTTGTTGTTATGGGCATTCCACCTGATTCATTGCGAAAACACTGTCGTGAGGTTTTAGTCAATATTCACCGCAGTGTTAGCGTAGAATTGAGCGGCCTTCCAAGTGACAGTTCTGAGATGCGACTCATTACCCCGATGCTGGAGAGCTGTATTCAATCTGAAATAAAGGATGAGGCCAAAAAATCAGGGCTATCAACCCCCTTCATTGTTTTAGTCTCTATCATTGCACTGATTTTTGCATGGTCATCGTATAAAGGTGTCGAAGGTCATCAGGAGATCTCAGAATTACATCAACGCTTTGATCAACTGGTTAATACTCTCGAAAACGATCCAGGTATTGCCATAACCCGCACAACAAAGAACGGTAAAGAGCTTTCGATCTTCGGGCTTGCCGATCCGATTGCTAAATCACCGACTGCCTATATTGAAGAGGCGGGATTCTCCACGGAACAAATTTCGCTACACTTCAGACCGTTTTATACCTTTTCGCCCGAATTAGTGATTAAACGTGCAACCGAATGGCTGAATCCACCTAAAACCATTGAGTTTTCTCTTAATGACAAGGGAGTTCTCAGTCTACGTGGTGAAGCTTCTACTGAATGGATTGATGGTGTTAGAAAACTTACCGTCTATATCCCAGGCATTAACCAGATCGATACCAGCGGCATTAAATCGAATGATGATGCCATTTTAAAAGAGTTTGTCGCTACCTACACACCACCCAGCACGGTGCAAGTAAAGGTAAAGGAAGGAAAGATCACACTCTCTGGCGAGGCTGAAAAAGAGTGGATCAATACGATCGATGATCGTAAACAAAACATTAAAGGTCTTGTTGCGATTGAGCATCAAAACGTCAGTTCTGCTGAAGAGAATCTATATAACAACCTGTTTACTCAAATTGAACAAACCAAGCTCTTCTTTAATGAGGAAATTGATTTAACACAAGAAAGCACTCTTGATGTTGAGAAGTTAATTAACAGGCTCAATGCGTTTATTGAGGTTTCAAAGCGCCTAAATAAACCAGTCATGCTAACCATTATCGGATATAGTGACGGCACTGGTGATATCGAAACAAACAACTATCTTGCCAATGCCAGAGCGTTTACGATCAATGAACTACTTGTTGCACGTGGACTACCTGAAGTGATCTTCAGGCTAAAAAGCAAACCATCACCGCTTGCGTTTCAAGAGACACAAACACCCAGTCTGCGCATGGTTGAATTTAAGATACTCAAGCTCTAAATAAATAAAAAAATTAAAGGTTAAGGGTAAAACATGCAAATCAAGAAGATATGTATGATTGGTGATTTTGGTGTGGGTAAAACAAGCCTGGTTAAACAATTTGTACATAGTGAATTTTCAGAAAAGTATTTATCAACTGTCGGCGTCAAGATTGATACCAAGATGCTGACGCTTGAATCAAACGAACAATTGAAGCTGATTTTATGGGATATCGAAGGCTCTGATAGTATCTCCTCTATTGATTCTAACTATCTACGAGGTGCTGCCGGATACCTGATTGTTGCTGATGGAACACGGGGTGACACGCTTGAGACTGCGATTGAGTTAAATAAACAGGCACAAACTATCATCGGTGAGGTTCCCTTTGTGTTGTTGATCAACAAACACGATCTCCGTGATCAATGGACCATCAGTAAGCAACGCATTATTGAGCTTAAAGAGATGAACTGGAAAATGGTTCAAACCAGTGCAAAAAATGGGACAGGTGTCGAGAGAGCCTTTGAACTCCTCGGTAAATACCTCGTTAGAAGATAATCCAGAGCAAAGTTAAAGCTATGAAAGAACAATTAATTACCCTGTCCAACCAGATCCACCGCGCTCTTGGTAAAGAGTTTAATCCGTTTTATGTCATCACAGATGACGATTTCAAGGTTGTCGGCGACTCGGGTAATGGTGACTTTTATGGCTACCCTGAACTTAAACCCGGAAATGATATCTATGACTACTTTCCTTTTCTATATGGACTAGACAATATTGAGGAGAGCTATTTTAAGCTCCACTTGGTGGAAACCCCCTCAAAGAAACCTGCCCAGATCTATATCGTTCGATTAGACGATGGCTGGGGGATCGGACTATTAGACGGCTCTGAATTAAAGAATAACCAATACCGCTATCAGCAGGTCGCAAATGAGTTGGGGCTGGTCAATGCTGAAAGGGATCGCTTAATCAAACGGCTTGAAAAATATAAGGATATCCTTCAAGAGGTAAACCGAGAATTACATCAGACCAACAAGCTCAAAAGCCAGTTTATAGGAAAGATGTCGCATGAGTTTCGTACGCCGATCTCATCCATATTAGGATATCTCGATCTTGCAAGAGAAGACCTTGGCTCACCTGATCTGGTCACTTCTCACCTCTCAGCGATTGATCGTAGTGCCAACTACTTACTCAATTTGATCGAAAACCTGATCGATCAGTCCATTCTTGAAAATGGTCAACTGGTTATCAATCCAACATCAACCAATATCATCAATATCGCCAATGATCTTGAAGAGCTGTTCCGAGTCACCGCAGAGAAAAAAGGACTCTCCTTTGTCTGGTGGATTGCACCGGAGATCCCAGAGCGAATCTGGATCGATGACATCAAATTGCGTCAGGTACTGGTTAATCTGATTGGGAATGCTGTCAAATTTACCAAAGAAGGGAGCATCTCAGTATCGTTAGAATGGGCAAATAATATCCTGAATATTACGGTTGATGACACCGGACAAGGGATCAAACCTGAAGATCTCAAATCGATCTTTGAACATTTTCATAAAAGTGCTGCCGATGGACAATCCTCACGTGGAGCCGGTCTTGGCTTGTCGATCAGCAATGAGATCGTTAAGCGCATGGGTGGTGATTTAAGCATTAAGTCATCACTCGGTCAGGGCACCAATATCGTTATCAATCTTGAAGCGCCCTCTCGAACCACTGGTATCGGAGGTGAAGACCATCTTCGAAATAGCGATATTGTTGTTATCGACAGCAATAGCGATTCGCGTCAATTATTAGGCGTGTTTCTTAATGGGGTTGGCGCTAAGCCCTATCTCACTGCAAGCGGTGATGAGGCCTGCAACTATCTTAAGATGCATAACCCCGATGCATTGATTATTGATATGAACATTGAGGGTGAGGATAGTATTAATACCATCCAAAAGATTAAAAAGACCGGCTATAAAGGCCCGATAGTTGCACTCAGTGCTGTTGATGATGAGCATATGCGTAAAAAGATCGATTATGCCAAGTGTGATGAATCATTTATCAAACCCCTAAGAAGAACCGACTTTATCCATAAAATGGGAGCTCTACTCTCTATATAACCCCGGTTTGTGATAAGCGTGGTTAACTCCATTGATACCCTTTCATTTAAAAGTTTATGGATTATCCCAGATAATGCCATTAACAGGATTTTTCATATAAATGCACACCTGTTTTTTGATAAAATTGCACAACTCCTTTGACTGAATATGTATGAGATCATGACTGATACCATCGAATGCCATATCTACAAAACCAAGAAGAAAGCTGAACTCTATCTCTATCTCGCTGAAGAAGATAACTTTGATGTAGTTCCAAAAGATATCCTTGGCTACTTCGGAACCCCGGAGAAAGCGATGGTGATCGAGCTATCACCAGAACGTAAACTCGCACGTGTTGATGTCAATGAAGTCTTAAAGAGTCTGAAAACAAATCAATTTTTTATCCAAATGCCACCTCTGGAAACAGAAAAGATCGCTGTTTTCAATCAGGAGAAATAGATGCCCCTTATTCGCCCCTTCGCCGGATTACGCCCTGTAGATAAAAGAGCAATTGATGTTGCTGCCCCACCCTACGATGTTTTAAACAGTACTGAAGCACGCGAGCGCGCCTCCGGTAAACCCTGGAGTTTTTTACATATCTCCAAACCTGAAATTGATCTCCCACCTGAGATTAGTCCATACGACGATGCTGTTTATGCCAAGGGGTTAGAGAATTTTGAAGCAATGCGAAATGAAGGAATACTGGTTCAGGACGATAAACCACTCTACTACCTCTACCGTCTGATAATGGGACAACACCAACAGATTGGTTTGGTGGCAGTGGCATCCGTCATCGACTACGATAGCAACCGTATTCGTAAACATGAGTTTACCCGCCCGGATAAAGAGGATGACCGTGTAAAACAGGTCGATACCCTAAATGCCCAAACCGGTCCGGTATTTCTCACTTATCGCCACCATCCAACGATTGATCAGCTGGTAAACCGAATCACCACCACGACAGATCCAGCGGTTGATATCACCGCTGATGATAAGGTGCGACATACGCTTTGGCTTGTTACAGATGACAGCGACATTCAAACCATTACAGCTACCTTTGACCAAATGCCCGCTATCTATATTGCCGATGGCCATCATCGCTCTGCGGCAGGTTCCAGAGTCGCAGCCATGCGAAAAGCACAAAACCCGAATCATCACGGAGATGAGAGCTATAACTATTTTCTGTCTGTGCTTTTCCCGGATGATCAGATGATGATTCTCGACTACAACCGGGTTGTTACCGATCTCAACGGATTAAGCGGTGATGAGTTTATGGAAAAGGTGACTAAGAGCTTCAACATCACACCGTCAAATGAACCATACAAACCTGCATCGACCACTGAATTCGGGATGTACCTTGATGGCAACTGGTACCGCCTGCAGATCAAGCCAGAGCTCATTCCTAATAACAATCCGGTAGCTCAACTAGATGTCAGTCTGCTTGCCAATAACCTGATTGAACCCGTGCTTGGGATTAGCGATCCACGTCGTGATAAACGTATCGATTTTGTTGGTGGAATCCGTGGACTTGGTGAACTAGAGCGTCGTGTTGATAGTGGTGAAATGGCAGTTGCTTTTGCACTCTTTCCAACCACAATGGATCAACTGATATCAGTTGCAGATGCCGGTGAGGTCATGCCGCCAAAATCAACCTGGTTTGAACCAAAGCTTGCCGACGGTCTGGTATCACACCTATTAGATTAGGATTTTACCCGGAACTCAATCTGATATCCGCTATATTTGCGGATATTAAGCACGCCGCAATCAAGAATCAGGTACTGTCCCTTAATACCTTGTAAGACACCTGTAACCGATGGCGTTTTGTCAAGATTAAGGGCTTTTATCTTTTCGGGATAGATCGATACAGGATAGTGAAATGATAGTGGCTCGGTGGTATCTAATCTTGTGATCTCATCATCACCATATTTTGATACAAGTTCTGCAACCGAATCACCGGCAACAGCTAACAATTCGCTCATCTGTTGGCGAAGGTCAACCTGATCACCATCGCCCTTAAGCATCTTGCGCCAGTCGGTTCTATCTGCAACGTGCTGCTTTAACCGCATCTCAACCAATCCTGATTGAAGGCGATTATTTACACTAAATATCGGCATTGCCTGAGTTGCGCCCTGATCCATCCAGCGTGTCGGGATTTGACTATTTCTGGTGATCCCAACCTTAATACCAGAGGTATTGGCTAAGTAGACAGTGTGGCTTCTAAAACAGTGTGTCTCTCCCCACTGTGGCTCTCGACAGGTTCCAAGATGGTAATGACAGGTTTCCGGCTTCATAATACATAGGTCACAACGTGCCAATGATTGAGAACAGGGGTAGCAGTGTCCCTGACTATAGCTTTTAGCCGTTTTACGTCCACAGGCCACACAGTTAATCTGATCTCGGTAGTGAATCGAAATTGTTTGTCCAATCAAGGGGTTGAGTTCAATCTCATCACCCCCAACTACTAATCTGTAGTAGACCTGTCCATCAACATGGGAGGTGAGCATTTTTCGTAAACCGCCTACACTATGCATATACTAATCAAACCTTATTTATCTGGAAAACGCTGAATGAAGCCGACAAGCACTGTGTCATCATTTAAACCTGATCTTATCGTGACTATCACGATGCTGCTACTTATCACTGGCTTTGGTTCTGCTCATGCATCTTGTGATGATCCACCCGCACCTCGCGTCTACTGGAGCGGCTGCGATAAGCAGAACAGTGATCTGCATGATATGGATCTCCGTGGCGCGATTATGGTGAATATCAATCTCTCTGGTAGCAATCTAAGTGGTGCAAACCTTAATGAAGCCGATCTCTACAATGCAAACCTATCCAACAGTAATATGATCGGTATTCGTTTGCGTGAAGCCAAACTTATCAATGCCAACCTTCATTCAAGCGATTTAAGCCAAAGCCTGCTGACAAGAGCACGATTTGATCGGGCTACTCTAACTGATACAAAGTTTAATCTCGCATCAATGCAATCGATTAGCGCAGTTGGCGCAAACTTTCAGGGCGCAGTAATCATTGATAGTAATCTGGAGGAGTCGGATCTGACTGGTTCAAATCTTAATGGCACTCAGTTTAATAAGAGCAATCTGACAAAAGTGGTTTTCAATGAAAGTTCGATCGAGGGAACCTCATTTATCGATACTAATCTGACTAAAGCCCTCTTTAAAAACAGTCAAATGGTTGACTGTTCATTTAAGAAGGCAAACCTTACTAAAGCTAATCTGATGGATTCCGAGGTTTTTCGATGTGATTTTACTGACGCTACGCTCAACAGCACGATGTGGAATGACAGAAGACGCTGCTCAATCAACGCTGTTAGCGTCTGTGAATAACCCACAGAGTTTGCATAGACTTAAGCTGCAACCTCAACAATCACCTCATTCATAAACTGATCCCGGCTAATGAATGAGGTTAATATTTCATTCAACCGCTCCTCGTTCATATCATATTCATCCAATAGTGATTGAGGAATCACGGTCGAAAGCGCATCACCAATGTTGATTCTTTTCAGTAAAGCATTCGCAATAAACACAATATTCGCGTAGGTGGAATAGTCACTTCGATAGCTGGGTGCATGATGTGCAAATGACGCCTCAATAATTTCATCATTCATTCCCCAGTGTTTAAGCACTGCCTTCGATATTTCGGTATGACTGGTTCCGGTGACCCGGTTCTCAACAACCAGAAATGAGCTGTTTTGATTCATCTCTAACTCTCTGTTAAGCCTCATGTAGTAACTTGGAAACAGATCTGAAAGGATCATCACCCCGATATTGTGGAGAAGGCCGGCAAGAAACCCATGCTCTGCAGATGGTCTGCGACTATAGTGAATCTCATTACAGAGAATATGTGTCAATTGAGCGGTATAGATCGCATCCTTTAAGAATGCCTCCTTCCCAATGACGCCTTTTGATGTGCCTTTAAACATACGAATAATCGAGAGACCAAACGCCAATTCAACGGCAAGGTCATACCCTAGAACATCGTTTATTGCATCCTCCAAGGTATAGACATCACAACTCTTACCAAGATAGTGAATCGATGCGTATTTGACCATTTGATGATCCAGTATCGGATCCTGTTTCACCACCGAGATCAATTCACCAATCGTTGCATAAGGATTGTTTTTGATTGCAAGGATTTGTCGGGATAGATTGGAGAGCTTCGGCAGATTTACTACATCCTTTAGCTGTGCCGTAATATTTTCACGAATCGAGAAGAGCGGAATTTTGTTGTTGGCTTCTTTTTTCTCTTTAACAATCGATGCAACCTGCTCTGCTCTTGTTAACTCCTTGAAATCATCTATGCCCGCTAAAAGCAGTACGTTTTTAAGACCGATTGGGAGGATTACCTTTTGGAGTCGCTCAACCCTTTTGTCGAGTACTACCATAACATTCTCTGTAACCTTTAATGGTGGTGTCATGGTTTGATCGCACTCAACATATAATGACTTAAATGTACTGTCGTTAATCTTCATCAGCGATGTTGAGACCGCTGTTTCCAGTTTATTCAGATCGAGCGAATCATCTGCCCTAAGCACAGCCAAATAGACCTTCTCTTCATGTTGGTAAAGCTCTGTTTTGACCAGTATATTTCGGTACTTCTGATCTTGGGTCGCCTTTTTTAGGTCAACAGCACGATATTTGCCGCCTTGATTCAGTAGTGCATATTTAATAAATGTTGGAATCTTCATAACCGCTATACCCGCGTTAAACTGTTAACTGAAGATTAGATAGATGTCGCGGAGAAAAAGGTGCGTAAGCTCTATTAACTGATACGACTTGGATCACATTTCATTAATAGTTTACTAAAAGTGTGAACTATTACATGTTTGATCAAAAAAGGGTGCCGTAGCACCCTTTAAAGTTCCTGAGGCAATGGATTACGAATCAGCTTGTGGCTTATCGTCAACTGCACAGGTTTTAATACCAAATGGCATATAAGCGGGACACCAACCGATAAGACCCGTAACCAATGGTACAACGCCAATCCAAGCCCAAACACCTAATGTTTGTGTGGCTGCTAATGCAACCAATGCAATACCAACAATGATTCGCAGAATGCGATCAATACCACCAACATTTTTCATGATTTTCTCCTCTTTCTCTACTAAGTTCAGTCATTCAATGAACATTTTGTAACACTATTTGAATAGTCTAGCGGAGACAGTGACTAAATCACCTTTCTTTTGTTTGCGACATCTCTTTAAGTGCCTGAATATCAACCAGTTGAACAAATCCTCTACCTAGAATTACCATTTCACTGTGCTCAAAGGATTTTAATAACCGGCTAATCACCTCTCTGGCCGTACCGAGTTCTCTGGCCAGCTCCTGATGAGTGATTTTGATCGGCTCATTAGTGGTGTTTTTCTCAAGCAATACCTGAGCCAAGCGACTATCCATACGTTGAAATGCCACCGCATCGACAAGCGCAAGAAGATCTGAAATACGTTGTCCATAACTGTAAAAAACAAAGTCTCTGAATCGTTCTGAATGGTTTAGCGCCTTATTAAAGGCGGTCGCTGGAATCATCACCGCTTCAACCTCTGACTCGGTGATCGCTTCTGCCTGATAACGCTCATGAGCAAGTAGGCATGATGTGGTGAGTACGCAAGAATCACCGTCTCCAACACGGTATAACACAATCTCTTTTCCGCTTTCAGATACCTTCTGAACGCGAACGGTTCCGTTAATCACCAATAAATAGTTTTCACAAAGATCGCCACCGCGAAATACCGTTACATCTTTTGGAACCTTTATCAGATGTACGTTTTTACGGACATCATTCCATATCGGATCATCAATCGTACTCAGTAGAGGAAAGTGTTCAAGCCACTCGCTCTTGTTCTCCATGACTATAACCTCATTCTTGCAGCGTCTGGTTTTACCAGACCTTTAAGGAATCTCTAACCAAATCAGAGATCCCATTAACCAAGGGACTATTATCAAAACCTACGACCTTATGCTGTGGGTCTTGATGTGAGTCACAAATACCTTTTTGTGACACCACACCCATGATCAGCCCATACGGACTTATACAGGGTTTCCCTAATTAGAATAATTCCCAGATGCGAGCTTGGCGAATGCTTCTGCCATCGCACCTTGAGACTGGCTTTCTCTACTGTTTGTGTGTATCTGTTTTTTCTGTGCTCTATTATGACTAGGTTGCGTTGCTATTTTATCTTCAATCTTATCATCAAGTCGCATACTAAGACTGATTCGATTTCTTCGTTGATCAATATCCATCACCTTGACCTTAACAACATCACCCGCTTTAACGACACTTCGTGGATCTTTAACAAACTCATTTGAAAGTGCCGATATATGGACAAGCCCATCCTGATGTACGCCGATATCGATAAACGCCCCGAAGTTTGCAACATTACTCACAACCCCTTCAAGTATCATCCCTATCTTCAGATCACCGATTGACTCAATACCATCACTAAACAGTGCGGTCTTGAATTCAGGACGAGGATCACGACCCGGCTTCTCCAACTCTTGCAAGATATCGCATATCGTCGGCTCTCCAAAATGCTCATCCACATAGTTTCGGGCATTGAGGGTTCGAAGAAACTTGATATCTCCGATCATCTCCTCAATCTTTCGACCACAATGAAGTGCAATCTTCTCAACAACAGGATAGGCCTCAGGATGAACAGCAGAGAAATCCAATGGGTTTTCACCACCCTGAATACGCAGGAAGCCCGCGCTCTGCTCAAATGCCTTTTCTCCGACCCGACTCACCTTCAGAAGCTCTTTGCGATTGCGAAAGGCTCCATGCATATCCCGGAAGTAGACGATATTCGATGCTAAGGTTTGATTCAGTCCTGCAACTCTGGCAAGTAGTGGTACTGATGCTGTATTGACATCAACCCCGATGCTGTTAACACAATCTTCAATAACCGCATCAAGTGAACGCGCAAGTTTTAACTGTGAAACATCGTGCTGATACTGCCCTACCCCTATCGCTTTTGGTTCAATCTTTACCAGTTCGGCCAACGGATCCTGTAAACGTCGCGCAATCGATACTGCGCCTCGTAGTGACACGTCGAGATCTGGAAACTCATGTGCTGCAAACTCAGAAGCCGAGTAGACGGATGCACCTGCCTCACTCACCACAACCTTTTGAATGCTCCGTCCTTTAATCCGTTTGATGAGATCCTGCGCTAAGCGATCAGTCTCCCGGGAGGCTGTGCCATTGCCGATACTGATTAGAGATACCTGATGGCGATTGATAAGTTGCTCTAATTGATGGAGTGACTCATCCCATCGATTCTTAGGTACATGTGGGTAGATTGTAGCGGTATCGAGCAGTTTTCCTGTCACATCAACCACCGCAACCTTAACCCCGGTTCGCAGGCCAGGATCGAGCCCCATTGTAACCAGTTGTCCGGCAGGTGCCGCCAACAGTAGGTCGCCAAGGTTCTTGGCAAAAACTGCGATCGCCTCTTCTTCAGCCCGCTCCCGAATGGTGTTCTTCAACTCTGTATCAAGATGTGTCTGGATCTTGATCCGCCAAGCCCAGCGAACGACCTCTAAAAGCCATTTGTCTGCTGCACGACCCTGGTCAGCGATACGATAATGGTGTGCAATCATTCGCTCCATCGCACTACGTTCGCTAAAGCGTAGATCCTTATCCTCTGGAAGTAGCACCTGTAAACTCAGTATCCCTTCGTTACGGCCACGGAACAGGGCAAGTGTACGATGAGAAGGGATCTTCTTTAATGCCTCACTAAACTCAAAATAGTCCTTAAATTTCTCACCTTCGTGCTCTTTACCCTCAATAAGCGACGAGACGATCTCACCATTAACCCAAAGATACTGGCGCAAACCCCCAATGAGTTCCGCATCATCAGCAAAACGCTCCATGAGAATCTGTTTTGCACCCTCCAGAGCTGCACTTACATCCTCTATCCCATGCTCTTGATTGATAAAGTGTTGTGCTTCATGTTCGGGATTGAGTTCAGGGTTTTCAAATAATCGGCTTGCCAATGGCTCAAGCCCCGCCTCTTTTGCAATTTGTGCCTTTGTGCGGCGTTTTGGCATATACGGGCGGTAGAGATCCTCAAGCCTGGTTTTATTCTCTGCCTGCTCGATTAAGGCTTTTAACTCCTGAGTCAGCTTGCCTTGTTCATCAATCGTTCGAAGGATTACATCACGTCGTTCAACCAATTCACGAAGATAGACCAATCGCTCGGATAGTTGGCGTAGTTGAGTGTCATCTAGGCCACCAGTCGCCTCTTTGCGATATCGTGCGATAAAAGGAACGGTTGCTCCATCATCCAACAGTGTGATCGCCACACTGACCTGGCGTGACGAGACATTTAGCTCGTCCGCAATTTTTTCTGCAATATTCATCGATAGTTTTAAAAAAATGATGCCTGTGTCATATACTCAGGCTGAAATTTCAGTATATTACCAACTATTAAATATAGTCAGCACAAGTAAAGCCATGTTTCACTTTGATCTATTAACAATCACTGGAGTCGTTGTCTGGTTCGCCATATTTGTCGGACTATTATTGCTATGCCTAAAACAGGGGTGTAGTCGTTGTGATTGCGACTCATAAATGATTGAGTAATTGATGCCTGTTATTGGGCATTCGCTGCTCTTTCGACTAGATTTTCAACCCCATAGCGGCGGATCAGGTAATTAAATTCATTTCGATAATAGACGACAGCACTGGTTCGATTGGCGACCACATCAACGACCTTCCATCCACCACTACCATTTACCAGTTTAAATTCGATCTGAACTGGATAACGCTGCTCACCATAGATTCTGACACCTAAGCTCACTCGACCACTGGAGAGGTTTCCCTTTGGTCGCATGTATTGAATTCGTCCTTGTTGATAGCCATCCAACTTGGAGACTAATGTTGCAAGGAATCGTTCTTTGACGACCGCGACCAGTTGTCTCTTTTGAGCGTCGCTGATAAAGCGGCTCGATGAGCCTATGGCCATAGCTGTCATTCGTTCAAAATCGAAATATGGCAAAATCTCTATCTCCAGATATTTCCGTACCTCTTCTGGAGTCGGTTTTACCTCTGCATCGAGATATCCGGTTAACAGCTCGATTCCTTCTCTTAACACCTTTGCTGGCTCAGAGAGAGAGTTTACTGTTTGTTGAACCGGGTAGTTATATGGGTAGGCAGAAGCTCCTAGTGGTAACAACATAACAAGTAATCCGAAGATCATAGCGCGTTTTAGCATAATTCCATCTCCATTTTCTGTTCGTAATCAGACTTGTCGAGCCGGATAATTAGACCGGTTGCAAGCCACTTTGTAAATGAGATACTACACACTTTATTGATGATTGCGTATTCCTAATAAGAGTTATTATTCATGGCATTAACTTCTCCTCCGCAAACCGAAACTGAGCTTATGGCAAGGGCAAATCAGATTGCCGGCCTTAGTTTAGGAGAAATTGCCGAGCAGTATGATATTGCCGTCCCCACAAATCTCAAGCGGGATAAAGGGTGGAGTGGGCAACTACTTGAAGCGGTATTAGGTGCTAGCGCCAACTCATCACCGATGCCTGACTTTCATCAACTTGGAATCGAATTAAAGACCATTCCGGTTAATCGTAGCGGACGCCCCAAAGAATCAACCTATGTCTGCACAGTTCCATTAAATCAGTTTGTATCCGAGCCATGGGAACAGTCCTGGATCTACAGAAAACTTCAGCGTGTGTTGTGGATACCGATTTTGGTGGAATCCAAAAACCGTCCTGAATCACAAACGGTGGGAATGCCGATACTCTGGTCACCGACCTCGGAAGAGAATCAAAGTTTGAAGTCAGATTGGGAGGAGTTGATGGAGCTTATCTGGCTTGGAAAGGTTGATCTCATCACTGCCCACATGGGCAGCGTATTACAAATCAGGCCAAAAGCTGCAAATGCCAAGGTGATTAGTGATACAACCTCAGCCGATGGAAATAGAGCGTTAACTGGCCCGCGAGGATTTTATCTTCGAACCCAATTTACGTCTCAAATCCTTATGAGCCGCTATTTTGGATTCTGAATATCTTCAACTCATCCTCTTGTTTAGTGCCAACTGAGAGATCCGCAATAATATTCTCAAGCTCTTGCGCATCTTCTGAGGTGACCTCGACAAAACGTATCGTTAGTAAGAGGTTTTTGCTATTACCATACTGTTCATGATCCTGCTCAATACGGATCAGCAATGACCCCAGCTCCATCCAACTACCACCATTATGGAGACTGATCATTACATAATCATAAACGCTAATCATATGGCGTTCTTCGTACGGGAACCGGATCTGACAACCACCGGTTGATAACGACATCAATTCATACGAACCCTGTAGTTTGTCTTCAAAATTCATCGAGACCATCAACTGCTCAACAGGTCTTATTCTGAAGCTAATCCGACGTTCGAGAGGCATCATAATCATACGTACCCGCTCTTTAAAATCTTGAACCGTAAAGGGTTTGGGCAGGATATCCGCAACCCGATTACGAACGACATCAGCAATCACTGAGTCGGTTTGAGTCTCTGGCATTACAACAATTGGAATGGTTTTAAGATGAGGCCGCTTTTTCATCTCATTAATGAAGTATTTTCCCCCAATATCCCAGCCACAAAAGGCAATATCCACTCGCTGATTATTCTGTAGGTGATCAACAGCATCATCAATACGTTCGAAGTGAGTAATATGAGAGGTTTTGAGTGTCTCTGTGATAAGCGGTGAGATAAAGTCGTAACTGTCTTCCCTATCCAAGACGACAACCTTTAGTTCATGATTCATATTATCGAATACTCCGTTTTTTAATATTTTTTTAATGGCATAAATGGAGGTTTAAAACCCACCAATATCCCCTCAAATTGTAGTCTAATTTCAATATTACGATATGCCGGTAATGAGAACTGGTTCATGGTTTTTCCGCAAATAAACCAAGAAGTCTCTTTATATGTCATTAACTATTGCGAAGCACCGCTACATCATAAATCTCATCGGATTTAATGATCCGGATTGCTTCTCTTCATCTGCAATGACTGATTTTATAAATGGTATCAAAAGCCTCTTAATCGCAATTAAAAGCTTGTACCAAATTCTTTATGAAAACGAGCCTTAAACTCCTCCATCGAAAAGCGATGGTTTTGAGTACCATGATGCTCAATCTTAATCGCTCCCATTAATGATGCAATTCGCCCTGTGCTCACCCAATCTAAGCCATTTAGAATGCCGTACAGTAACCCTGCACGATAAGCATCACCACATCCGGTCGGATCGCTCTCTGCGCTTGTCGAAGCGGTTGGCACAATAATCATCTCACCATCAGCGTAGATATGGGAACCTTCGCCGCCTTTGGTCACAATCAACGCATCAACCATTGAGGCTAACTCAGCCACCGTTTTTCCGGTTTTATCCTGGAGTAGCTGTGCTTCATAATCATTCACAGCAACCCATGTTGCCTGCTCAATGAAAGCAAGCAGCTCCTCACCATTAAACATCGGCAGACCCTGACCCGGATCAAAGATGAACGAGATTCCAGCTTCAACAAATTGAGCCGCATGTTCAATCATGCCATCACGACCATCAGGTGAAACGATTCCAACTTTCACACCATTGGCATCTTGTACACGGTTCTCATGTGAGAAGCTCATCGCTCCAGGGTGAAACGCAGTAATTTGATTATCGCCCATATCGGTTGTGATAAAGGCTTGTGCGGTGTATGTGTTCTCCAATATCCGAATGTGGTCGATATTGATTTCACACTGCTCCAACCACTCTTGATAGGGGCCGAAATCACGACCCACTGTCGCCATAATCATCGGTTCTTCACCGAGGAGTTTCAGGTTGTAGGCAATATTACCCGCGCAACCACCGGTCTCACGGCGCATGTCAGGCACCAGGAACGACACATTCAACATGTGGACACTCTCCGGTAGGATGTGATTCTTAAAATGGTCGTTAAACACCATAATGGTGTCGTATGCCATTGAGCCTGTTATTAATGCTGACATCTTCTATCTGTCCTCAATGATTAAAAATATTTTTGAACTAAAATCAGACCCCATGTCACCACGACATTGGTCAGGGAGACAAATACGGCCGCCGAGCCGATATCCTTCGCTCTCCCGGAAAGGGTATGGTGATCGGTGCTTACCCGGTCAACCAGTGCTTCGATTGCTGAGTTAAGCAGTTCAATGATGATCACCAACATTAAACTCCCTAATAACAATACACGCTCTATCGCACCATCACCTAACCATATTGCTAATGGTGCCATAATAATTGCTAACCAAAGTTCTTGACGAAACGCCTCTTCATATTTGTAGGCCGCTTTAAACCCAAGCATTGAATATCCGGTCGCTTTAATAATGCGGACGATACCCTTATTACCGGGCTTGTTGATCTCTGCATCACTCATCATCACTCTCCGGTTGCCAACGCAGATCCAACTCCCGTGCTGCCTTTACATCATCAAGTCGTTTTACCGGCAATGTTAGCGGCGCCTGTTTTACCTGCTCAGGGTCTTGTTGAGCCTCTTCGCGTATCTTTGCCATTACCCTGACAAAATCATCCAGTGTTTCACGGGTTTCGGTTTCGGTTGGCTCGATTAAAAGGCACTCCGGGACAAGCATTGGGAAATAGGTGGTAGGAGCATGATGACCATAATCGAGTAACCGCTTCGCAAAATCCATGGCATTAACGCCGTACTCTTTCGCTTCCCGCTTGAGAGTCAGTATGAATTCATGTGTCGCAAAGCGGTTTGGAAATGCCATTTCAAAACCTGCCCTTTGTAACTCGGCCATCATATAGTTGGCATTCAGTGTTGCGTATTCGGCGATGCGCTCCATCCCTTCTCGCCCAATCATTCGCGCATAAACATAGGCTCGAATCATGATTCCTGTATTTCCCATGTGTGCGGAGAGTCGGCCGATTGATTGGGGAATATCGTTCTCAGTCAACCAGCGATAACTTCCTTGCTCCTCCCCAACAATCGGGATCGGCAGGAAAGGTAATAGTCGCTTACCAACCACCACCGGACCAGAACCGGGGCCACCGCCACCATGGGGTGTTGAGAAGGTTTTATGCAGATTAAGATGCACAACATCAAAACCCATATCACCCGGCTTCACCTTACCGAGGATGGCATTGAGATTTGCTCCATCGTAATAGAGCAAACCACCTGCCTGATGGACGATTTCTGCGATCTGTTTAATATTGCGTTCAAAAACACCCAGAGTAGAAGGATTCGTCAACATAATACCGGCGGTTTGAGGCCCGACCTGAGCCTTAAGCGCCTCAATATCCACATCACCATTACTGTTGGTTGGTATCTCTTTTACTTTATAACCACACATTACGGCTGTTGCCGGATTGGTTCCATGGGCTGCATCTGGGCAAAGGATCTCTTTGCGTTCGCTATCGTTATTCGCATCGTGATATGCACGAATCATTGCGACCCCGGCAAACTCACCTTGCGCCCCAGCCATCGGTGTTAACGAACAACCCTCCATGCCGGTAACATCCTTTAGGATCTCCTGTAATTCATACAGAATCTGCAACACCCCCTGCCCATGTGTTTCAACGGGTGCTTTTGGATGACGCGCCAGAAATCCAGGTAGCATTGCCAGCTTGTTTGAACCACGAGGATTGTATTTCATGGTGCATGATCCCAATGGATAGAATTGGGTATCAATCGAGAAATTTTTCTGGGACAAGCGAGTATAGTGCCGTACCGCTTGCAGCTCTGATACGGAAGGAAGTGTTGGCGAGGATTGTCGCAGTAACGCTTCAGGAATGGTGCTTACGCCCGATTCATTCCCGGCAAGTTGAGCATGATTATTTCGACCTTTCTGTGATTTTTCGAAGATCAACACTATTGCGCTCCTCCATTTTCAAACTGAGCCAGAACCTTTGGATCGGTCGGTTTTAATTTTGAACAGACTGGTGAAGCGCCACGTCTTGAGAGTATTCGTTCAAGGTTAGATGCCAGTTTTTCAATATCATCATCATTGCGTTTTTCAGTGGCGCAGATTAACAACTCATTCTGATGTTCCGGGAACTGCGCTTTAAGCGCATATCCACCGAGAATATCCTGCACCGCGAGTGCTCTTAACACCTCATCCACCGGCTGCTCAATCGTAAACACCGCCTCATGAAAACATGGTGCTGAATAACGCAACTCAATACCCTCAATTTGAGTCATTCGCTGGATTAGCTTAAGTGTGTTTTGATGAGATGCGATGGCACACTGACGTAAACCCTCGGCACCAATCACTGCCATGTGTATCGTCGCCGCAGCGGCCATTAATCCCTGATTGGTACAGATATTTGATGTCGCTTTGGATCTGCGAATATGCTGCTCTCGTGCTTGTAGCGTCAGTGTAAATCCGCTGTTACCCTCAAGATCAACAGTTCGTCCGACTATGCGCCCCGGCATCTGTCTGACCAACGACTGCTTTGTCGCCATAAAACCAAAATAGGGACCGCCAGAAGAGAGAGGAATACCTAAAGGCTGTCCCTCGCCTACTGCGATATCTGCACCCTGTTCACCCCATTCTCCCGGAGGGGTTAGCAACGCCATTGCCACCGGATTGACCACGCCAATCACCAACATCTTGTTTTGATGCGCCCAATCAGTCAGTTGATCCACCGCTTCGAGCTGACCGAAGAAGTTGGGTTGCGGAATGACGAGTGCGGCAAAATCTTCACCGCTATATGGCTCAAGTACCGTCGGATCGATGTGACCGCTATCGTGGTCATAATCGAATAACTCCAGTTTGATCTGCTGATTCTTAACAATGGTATTTACAACCTTGATGTAGTCAGGGTTGACTGACCGGGGCATTAGAATCCGATTTGACTTTGATTTACGGTTTGCACGAATCGCCATCAATACTGCTTCGGCTAATGCTGAAGCCCCGTCATAGAGCGAGGCATTGCTGACCTCGAGTCCCATTAGCGACGCGATCATCGTCTGAAACTCATAGATCAGTTGTAACGTCCCCTGACTCGCCTCTGCTTGATAGGGGGTGTAGGCGGTGTAAAACTCTCCACGGGTCACTATCTCCCAAACTGCCGCTGGAATATGGTGATCATAAGCTCCTGCCCCAATAAAACAGAGTGGCTCTCCATCCTTTGCCGCAAGCTCCTGCATGATACGACTAATCGTCATCTCATTAACGCCTTCCGGGATCTGGTTTAATCCTTTTGCGCGTAACTCCTTTGGGATCTCACTAAATAGTGTTTCAATGCTATCAACGCCGATTGCGCTTAGCATTGCCTGTTTATCGGACTCTGTGTGGGGAATAAAGGGCATATTTCAAACCATTCCAATTAGTTATCGAAAACTCATTCTGCTGACAGTTAAACTTGTTGTTTATGACTCTTCTGAAACAAGCTCGTTGTATTCATCGGCATCAAGTAGATCATTCAATGCATCTTCACTCTCCAGCTCTATTCGAAACAGCCAGCCATCACCATAAGGATCCTGGTTGACCAATTCCGGGGCATCTTCAACCGAGCTATTCACTTCAACCACTGTTCCACTCACTGGTGCATAGACATCGGATGCCGCTTTAACCGATTCCACAACTGCACACTCCTCTTCCTGAATGATTTCACTCTCCACTTCAGGCAGTTCAACAAACACCATATCACCCAAAAGCTCTTGAGCATGATCGGTAATACCTATTGTGGCAGTACCATCTTCTTCAACACGAACCCACTCATGGGATTTGGCATACTTCAACTCGGCAGGAACACTACTCATGGTCTATTTCTCCTGTTTTATTAATTTGAATTCGAATCAACGACGGATTTGCCGTTGCGTACAAATGGTGGTTTAACAACTCTAGCACTTAATAATTTGTTTCTAATCTCAACCTGACACTGCTGATAACTTCCTGCTGGAATGCGAGCAAGTGCAATCGCATATCCAAGTGTTGGCGAGAAGCTACCACTGGTGATCTCTCCTTCACCAACACCTTCAATAATAACCTTTTGGTGTGATCTTAAGACTCCCTTTCCTTCAAGAACCAGCCCGACAAGTTGTTGCGGAACACCTTCTGCCTTCTGTTGTACAAGAACGTCACGACCGATAAACTTTCTATCCTCCGGGATTAATGCAACCGTCCAGCTCAGGCCAGAGATCAAGGGAGTGGTTTTATCGGTCATATCCTGTCCATAGAGGTTCATGCCAGCCTCAAGACGGAGGGTATCTCTTGCGCCCAAGCCACAAGGTTTGACACCGATCTCAACAAGTGTTTCCCAAAGGTTTTCGATCGCCTCATTTGGGAGCATGATCTCGTAGCCATCCTCTCCGGTATATCCTGTTCGGGCGATCATTCGATCATGCGTTGCATAGGCGGAAAATCGTTCAAGCTTGCTGGCTTCGGCCGCCAGATCCTTCATCGCCTCATGAACCATAAATCGTGCATTTGGTCCTTGTACGGCAATCATTGCCAGATCGATACGCTCTTCAACGGTTACATCAAACGAAACGGCATGGCGATTTATCCAGGCCAGATCCTTATCGCGGGTTCCTGCATTAACCACTAAACGGTACCAAACGGTGTCCATGTAATAGATGATCAAATCATCGATAACACCGCCCTTCTCATTGAGCATACAGGTATAGAGTGCCTTGCCTTCGTTCCCATCAAGTCGGGCAACATCGTTGGCGACAAGATATCGTAAAAAATCTCTCACTCGTGCCCCATGAAGATCGATGACGCACATATGAGAGACATCAAACATTCCTGCGTTCTGGCGTACATAGTGATGCTCTTCAATTTGAGATCCATAATGTATCGGCATCTCAAATCCTGCGAAATCAACGATACGAGCCCCGTATGAGACGTGTGCATCGTATAGTGGTGTACGCTTGACCTTATTCAAAATTTTTACTCCCCTTATTATTGCTCATCACTTTTACGCCTCCGCATGGTATGAACTGCGCACCATAGCCCCGGATTTGACCCAAGAGAATCCCATATCCTTTGCGATGAATTCAAATCTTGAGAACTGCTCAGGTGTGACATAGGACTTTACTGGCAGATGGAAGCGACTCGGTCGTAAATACTGTCCGAGAGCAACTCGTGAAACACCTGCCAACTTAAGATCGTGTAACACTGAAATCACCTCCTCTTCACGCTCTCCTAACCCAAGCATTAAAGACGATTTGGTTTCAACATCAGATAACTGTGATGCCGACTCAAGCAATGCCAAAGAACGATCATAACGGCTGCCTTTGCGTACATCTTTATAGAGTGATGGTACGGTTTCGATATTGTGTCCCCACACCCATGTTTTGCCTTGAGGTAACGCGTTGCCGATATGCTCAAGTGCCAGCGACTGACACGCCCGAAAATCTGGTGTTAACAGTTCGATACCTGTATTCGGGTCATTGAGATGAATCGCCTGCATGGTTCTGGCGTAGATCTCGGCGCCACCATCGGCTAACTCATCACGATTTACCGATGTCAGTACCACATAGTCGATACCCATCGCTTTAACTGCCTCTGCGATTCGTTCCGGTTCATCATGTTCAACAGCAGCGGGTTGGCCAGTTTTAACGGCACAGAAACCACAAGCACGGGTACAGATATCACCAAGCAACATAAATGTTGCGGTTCCGCGTCCCCAGCATTCGCCTTTATTTGGACAACGCGCTGATTCGCAAACCGTATTTAATTGGTAGTGATGAATGGTATGAGCAGTATCGCTATAGTCGCCTGAAGCTAACGATTGACGGATCCATGATGGCATTCTGCTGACATTGGATTCAGCGGAGTGATTAAAAACTGGTACTTGCTCAATTGGTTTCAAATGTATGATTCTCAGGATCAGTTAACGATTGTAACGGATCACGCCGTTACACATCGCCCCTCTGTCCTGGCACCTGAGAGCTTAGCCCCTTCGGTGGATCATTGAAGATCTCTCTCCAGAGTCGGTGATCGTGTAGTCCTATCTGCCTGAGCGTTTCCGGGCTGGTTGCGCCTTCGGCGGTGGCTTAGCCACTCTCTCCCACACGATTGTGAAACCGAACAACAACTATACAGAACGATGTTTCTAAAAACCATACTCAACAACACGATTGGAAATAATTTTCCGTATCATTTCATCAGAGATTTCTAATGTGTTAGTATCCGCGCCCTTTGTAGTTCTCCCCACCATCCGAGGAAATCGATGTTTTTTAATTTTGAGTGTTCTAATCAATCCTGCCCTAAAAATGATGTGCTATCAGGATTAACCGTCGCACTAGCACTCGTACCAGAGGCCGTGGCCTTCGCCTTTGTTGCAGGTGTTGAACCTCTGGTGGGTCTCTATGCTGCCTTTTTAGTCGGATTGATCGCTGCGGTTGCTGGTGGACGACCTGGAATGATCTCAGGTGCAACAGGTGCACTTGCTGTCGTCATGGTTTCATTAGTCGCAACCCACGGAGTTGAGTACCTCTTTGCCACAGTTGTACTTATGGGGATCATTCAAGTTGGGGTTGGCCTCTTAAAACTCGGTAAGTTTATACGCATGGTGCCACACCCAGTCATGCTTGGCTTCGTCAACGGTCTTGCGATTGTTATCTTTTTAGCACAACTAAATAACTTCCAAAGTGATGGACAGTGGCTCCAGAACGAACAGTTATGGACGATGTTGGGATTGGTTGTTCTGACGATGGCGATCATTAAATACCTACCTCATCTGACAAAAGCGATCCCGTCTTCACTTGCGGCGATTGTAACGGTCTCTGCTGTTGTCATTGGCTTCGGTATGGATAGTCGCACTGTTGGTGATATGGCATCAATCGCTGGTGGGTTACCTCAGTTTCATCTCCCTATGGTTCCGTTTAATCTGGATACGCTCAAAATTATTCTTCCCTATGCCATCATTCTGGCTGCAATTGGTCTAATTGAATCGCTCTTAACGCTCAGCCTGATTGATGAGATCACCGAGACACACGGCAAAGGCAATCGCGAATGTATTGGTCAAGGCTCTGCAAATATCGTGACCGGTTTCTTTGGAGGAATGGGAGGCTGCGCGATGATTGGTCAAAGCATGATTAATATTAACTCTGGAGGTCGTGGTCGTCTTTCAGGAATATCTGCTGCGCTGTTCTTGCTGATCTTTATCCTCTTTGCCTCAGATTTGATCGAAATGATTCCGTTAGCCGCATTAACCGGTGTGATGTTTATGGTGGTTATCGGCACTTTCGAATGGTCGAGTTTCCGAATTATTGGCAAAATTCCGCGTTCAGATGCCTTTGTACTCATCCTCGTCTCAGGTGTTACGGTTGCAACCGATCTCGCCATCGCGGTTATTGTTGGGATTATTGTTTCAGCTTTGGTATTTGCCTGGGAACATGCAAAGCAGATCTATACCATTACCTCTGTCGATAAACTCGGCTCAAAGATTTATGAACTGCATGGAGCGCTATTCTTTGCTTCAGTTAAAAACTTTCAGGATCTCTTTGATCCTAAAAACGATCCAGATGATGTGGTTGTGGAGTTTCAGCATTCACGGGTGATGGATCACTCAGCCATCGAGGCCATCGATAATCTCGCTGAACGCTATTTGAATGCAAATAAACGATTGCATCTACGTCATCTTAGCCCTGAATGTCGTGAGTTGTTACATAAGGCGGGCGATCTTGTTGAGGTCAATGTCATTGAAGATCCAAAGTATCATGTTGCCGATGACATTCTCGACTAGGTGATTCAGAGACATGTCCGTCATGTCACCCTAGACATATAAAAAAATTTCAATAATCACTGCAATATCCACTTTATTTGTATGTCTATTGTGCTAAATTAAGACCACACATTAATAATAAAATATGCAGGACTTTTAGGGTGACAATCTTTCCTAATACTAAAAAGACTACGTTTGGTCTTTCTGAACAACATAGTCTCAGTACAACTGAGCGATTAACCAGAAAGGAACTCGATGCTCTTTCAGAGCGTTATCATGTTGAGACCCTGAAGAAGGGTGAGACCCTTTTTATGAAGGGCGATATCTGCTCAGACAAGATCTATCTGTTAAAAGGCCGTGTTGGCCTGATCTCAAAACTAACCAAAGGTGAGAAGTTTATCTCATCGGTTAACGGTGGCAGTGAAGAGGCTCTAATACCACTTGATCACGTGATTCCCCGCAGGCTCTTCGCCATTGCCCGTACTAATATTAAGTTCATCAGAATTCCTGAGATTGAAGCGCCTGAACACAGCAGACGATCGGTAAAAGATCCAACCATCATGGCGATAAAGTCGTTGAATAAAAGTGTCGGTGCATTTCAGACTGCAAAGGCTTCTCAGAAATTTACCACCAAGCAGTATCGGAAAGGTGAAATCATCATTCACCAGAATTCACAAAATAATAGCTTTTATATCATTGCCGATGGTGAATGTGAGTTTGTCTACCATTCGACCAGCCACAGTGGTGAGATGATAAGCCTAAAGTCGATTAAAACAGGGGAGACATTTGGAGAAGAGTCGATTTTGTTAAAGCTACCGCATCTGACTCAGGTTCGTGCCAGAACACTCACGACCGTGTTACAACTAGATGGTGATGATTTCAGAGAACTGATCTATTTGCCAACAATAGCAAGGCTATCGAGCAATCAACTTCATGAAGAACACACCGTCGTTGATGTGCGGGAGAAAAGCAAGGACAAAGAGCATGCAACCATGGAGCATCTACCCGACACCATTTCAATACCGCTCCGTGCGATTCGCTTTAAAACCTTAAAACTGCCCAAAAACGGGAAGATTCTGACCCTTTGTGATGACGGCTCTCAGTCAAAGGTTGCCGCCTATCTGTTACACATGAACGGCTTTAATTGCGAATATCTGAATAACGGGATTAACGCCGAATCCTTTTAAATAAACGCTTTCGTCTTCGTGGTGATGGATAAAGTATCACCACAGCGCTTGCCAGTCCTCTGCCCGTTGACTAAACCATATCGCTCAAGCTGCCTAGTTTGATGAAGGAAGTACCATAAAAGGACATTTGTGATGCTCTACACCATTCACCAGTAGTGCGATGTAGTGTCTTCCCGGGTAGTGCCGTCTTGTCGTAATTGGTTTGAATGAAAAGGATTTGGAGATGGTTACCGGTGTTTGCTCCTGAAGATAGAGATCCCTCCCCTTAAATACCTTGCGGTTATGCCTTCTGTTTTGTCTGAGATAGTCAATTGCGAAGTCGATGACCACATGTTGTGGCTCGTTGCTTTTCGAGCGAATTTCTACCTCGATGACCAAATCATCACCTAGCTTAATCTGCTTGTGTTTAAGCGAAAAACGATTGCTTTCAATTAAGGGGGCTGGGGTATAGCCAAGAAGTGGAAACACCTCTGGCTCACCATTTTTAATAAGTGTTCTTGTCGCATGTCTGATCAACCGCATCCGGTTCTTATCAGTCTTGGCTGCAATTTGTTTGCAAAATTTGATCACAGCTTTGGGGTGATCCTTTGAGATATCATTCAAATTATTTGCAACCGAACGACGGACATATTCACTCTTGTCATCGATTAGATTCTCAAGTAGCACAAAGAGTGGATCTGGATCATCAATAAATTCCTTGAGCTGAATACCCCAAGGAAGTCTTGGACGCGTCCCTTCTGAGACTAATCTGCGAACATGTTCATCACTATGCTCACACCATCCGCTTAACCGCTCTAACACCCTCTGTGGGTTCTGCTGAATAAATGGCCGAATAGCGAACTCCGCGCTAAAAAGATGTGTTAAATGTTTTAGCAGCTCTAATGAAGTGTCCGGTTCAGCAAGACCATAGACACCGATATAGTCGATCATCGGCCATGCAGCAAACCCCTTTAGTGGATCAGAAGCATCACCTTCAATCCAGTGTTGCGGGATCTGTTCCAGAATCTTGGCGGTTTGAGAAAAAGGTTCAGGGAGATGCTGGTTAAGCACCTCGATGATCAATGAAACCCGCTGTTTCAGCTCCAGTGTTTCGAGACGTGATTGAACCTGTTCTATAAAATGCTTCTGTTTAAACTGCGGCTCAATAGTAACCAGGCTGTTAGCGATTCTCTTGACGGCTCGGATATCTAGTCCATCTTTCATGAGTCGTGATTGACTCATCCTCCACCCCTTTAATTGTAATAACTGACCCCTGACGCACTGACAGTGTCCGGCCAATTATGGTTGCAGTTCAGGAATTAAGGCTTTATGTCAGGAGATAATATTTGGCATAACCAGACCAACAGCTACCAGAAATGGTGTGATGAGATTGATTGCCACATTCATCCCCATCGATGGGATCAGGCGTTCAATGTTTTGCTGAAAACGCATCACTCCCATTGATGATGGTACAGCCAATACCAAAGTGATCAGTCCGACCAGAGACCATAGAGGTAGCATTCCTGTTATCACAACAAAAAAGAGTACGGCATAGGCGAGAAACATTTGAAACACAAAGATGGTTGACGCAACTTTTGTACCGTACAGTACCGGGATATGTCGACGTCCTACCGCTTCATCCGCCTTGATATCCGGTAACTGATTTAATAACAGAAGGTTATTAACGAGAAAAAATGGAATAAGAGAGACCAGCAATGCGGTCATTGAGTAACCACCTGTTAGAACAAAATGGGTACCGACAACCATTAACACCCCTATTCCTAGGCCAGGGGCGATCAGGCAGATCAATGGGTGACGGGTGATCCACTGGGTGTAGAGCACCACAATCAGCAATCCTGTTAATCCCAATGGTATAAGTGCAAACCCATAGATGGAGACAAAATAACACCCTATCGCAAAGAGAACCGCTAAGGAGATGATGGAGATTCGCATCGCAATATGTGCCAGCTCTGGCTTTAGTGGTAGTGTGCCGCTTCCACCGCTGAAGGGGGTTCGTTCCGTTTTAAGATCCAGTCCGGTCTGAAAGTCGTAGTATTCATTTAACGCATTAACAGCGATATGTGCAGCAAGTGCAGCAATCATCGCCAGAATTGCATACAGGACGTTGATCGCCCCCTGCTCATGTATCGCAACAGCATATCCCAAGAAGATACAAATAGGGGTTATGAGTAAAAAGGGTGCCCTTATCAGCCCCATAAAATCTGAAATACGCATGTTGGTATTAACCTTGTTGTTATTTTTTTTGTAACAGGAAGGTCATTGGGGAATCGCCACTGTTCTCTTCTACGATGGGGTATCCAAGCTGCTTTGAAAAATTGTGGATCTCTCTTAGAAACTCAGGGTTAGTTACTGTGATCTTCAGTACCTCTCCCTTGCCCATATTTGCAAACGCGGCTTTGGTTCTCAGGATAGGTAACGGACAGTTCAACCCACTAAGGTCAATCTCTTTGGTAACAGTTATCTCTTCACTCATTTTATCAACTCCAATTCATAAACAGAGGTTAGACAGATATCAAAATAACCTCAAGCACTTTAAAACCGTCCCGACAAAAATATTTGTCTGGATTGTGGATTTGAATTGAATGTGATCCTTAAATCGGATTGATGCGCTCCCAAAAAGCTGTCATACACAAAGAGTCCAAAGAAGTTACCTAATGCCGCGCCAAAGAGCACATCGCTAGGATAGTGAACTCCTCCTTCAACCCGTGCCCATGAAACCCCGGCAGCTGCGAGACTCATTCCGATATCCAGTGACTGTTTAATACCATCACTATAGGTTGACTCATGATTGAAGCGTCTTCCGACTGAGGCATAGTTCCATGCAGTAGAGCTATGTGCTGAAGGAAAGCTGTCAAGGCTACCACTACCGTTAGGCCTATCCCGGCGAGTTTCACGCTTGAGTACTCCCGTTAAATTCAGGGTTATTGAGTGAGATACCGAAGCATTTAAAAAGCCGATACTTTTTTTATACAACCAGTTTTCATCATCATTAACCGGCGCTGCCAAAATCATCAATGAGGCCGCAGTATCAACAGTGTATCGTAGGCGATCGCTTGCATCTAATGCGTCCTGAGCCGAACCGAAGATTGGAGTTTTACGTTGCGCCCAATCAGAGGTCTGTTGATCAAAATCGCCCAACGTGAAAACCACCGAACCCGTCAATGGAACGATGGTATAGGGATCGTATAAGGCATTTAATGCAGCCTGCTGATAATAGCCCGATGGTCTATCCAGAGTGGCGCATCCAGATAGACACATTAAGAGTATCCATATAATGAATAGGCGAAGTTGCATTGAAATGAAATTGAGCCGTGACATTTATTGGCTCTGAGCATATCAAATCAACATCAAATAACAAATGAGTAGCCTTTTAATGTAGCCTCATTAAGGAGATTCTGACGAAGTGACACAAATCAGTCATTGCGAACGTAGTGAACGACTGCATGCGTTGCTCTCGACTTTGTCTCCTCGATAATTGCTCCTGCATTATTCTACCTGCGGGCTTCCTGCCCTTGTGAGTCGTTCTACCTCGGACTCCTGTCCTCGTACCTCCTGCATTCAACCGCCAAGGATGGTGGAAGTGCAGAGAATTGTCAGGAACAATTCCTGCCATGCAGTCGTCGGCAACTGCTCCATGCGTTGCTCTACCTCCTGCTTCCATGCAGTCGTCGCAATGACCAGTAGATTAGAGTCTCCTTAATTATTATTAATGTAATAGCTCGCCTCAATATTTGTGGGATAGATCATCTGTACCCGTTGATATACCCGCTTTGCTAAATCTGACTCTCCAAGCCATGCATAAGCACGGGCTAGATAGACCAGGGAATCGGCATCTGTCGGATAGCGTTGTGACACCCGTTGAGCATGTTGAGCTAAAGTACTCCACTCTTTATTAACCTCTTCAACGAGCATCAAATAGACATTTGCCTTTAAATTCCATGGATCGATGGAGATGATCTGATTGGCATAGTACTCAACTTCTCTGTAACGCTGCTTCGCCAGCAATGGAAGTATTATTCCCAGTCGGGCATCGATTGATTGGTTGTTAAGATCAAGCGCTTTAAGGTAAGCCTTCCTTGAGTCGTTATAGTTTGCCTGCAAGTAGTGCAACCAGCCTGTTCGTAACCATCCATATTCACCGATTCCGCTTTCAGATAATACCGGCTCTAATACTGCGGCTGCCTGTTGATACTTACCCTCTGACTCCAATAGATAGGATTTAGACCATAACGACTCTTCAGCCAATACTGATTGACTTAAAAGTACGAATAGTAAATATGTGATAGCTGTTTTCATGACTGTTGTCCTGTTGTTGAAATTACCAATTCATCTGATAGCGACCATACAGATAACCGAGCTGATACCGATCACCTGATGCAACTATTTTGTAGCCCTCAACACCTACACCAAACAGAAATTGATCTTGTTTATTGAGCCTGTAGTTAAAATCGATACCTGTTGAGAAATCGATCGTTTCATTGAGGTTGTATATACCTTTGGTAACGGTATTAACGTAATAAAACCGCTCCCCAAAACTGATATGTCCGGTAACACTCTGTAGATGTCGTTTTGTATTTGACGGCTTAAGGTAGTGAGTAAGGCTTAAATTGAATGCTGAATACTCTTGTTGTCCGGTAATCGTTTTATCCGGCAGTTGAATCGTAATGGATTTGGCACTCAACCAATCCCACTGTTGATTAAAAGCGAAGCCGATTTCAAGCTCACTCTGCTTTACATCCACTTGATTAGGATATTGTGACAATGAAATCGTGGGCATGATTGAGAATTGATTTTCTGGTGTCACATATCTTGCACTCACAATCAGATTGCTAACACGATCTGTCCCTTGACTATTATCATTATTATTTAACAACTGAGCATCCGCGATGATTGTGCCTCTTCCTGAAATAAAATCGGGTGAAAACATCGTCCATAGTGAAGCATTCAACTTGTGTTGATTGACGATAGTGCCACTTTGGAATGAGATACCACTATATTCATAACCGAGGCCATATCCATATTGCTCAAGATAATCTGCACCATACTCAACTTTACCTGAGTATTGACCGCTTTTATCCGGATTGGTGGTCGAGATAACGCTAGAACCTTGTAGTGCAAAATAGTGATACCAGGGCGAAGTACCGGCTAATGTGGGTTGAGTGATATTCATCATCAACACGAACACGGCGATTTTAATAGGATTCATGTTTCCACCCCGGAATGCCCTGATCCGACTTTTGACCAACCGCCTTAAGGCTGGCTTTGATCATTATGGAATCACTTTTGAGCGAGAAATACTCAATACCGCTGTTGACTGAATAGATAACTTCCGTTTTGCGCTTATCGAGATTCAAGCCAGAAAATGAGAGCTTGTGTTCACCGTTCTGTTTCCACTGCTGATCCTTTTCAAGCACCATACGGCGGTAACGACTCTCATACCCTTTCCCTAACGGAAAAAGAAAACCATAAAACAGAGCTTTTTGACTGCTTTGACTTAATCGATAGGAGGGAGCATCTGTCCAACTTAACGTGCCCTGCCCCAGAGGAGTACTACTGATGGCTAATACCAGCGCGTCTAAATAGATGTTTGGGATGTGATTACGTTTATAAAAACTTAACACGCCATAGTCATGACTAAACTGAACCGAGGCGCCATTTTCTGCATTTAATGTCAGTTTACCTAACAGATCGATATCAACATAAAAACCGATCTCCTGTTTACTTTTATGATCGTCTATCTCATAAAAGAGTTGCTTACCAACCGAAAAGTCGAGCGCCGTCTTAATGTTTGATTGACCAAGTGCAGTTGAGATTTGATCGCCCTCCTTAGGGCGTGATGCAAACATGAACCGTGGCTGTTTCTTATGACTGATAATGATCGAACTCAGATGGAATGGTACCGTTTCACTTCCTAGTAAGGCGCTCTTTTGTAGCTGACAATGGAGGTGTGGTTGCGGTGATCTCCCGCTATTACCACAACTCCCAAGGCGATCTCCCGGATTGATCCAGGCTCCGTTTTCAACAACCACACTATTCTGACGTAGATGTGCCAGCAGTAAATATCGACCATTTTGTAACTGAATCAATATATGGTTTCCCCAGTTTTCAGTCGTATTGACCTGGCCGATCACATTATCTGCAATGTGGTTTACGGTTTTAATCACCTGACCGTAGACTGGCGAGACCACCGGAAGGTCAAAACAGTAGTAATCCGTAACGTGGGCACCTTCATTTCGATAACTCTTTCCGTCGTGTTCAATATAAAAATCGAGTGCATGTTGCCATGGTGCCTGATGGGTATGCTTGCCATTAAACCCCTGATAGATATTCCATTTACCAATCACAGGTAACAGTATTGGCGTTGAATCGTTATATTTACTGCGTGATCTATAGAGCCGTTGATCTTCAGCGCTTATTTCAGGTAGTTGAGGATTGGCTAGTGTGAGGATCGGATATTCGTTTTGCACCCGTTTGCTCAGTGCTAACAGGATCACCATTGTTGTAGCCAAAAATGGGATCGCCATAACAGGCAGGTTGTATAACAACATAAGGCTTTGTGTGGCACTGGTTACAAGTGCAGTGATAATTGCTGCAACCATTGCCAAAACAAAACCTGAACGTGATGGAATGGTAAAGATACCGCCAACAGCCATTGCACTTAGCATGTAGTTAAAACTGGTAAAGGTATCCATGCCAGGATGTGTACTGCCAGAGATATAGAGATAGAAGCTATGCCCGGCGATATAGCCACAAATCGCTAGTAGCGTTAAATAGCGAGATGTGATCAACAACCCCATCAATAACATCAAACCTGCGAGAGGGTGTGTCGTAAAAAATACTGTGCCCAAGGCTGATAAAAACCGATCAATCCCTAATGAAAAGTAGATATCCAAAGGGATTTGTGGCGTTAAATAGCTGCTTAAGGTGCCATAACTTCGCGCCGCAAACGCAACAATGAGTGCTGACAAGATAAATGGAATGCTCAGTGCAGGTAGTTGTCCTAAACGCCAGAAGAAGTCACTTATTGCTACGGTTAAAAAGACCGCGATTGCAGCACCCGCTACAATCAGTATCAATAGATGCTGGTCAAACTTGTAAACGATGCCAAGTGACAATCCCGTTAACAGACTATTGTAGATATAGAGACCCGTTTTAAGATTTGGAAAACGCAACAGTGTCGCTGTCGTCAAACCTGAAATCGCACCAATCAAACCGCTGATTCCAGCATTAGGGTAGATAAATGTTGCAAGGATAAAAAGCAAACCAACCAGACTATGACGAGTGAATAATATTGCAGCATAAGCTCGACAAAGGGTAATAATCTGGTAGTTGAGTTGTGACATCATTTCATTGGATCCATCAGGTGTGGAGGTATCTCTTCTTGCCCTTGCACCACTGCTAAATCTTCGGCTTGTCGAATCACCGAAATGTTTTGTTGCTCGTCGATCAGAACGGATGCCGGGCGATACTCAATGAATTGCATTGATTGTGTATTGTTGTAAGCACCCACTGGAGAGATCACCAAATGGTCACCCACACTGAGCGGTGGAATCTTGATGCTATTTCTAACCACATCAATATTCATACATAAAGGACCATAGAGAACTGTATCTTCAGGGATACCATTGAGCTTCTTTGTTGGAATCACTTTATGGTCATACCAAAAAGCGGTGAATAGCGTATTTACACCAGCATCCAATACGGCTGAACGTCGCCCATCGGCCAAACGCTTTGTTGCAACCACTTTGCTTAACATGATTGCCGCATCATCAATTGTTGATCGGCCGGATTCGAGGATGAGTGTTGGCATCGGCAATCCACGTTGCTCCCGTCCTGAACAGTGCTGCGTAAGCGTGTCACAAATTGTTTGGGCGTATGCCTCTATCTCGGGTATGACCTGTTCTGGTGGCAGGTAGATCCCTTGCAATGCGTTTATCGAAGGAAATCCTCCGCCAATATCAATCGACTCGATAACACTATCCGTTTGTTGTTCAACCTCATCCATAAACCTGCACATGGTTTGAACCTGAACCTGATATGCACGCGGATCCATAACAAATGTACCAATATGGCTGTGCAATCCTGTTAACTTCAGATATTTACTATTAGCGATGCGTGTTGCAACATCCATCGCCTGCCCGCTTTCGATGTTAAAACCAAATCGACTCCACGGCTCTGTGTAGCCGGTGTCAAAATTGAGTCGAATCGTTAGTTCGATCGTTGTATCTTCTGCTTCACATATCGATTCGATTAAATAGAGCTCATCAAGATTATCAACATGGATCCGACCACCCTCTTCAATCACTCTTTCGAGAATATCCCGTTGTTTATGGGGGCCATTAAATAGAATCTGATTTGCAGGAACACCCAGAGCCCTTGCCTTTTCATACTCAAATCGAGAGACAACCTCTGCCCAGGCTCCCTCCTGATGCATGATTGAACAGACCGCACTAAGGTAGTTGGTTTTATATGACCAACCATAGATCACCTTTGGATATCTCGTCTCAAATGCGCTTAATAGACGTCGTACATTTTCACGGATCTTCTTTTCAGAAAAGACAAACAGCGGCGAGCCATACCTCTTTGTAAGATCATCAAGCTTTACACCAGCAAACTCATCCATAACTGAATTCTTTAGTGTCGATGAACCAAATTTGTTCATCACTCCCATTTGATGTGCTGTTATAGTGGGTTTCTCCCAATGTAGAGATGTCATGCTCGTGCTCCTTGATTAGGGTATATCTCTGATGCTGTTGATGGTTCTGCTGTTAGGTGTGTCAGGCTTTGCCCATACATCGTCATTGATTCAAACTCCTGAAGTGTGATTACCTTTTCCTGGGCGTATCGAATAAACATCTGGCCAGTTGTTGCCACTGGCATCTTTGTCAGTTCATGGTTATCAATCAGGTCAAGAAGGATCTTTGGTAGATTGCAATTCGCTCCCTTCGAAAGATATATCCAAGCTGGAAAGCGAGGATTGATCTCAATAAGATAGTAGTTACCTTTTTTATCAATCAGCATCTCTACCTCTAAAGCACCAGCCCATTTAAGTTCGTTTACTAATAAGGTCGCGGCATTTTCTACGTTTTGATCACTGACGGTGATTCCTGCCCAGGCTTTTCCTTTTTCGGTCAGAGCCTGTTTACGCATGGTGACACTTTGTGAAATATTTCCTTTGCCATCACCTACCGCACACAGATTGACCTCATTGCCCTCCAGAAACTCCTGCACCAAAACCGGATAACCCCATTGAGCAGCGATACTTCTGAAAGCTGAAACCGCCTCTTCGCTATTTCTCACAACATGAGCGTCGTAAAAGATCCCTTTTACGACCAGTGGATAACTCCACCCACTGTTGTGACAGTCGTAGAAAAAGGATGCATTGGTTATCTTCTTTGTTTTTGGTGTTTTGATACCGATTGCTGAAGCGATTTCAGAAAGATTGTCTTTGTTTCGTTTTTCCAGAGATTCGCTATCTGGCAAAAGCATCTTTATTCCCATTACCTCTAACTTTTGACGCAGTCGAATAAAGCTCGGAAGCTCGGCATCTAAAACGGGGATTAAATAGTCGAGAGGAGTCTGTTGATGTATTTGTTCAATACGCTCTAGCAGCACCTGCTCCCCTGATGAGGGATAAGGAAGCAAATAGGTTTGTTGAACAATCTCATTTAAATATAAACCCGGATCGAGAACGTCATATCCAAGGCCGATGATTGAGCCGTTAAACTCATCGGCTTCCTTGATACATCTGGCCACGGCAACGCCTGGTCCTGGATTATCCGGTTTAGCGTTCATTCCTGTTATCGCGATATTTGCACGACTCCAATCGGACGGTTTCATAGCTCAAACGCCCTCCGTACTGATGCCACAAAGTCGATGACATCCCGTTCAACCTCTGATTGAGAGGCATCATATTTTTCAACCATCTGTTGTATCAGTTCATTCATGGAGCTGACTTTTTGCATCTGCACGATGATCTCTAAACCTGTGCCATTACAGGTGAAGCTTTTTCCATTTAACGGATCAAAAATAAAACCGGACTCACTTACTGCAAGCCTTTGCAGATCCTCTTTATCGGGTAGCGATCCCAAAGAGCTACTCTTTTCTATACTTTGTTGGTTCATTTAATGACTCCGACTAACTTGACAGAATTGCTTTCTCAAAACGGTGGGATAATTTCCCACCTCTTGATTGAAGTATATGTGGTATATATTCCCACGTCTATACTCAATTTTAGAAAATTATCAAAAGGAGAGCCTGTTCACACTTCAGCATGATCCGATGCCATCAATATCAGAATTTGACGCATTTCCCTTAAAAGCGTAAGGTCTTTATTGCAAGGAGCTATCGAATAAATTGCATGGAAAAAGGGAGTCAGGAAGATGTATTTAAGCAATGTTGGTAATGGATCTGGTCATTCGATCACCCGCCTTCTAATACAAATTCTTCTCTAACCCTGTTAGCAATAATGATCTTTTCAAACAGCTAAACCTTAATAAGGAGATAACAAAATGGGTATTTTTTGCGGAACTTGTAAAGACGTCGTTGAAACAGCAATCAAAGATATGCCTTCAGAACTCACCTGCACTGCTGCTGCGGCAGCAATTGTTGCGGCCATTGAAGTAGCGGGCGGTGGCCCTGAAGATCCTGTAGCTGATGCGCTTTCAGCCGTTGCAGTTGCTGTGATTGAAAGCTTATGTTTGGAGTATGGTTGGCCTTGGATCCGTTCACATCGTTCAGATGTGGCAGAAGCCATGTGTAAAGAGGCTGGTCTTTGTTAGATCGATCAAATGCTTTGATATGGTAGAAGTTCAGACCTGATCTGGCAGATTGTCTTTTTCTCAGATGACGTCTGTCAGATCATATTTTGTCCAGGATAATGTGTATCAAAAATGGGTGGAAAAACACACAGTGTCAAAACCCATTCATCTTGTCAGTAATGATTTTCTGGCTTTAATCCAACGCCAGAGAACACCAAGATGAGAGTATTTTTTTACAAGATAGAAAAGATGCCTGAATGTATACCAGATAATATCCCTCTTCCCTGAAACACCGTAGCGAAGTGAAATCGTAGATGGTGACAACTCACTCCGAATATGTAGAAAAATGTGTTTCAACAAATCACCCGATGTTGGCGCTTTTCCAAACAATTGCAGTGATTCGTTAAAGTATTGTGATGCCTGTTCAGTCTTCTGAGCGAGCGGCAATGCAATACCAAACAACTGCTCAAGCATATAGAGATAGCTATCAAAGACCTCGCCATAACCGTCACTGCTAATCTGTTCCTGAAACTTGCTCCACCCTATTCTCTGATCAAAAAACTTTACCTGTGCCATAAAGTGGTGTAGCTGTCTTAGATCAATTTTTCTGTTCTTATGGTTCTCATGACTAACCTGTGAGTGATAAAAGGTGATCTTCAACTGATCCTCTGGTGAGAGAACTCTGTATCGACAACCTCCATCTTCCAGTAACAAACTCCGTTTAACAACATCATCAACTGCAAGCACTTCACCACATTTTCTACTTAAAGCTCTATTGTGCATCTCAACACCGGCGACTACACCATCCTTAAACAATCTTGGCAAATGAGCGCCCAGACCTTGTTTTGGTTGAGGCATTCCAGTTTGATCACTCACCGACTGATACCCACTATCAACCAGGATCTCCCATGCCCTTTGCGTCTGCTCCGGTTCAATCAATAAATCGATATCCAGCATACAGCGCACACCAGGATCTGAAAAAACGCCCTCCACCAACGCACTACTGCCCTTTAGCAATACCGGCTCAATACCATGTTGATTCAGCAGAAAGGCAATTGATTTTACCTGCTCAACAATTCCCCTGTTTCGTTCCAGATTGTGTCGATACATCTCCTCAAGATAACCACAGAGTGTTTCATCAAGGGAATCGATCACCCCTTTATCTCTCAGGGCAATCCATAATGCAGGCACCAGAAGGTTTCGGTTTGCGATGGCTACAACTGCACTCCAGTTAACATCCTGACCCTTAATCTCGTCAGTTATCTGTTGACCATTATCAGCACTGGCAAGACATTGACACAGGAAGCGCAGATCTTTTTCTGTATAGCTCATGATATAGCCTCAATAGCCGCTATCGCCTGCTCCAGTGTTCTAAACTTCATCGTGTAACACCGCAGTGAATCTATCCAGTTCAGAATCTGCTCAGCCTTGGCCACATCCAGCCCATCTTCAATCTGATAACCCGCAACATCCAGTAGACGCAGAGCATCAATAGATGTCAGTAGATTTAACTGACCATCCCCATCAGGATCATAGGTAGGGAAAACAATATGGGTTACCCGGACTGGTGCATTATCTTTCGATAATGACTCAGTAGGCGGTGCCAGGTATCGAATAAATTGCCCATCAAAACGCTGATGGGTTGAGTGATGAATGATCTCAGGGTAAAGCTCTGACAACACTTCCAGACTACCATCCTTAACCGAAAGAGCCATCGGAAACGACCGCAGGTTACAGCTAGTATCAATCACCGCGGTCTCATCGCTGTATAGCGTGTATCCCGCTTTCATTAACCCGGCAGAGAGGGTGCTTTTTCCAGAGCCACTGGCACCCGGTAACAGGATACATTTGTCGTCTTTCGCGACTCCGGCGCTATGGATAGTAATGAGGTAGGGGTTTCGCTGATAAGCGACAATGCGTATCCAGTCCTGTAACTGTGGGAACAGGTTTTCTTCAGGCACTGGTCTGCCCATGGGAGCTCCATTAAACAGGGTTGTGATGAGCGCGCCCATCTGCTGAAATTCAATCTCTATATCAGCCTCTGAGAATGAGCTCTTCAGATGTTTGATCTGTGGTGCGATACGTTGCCTGAAACGCTCATTGGGAAAAACCACTCTGAAACGACAGCCAGACAGATGATAACAGTCATCATCCTCTTTACATGCTGTCAGTCTCTTATCATAGGAGGCCGCTTTCTGATAAGTCGCGCCAGGCTCATCACCTGATAGAATCTGATCGTACTGCCTTAGTAGCTCAACTATCTGAAGGGCTGCTTCATCAGAGTCAGCCTCTGCACACAGCTCATCAACGCCTTCACCGGACTCACGACGAAGAAACAACTGAGCTGCATATCCCTGCATCCCATACAGAGAACCACTCAGTTCCGAGTGCACAACCAGCCCCTCATGTTTCATAAAAAGCGTCAGATGTGGCACTGCACTCTCTACCCTTTGCCAGCTTTCCCGGTGTGACATGTTCGTTTTTTCAAAACCCTGTCTTACAAGCAGATATATTAGTAAGGCTTTCCATGATACAGGTCATTAGTTTTGGTAGCTATTCTGATTGCCGAAACTACCCACCGATTTCAGGAGACTATTTTTCAGCAGTTTCAACTGCGAAGTTTTCTAAATAAGTGGTTAATTACCAACATCGCCTACATTATTGGCCCCGTATCCGAAGCCGCCGCTGCTGAACGGCGAGGCGACATCAAGCTATACATAACTACTGGAGCTGTTGCTGCATAGCCTCCAAAGCGTTTGATAAATTCGCGCTTCTTTTGATCGGCTTCCGCTCTCCCTTCAGGACTATCTGCCGGAGCGTGTTTTCGTGTCTGCCTATCTGTCATCGGTTTGTTACTCATCGTCTTTCTCTCTTTATTGGAAACGAGGCTTTAGCCTCGTCTGCCGGGACTGAAGTCCCGGCTCCAGCTTCTATCATTTCTCGTTCCCACGCTGGAGCATGGAAGCGAGAGGAATCTTCTGCACCCTACTTCGGCCCCAGATCCTGTGACTGTGCTATCGCTCTGGTCGGGATGTAGGCAATCTCATCTCGTGTCTGGGTACTGACACTACTACCCATTCCTCTATCACTGCTGGTAGCAGGCCCTTCACTGCTCGCGTCCTGTACCTGACAACCACTGATAATGGTGAGTAATGCGATTACTGAAAGTATCTGTTTCATGTTCCTGTTCGTTTTCATCTCTTCTCTCTCCTATGGCGTGGTACAGCCACCGGTCACACAAACGGTCTTGGCGATTCGACGACCTTCGGTGTCGTAGTAACTTCCCGCCAGATTCCCCGGGATCACCAGCGACAGGCTGTTCTTTCCGGCATTCGTATCCATGTCGTTCACGTGGTAGAAGCGAATGACGATTTGGGTGTCCTGGGTGAAGGTGGCACTACTAGGGGTAAAGGTGTAGCTGTAGCTGTAGTCATTGGCGCTATTGCCCTGGTAGGTCCATGCACTGGGGGTGACACTGTCGTAGGCAATCAGCCCCGAGTTTTCCATGTTGTCGCCATAGATGCTGCCACAACTGTTATCACTAATACCGTTGCAGTTGAATATCGCAATCAGGCTTCTGTAGTTGTCGTCATAGCCCTGTAGTGTCCAGCTCAGGGTGTGCGGCTGATTAACCTCCATGCTCTCTGGAATAGATACTGAATAGAGCACCGGTGGCATGCGGCGTTTGGCCTGTCCGACACTCGCCTCCGAGTTGGTGACAAAGCCGCTAATCACCCGGCTGTCGCTCAGGGGAATATCCACCCGTGCGACCCTGGTGCCCTGGCTGGTCGGGACGAATTTCACCCCAACCGTACAGCTACTACCGGCTGTGAGTGTTGCCCCATTACAGGTATCACTGCTGATGGTGAACTGGTCGGCATGGAGGCCACCAATGGCGGGTGCCACGATAGTCAGGCTACCCGTTCCGGTGTTGGTTATAGTGAAGCTCTGCTCTATTGAGTTGGCATTCAGGGGCGTCACCGGATACTGACGCATTACCGGGTCAATGCTGATGTCGGTATCGGGAACCGCAACGGCGGTATTCATCCCTGACCATATCAGTATCAAGGGTATTATCTGTTTTATCTTCATGACACTATCTCACTATTCTCTATCTTCAATTTCGCTGTTTGCGATCAATTCTCTCTTCTGAAAACGAGGCTTTGGCCTCGTCTGCCGGGACTAAAGCCCCGGCTCAAGTTTCTGTTAAGGTATCGATGTCACCGTCTTCTTCACCCGACGACCAGAGGTGTCGTAATAACCGACCGACAGCGCTCCCGGAACTATTAGTGACAATGAGCCATTGCCTGCGCTTTGGTCTTCGGTATTAACACGGTAAAAACGCAGTACCATGTCGGCCGTGCTGGTGAACTGCCCGGCTGTTAATGTGAAGTCGTAGCTGTAGTTACACTGGGTCGAGGTATGACTGCCGTAACTCCAGCTTCCTGTCTGGTATGAGTAGGGACTGACAAGCCCTGAGGCGGCGAAGTTTGTGCCGTAGCTGTCTCCACAACTACCATCACTGATTCCACTACAGTCAAACAGGGCGACGGCAGACTGATAGCTTTCGTGATAACCCAGCAGCGACCATTTCACGGTATAGGAGGCTCCGGCTGACAGAGCTCCAGTGACCTCTGTACCCCCTTCATCCCAGAAGCTGATACTGTTGAGCACTGGCGGCATCCGGCGACGTGCCTCTTCCAGGCTGCTTTCGTAGTTCGCCAGCATCGCGACCATGATGGGGGTCTCTGCATCATCACTTGGAATGCGCAGTTCGGCATTATGGGAGCCATCGGCGGTTGGGCAGTATTTGACGGTAACTGTACAGCTAGTACCGCCAACGAGTATCTGATCAGCACAGTTGTCTGTCTCAATGACGTACTGGCTCATGTCCTTGCCATCAATGGCAGGAATTCCCAGGGTTCGGGGGCTACTACCTTTATTCCTTATGGTAAAGGTGACCGGTATGCTGTTCACGCAGTCATTTAAGGCCATATCGCCAAACAGATAGTATGTCGGCGAAACCTCAACCTCCCTGTCAGCTCGTGAGACGCTGTTTTTCACGATGGGGCTGGTGCCGTTGACATTCAGCTCTACCCCGTTGCTAACGCCATCACCATCCGCATCTTCGTTGTAGTCGCTTATGCCATCGCTATCGCTATCAGCTAACAGGGGGTTGGTGCCCAGCGTTGCTTCACCGCCATTCAACAGGCCGTCGTTATCATTATCGAGTGAAGCATCAGCAGCATCGAGTGGGTCGAGGCCGTAGGTATTTTCATAGTCATTTGACATGCCATCACCATCTGCATCGTCATCACACACATCACCCAGTCCATCACTATCGGTATCCAACTGGTTAGCGTTATTCACTGTGGGGCAGTTGTCACTGTCGTCGGCAATGCCATCACTATCCCCCTCCCAGGTGACAATCATTGACGTGAGCAGGTGCTGATTCGTGAGGCCGCCGGTAGCGGCACTGGCACCGAGATAGGCCTGCGTACCCACTACCGTATCGATCTGTATAGAACGACTAAACAGTGGCGTACCCGGTTTACTGTTGCTGGAGTTGATGTAGACATCCAGCGTGTCGGTAGTGCCGTTGTAGTCGACCCAAAGGTAGCCTGTGGCACCGCCATTGAGGTCAAACGGAGCCGTGGCACTCGCTATTGCGTTATAGTCACCATTCCATTTCAGGTGCACGTTGTTGGCTTGATAGGTCTCAAAGACCACGGCGATGCTGTTGGTTATGCTCCCGCTGTTGCTATACCCCACATCGCCGCCAACTCCACCCAGGGCGGCTGTTGCGCGTGCGTCATTCTGCAGGATGAAGGTCATCCCATCGGCGCCATCAATGCTGCCATTGATCTGGAACTGGTAACTAATGCTAAAGCTGGTATCGGCTCCAACACCATACGGAACGCTCTGAAAGAACGAACCCGCCTGTTCACCCGTATCCGCGGTCAACTGTATGGAGGAACCCGTTACTCCGGCACTACCGTTAAATATTGGTAGCGAACTGCTATCAAGGGTATCGGTACCAAAACTGGTTTCAATGGCGTCTTCAATACCATCACCGTCATCGTCGCTGTCACAGGCATCACCTGCGCCATCGTTATCGGTATCCAGCTGGTTGGCATTGGATACCACCGGACAGTTGTCACTACTGTCGAGAATGCCGTCGCTGTCGCTATCTACCAACTCGCTCTCGTAGGCGCCGATGTCGCAGTGTGTACCCAGAGGGCGACTCACTCCACGCTGGTCGGTCGAGGCGCAACTACTGTCGTTACCCGCGTTAATGGCCGGGCTGCCGGACTGCAACGCCATGGTCAGGGTACTGCCGCCGTTATCGGCCAGAGCGTCGAGCATGGGGTCGGTGTTAATCAGATCGCCTGAACCGGTCAGGTTACAGCTGTTGCTGTCTTCAAGGTTATTCCCAGACGAGGTAAACATGGGTCCACTGCAGTTCTGCGTTCCGTTGCCGGCAATGATGGTGTTGGTCATAAAGGTAGGCCCATCGGTCAGCAAGATTCCGTCGCCGCCAGCAGTCTGATGGTTATTGCCCGCCAGGGTGACATTGGTCAGGTGCAGTTCGGCGGTTGCGTCCCCTGAGTAATCTTGCAAGATGGCGCCTCCACCGAGGCCGTTGGTTCCGCCCTGAGCGGTGTTGCCGGTAATGGTCGTGTCACTTATGGAGAGGGTGCCATAGTTGATAATAGCCCCGCCGTCATCACCAGCGGTGTTATTGGTTATGGTCGAGCCGCTAATCGTAACGGGATCGAGTCCGTTGTAGATCCCACCGCCATCCTCGCTGGCAAAATTGCCGCTGATGGTGCTATCACTCATCGTTAGCGTAATCCCGCCATTGTAAATCGCGCCACCGAGCCCTCCAGTCACGTTGTTGTTAGTAAGCTGGCTGCGGATAATCGTGGTATAGGCATTGACAGAGCCGGTAAAGATACCGCCACCACCATAGACCGCCTGGTTCCCTGATACGCGGCTATCGGTCAGGGTCAGCGTACCGTAGGATGAAATTCCCCCACCGTAGATTGTGGCGTAATTATTCAGCACATCGACGCCATTCAGGGTCAGCGTACCACCGTTGTTGTAGATGCCGCCCCCGTAATCGCCTATGGTGCTGCATGCGCCCGCGCACTTGCCGTTCTGCACCGTGAGGTTGTTCAGGGTCAGGTTGCCACCGGCGCTTACCTCAAAGACCCTATAGGTTGCGGTGTCCGGGCTGGCGTTGGCCTGGATGATGGTGGTGCCAGCACCACGCCCGGTGATGGTGATATCGGAGGTGATGGCCGGCAGTTGCCCCGATAGGGTAAGGGTATACCCCATGCCGGCCTGAAAGACGATCTCATCGGCTCCGGAACCTGACGTGCAAGCCATATCCCCACTTAGACTTGAGTCGGTATTGGCGTTCATGATCGCCTCGCGCAGGGTGCACTCCACCATACCCATATCATCTTCCCCGTCCGTCGTGACGATAATAGTCGCGGCCTGAAGCGGGAAGGCAAACATTAGCAATGTGATTAACAGCAGCGCCTCAATAAGTAATAATGAACTCTTAAGGTCTTTATTTCGATAACAGGTTCTCAACATATCTACTCCAGCACGGGCAAACTATGGTCAGGTTCTATTAATAATTTATTCGCAAAATGTGCAGGAAATATGCATTTGTATGAAATTGTGATAAATGAGAAAATTTTAACTGTTTAACAATAACTTACAACCTTTCAGGCCAGAGATTGAACACACTGTTTCAGAGACTTTCACAGCGATTGCAGCACTTTCTGACTGCCGGCATTGAGCATCAGGGCGATCTGCTGCTACTGCGCAAGCTGCTCCTTGTGACATCGCTGCTGATGATGATCATCTTTCTCTTCTCCTTCTTTACGCTCTATAACTTTATTGAGGGACATCGGGATATCGCAATTCTTGACTTTGGTGGCCTCGCTATCTGCCTGTTTGCTATGTGGCAGCTTCAACGGAACAAACGCTACGAGTTTGCGATTAATATTGTGGTTTTTGCCCTTTTTGGCTTTTTGCTGCTCTTTGCCTCGGTAAACCAGAACCATAGCTACGGACTAATCTGGACCTTTTTCTTCCCTGTGTTTACGGTTCTTCTGAAGGGTCAGAGGATGGGCACCATCCTCGTTGCGGCCTTCTACGCCATTCTGTTGCCAATGTCCTTTTATGGCATTGGTCAGTGGCAGGATGGCGTATGGGATCTCACCAGCTTTATCCGCTTTTCGCTTGCGTCACTGGTGATTTATTACAGTGCCTACTTTAACGAGCTCTCCATACAACGCTCCTACGACGAATTACAACAAACCAGACGCCGGGAGATTGAGGCGGCAAACGCACACGCCAGCGCCATCCAGTTAATGCTTGATAACAAACAGCAGTTGATGGTCGATATATCCCACGAACTGCGTACCCCGCTTGCTGCGATGCGGGTAAACCTTGAGGCGATCGAGGATGGCATTGTTGACCAAAAAGAGGGCCGTAAAACCATTCACAACAAGCTGATCCAGCTAAACCAGTTGATTGAGGATGTCTATCTGCTCTCAAAAGCCGATGTTGATGCGCTGAGTTTTAACATGCAGCCGATTGCAGTGCCGCCCTTAATTCAGGGGATGATGGATGATTTCAGACAACTGGCTCATGATGCCGGAATCACCATTGAGTTTTTCGCCAGAACCGATGGCCCGATAGAGATAATGGGCGATAGTCATCGTCTCTACCAGTGTCTGGCGAACCTGCTAAACAACAGCCTGCACTATACCGATTCTGGTGGAAGGGTTGAGGTTCACCTTTCACAGGTGAATGATGAGGCTGAAATTCTGATTATGGATTCTACCCCTGGCGTTTCAGATGATGACCTGCCACACCTGTTTGAACGCTTCTACCGTGTTGACAAGTCACGCAGCCGCGCCACCGGAGGCAGTGGGCTGGGGCTTGCGATCTGCCAGGCCGTCATCGAACAGCATTCAGGAAGAATTGAAGCTGCACACTCCCCTCTGGGAGGATTACAGGTGAGAGTCGCTTTGCCTTTGTATAAAAGAGGTAACGAATAATGGCGCTGATACTGATCGTTGAAGATGATATTGATACCGCCATCGTCGTTGAAAAATACCTGCAGGCGGATGGTCATAGCACACACATTCTCACCACCGGTAATGGCGTTATCGCCTGGGTAAAGGAGCACCAGCCCGCACTCATCATGCTCGATCTGATGCTCCCGCAGATTGATGGGCTCTCCATACTCAGAAAACTCCGCACATTCACCGAGGTGCCCGTCATCATTACTACCGCTCGCATTATGGAGAGTGATCGTATCAAGGGGCTTGATCTTGGTGCGGACGATTATGTGTGCAAGCCCTATAGTGCGCGTGAAATAGTTGCGCGTGCACGGGCACTCATTCGCCGTAGCTCATCAACTGAAAAACGGGTTGAAGATAGAATAACGATCCACCCAGATACCCTGAAAGCCTGCTACGGGAAGAGTTGCATTGAACTGGGTTTGATTGAGTTCAAACTCCTGGAGCTGTTCCACCGCAACCCTGAACGGATCTACTCACGAGAACAGATCATTAATCATATATACAAAGATTCTCGTAACACTTCAGACCGCACAGTCGATAGTCATATCCGCAATCTGCGCAAGAAACTCAAATCACTCTTCGATAATACGGAGATTATTCAATCGGTTTACGGCGCTGGTTACAGGTATTCACCGCTACCTTAACAGGTGTAACCAATCTGGATACCGTTTGTTAACAGAGTAATCCGATCCGAATTCTTCCAAAAAAAATTCAGGTGCAAAAAAAATGGTGCCTGAGCAATAGTTTCAATTATTCAGCTAAAAGGATTTACGTTCCCTGTAATTCTTCTACCCACGTTTTCCCAGCCTTACTTATCTGCAATAGTCGTTTTGTTAACTCTTCTAACCTGTCTATATTAAGAGGAACGACCGAATATCACTTCTATAGAGTGAGCCTATTGATATTTAATTGAGTATTCAAAACCAATAATGACCATTATTCATTTTAAGTATTTAAAGTCTGTGAGGTTCAAGGTAGGTTGTTCAGCGTTTACTTAGTATGTCAGATTAAAGCCCATTTTCACTTCATCTATATCTGAGCCTGAGACATCATAAACACGAGATGTTTCATACTGAAACCATAGATGTCTGAAAAGATGTAATTTAATACCAAGGCTTACGCCACCACTACTACCACTATCTTCTGCAAGCAAAATATTAGAGGTACGAGCACTAACCTTCCACTTGACATAATCAATTCTGACATATGGTTTCACCCACTCTTTTATATTGAATTTATAGTAAAAACCGAAACTATTTAGGTCAGTATCCACAGCAACCATGTTTCTATCATAAGTTATCTGAAATGGACTTTTGGTATTTTGCACTGCAATGCCAAAACTACTGGATAGATCATACGAAAGGTGTAAAACGCCAGTATCTCCACTATACCCTTCAGCGGTGGCTTCAAGATTGAACAGCGATAGTTCAATTTCATTTGCAGAAACTGATGACAAGGAAAGAAAAATAACACAAAGAAATCCTGCTATTAATCGCATGGCACCATCCTATGGTTGTGAAATAAAGATAACATTACGTCTGTTAATCCCATTGAAATATCCTCCTTTACCAAAACCGGATGAAATATTTCCATTCCTTACTCGTTTAAGAATGATATTAACATCACATGTTTCGCTCGAATTAACAGTGGTTGGGAAAATATCAGAACTGTTTACAGTTTCAATTCCGGCATCCCCTACAGGGTAGAAGGTATTTATTCTATTTCCTGACTGTTCACACACTGCGGCAGTTTCAATGACCATTGCATCGGCTTTGCCTGAGTTACTCCACTGTAATGTGATATTCTGCGTTCGTGAAATTGTGCTGTTTGATATTGGCGATATGATCTCAAAATCATCAGGTATCTCTGCGACTGAACCTCTTACTGGCGATTTAACACTCCGCTCAAGAGAAACAAAAATTCGATCAGGCTTGCTCGTCGTCGGAATGATTGAAAAATACTCCGGCTTACCTGAATGCTCTACAAACACCAGCAGATGATAATTTTTGGTATATCCCCGTTCGGACATATTGTGGATATTGTCTGAATAGGATCTACTGGCTGAAAAGATACCTTTAGATGAGTCAAATAGAGCTATCTGATCACCATTTACAGATGTAATAAAGGCATCTTCTTTTGAGAGCTGTAAATAGCTGGTATTGCTGAACGAACTCCCTTTTAGGTGTGCGGTAACCTCAACCGAATTGACACCATCATAACTTGCTTCAATTGCAGCAAAGATATCCTGGTTATCAAAACTCGAAGAAGGCTCTGGACTAGAATCGCATGAACATAACATGCTTAAAAACAGAATAAAGAAAAATGTCCTTATCATTGAAATCCCCATTTTCACATCCTCTTAACACTATTCCAAATAGAGCCATTATCCTGACATATCCGATCTTATATGCAACTATTTTCTGCTGATAAGGCCTGACTAATGGATATATTATCTATAGCAATGTAGATGCCTCCATTCAAATTAGCATAGTAAATCATTGGTGACTAAACGAAAAAAGGCTGCACAGAATGTGCAGCCTTTTGGATGTGGCGTCCCCAAGGGGATATGTCATAAACCCCAGGAGACTTAGCAAATCAATCGCTCAGGATGTAATGAATACATAAGTCTGTCATTTGACGGATGAAAAACACTACCGCAATTTTCTGTCATCAGACAAAGTCATTTTCACGCTTTGTCATTTGATAGTGTCAAATGACAATATGCTAATGATAACCACCTCCAACAATTCCATCTATTTTCGGAGTTTAACTCCGAATTTGCGAACTTAATTCATAAAAAAACTCATACATGACACTATTGGATAGTATTCTTGCAATTTGGATATATTTGGATATTATTGGATAAACGTATTCGCCAATTGGACAATTATGGATTTATCATCATTATCAATCACCCCCGAATTATTACGCCTTATTTCCGAGATAGATGAGTTCAAGGGAAACTGGCGGGCAAGAAGCAACCAAAACCCTGAACGTCTTCAGGCGCTACGTCGTGTCGCTACTATCGAGAGTATCGGTTCATCCACGCGTATCGAAGGCGTAAGACTCAGTAATATCGAAATAGAGACTTTACTGAGTGATGTCAATAAAGCCTCATTTCTTACCCGCGATGAGCAAGAGGTGGCTGGCTATGCGGAGGTTATGGAGCTGGTTTTTGATAGCTATACTGATATTCCGATCACCGAGAACCACATTAAACAGTTGCATTTAACGCTGTTAAGACACTCAGAAAAAGATACTCGACATAGAGGAGAGTATAAAAAGCACTCAAACAGTGTTGAAGCATTCGCTCCTGATGGGTCTAGTCTGGGAGTCATCTTTGAAACCACCACACCTTTTGATACGCCAATTGAGATGCAGAACTTATTGTCATGGATCAGAGAAGCCCTTGATGATAATAGCTATCATCCCTTGATCGTAATCGCCGTATTCAATGTTGCTTTCTTAGCCATCCACCCATTTCAAGATGGTAACGGTAGACTATCCCGCATTCTGGTTACTCTTCTACTTTTAAAAGCTGGATATAGTTATATTCCCTATGCATCCATTGAAAGCATCATTGAGAAAAATAAAGAATCCTATTATCTGGCATTACAGAGAACTCAAAGAACGCTTAATAATGAAATAAAAGACTGGCTACCATGGTTACGTTTTTTCCTGACAACACTTAAACGTCAAAAAGACCATTTGGTCGAAAAGACAAAACAGTTGATGAGCTATTCAGATTTACCACAGGAGAGTGTTGTTATTATGGAGTACGTTGATACTCATCAACGCATCACGATTAAAGAGGCTGAAAAGCTGATTACATCTGTATCCAGGCCAACTATAAAAAACCGTCTAGCAAAGCTAGTTGAGAATGGCCTGTTAATTCGCCGAGGCAAGGCACGCGGCACATGGTATAGCAAACCATAATAAGATCGGTGAATTCAGTCATTAAACTTCAAACAAGCATCAGAAATCATGTAAGCACGCCTGTACCCCCGCTTTTAAACCAGTTTCGAAAAACTTCTTTAGACCTTTATGACAAAAACTCTTACAAATAGGAGACTGTAAATTAGATTGTGTATCTGCTTATCATTAACCCAACTGGGAGATAAGCAAGATGAATAGAAAAGAGTTAGAAGCCTTCGCAAAAGAAGCAGCCAAAAGTATCAAATCTGAGAAGGATCTCAGTGACTTC